>JAVEZW010000077.1:0-15169 GCA_034002805.1 Bacteroidales bacterium | reverse complement strand
TATTATAAAAATCTAAATAAATATCAATCTGTTAATGGTTTAGGTGATATTGACAAAATTTTTAGTGATATTTGTAACCTGATTGATAAACTAAGTTGAGAGAAAAATGGCAGAGAAGAATTTTGTTGATTATGTAAAGATATTTTGTAGATCGGGTAAAGGTGGTGCAGGTTCGCCGCATTTGCATCGCGAAAAATTTATCGATAAAGGAGGACCCGATGGTGGTGATGGTGGTCGTGGCGGACATGTTATATTAAAAGGTAATGCACAGCTTTGGACTTTGCTTCATTTAAGATTTCATAAACATATTTTTGCAACTAGTGGAATGGCTGGTGCAGGTTGGGAAAAAACTGGCGCAAATGGTAAGGATGTTTATATTGAGGTTCCGCTGGGTACTGTTGCTAAAGATGGTGAAACCGAAGAGGAGTTATTTGAAATAACCGAAGATGGACAAGAAAAAATATTGATTCAGGGTGGACGTGGGGGTTTAGGAAATGTACATTTTAAATCGGCGACTCACCAAACCCCAAGATACGCACAACCTGGCGAAGATGGAAAAGAAGGATGGTATATTCTTGAACTAAAAGTATTAGCAGATGTTGGATTGGTTGGTTTTCCAAATGCCGGCAAATCAACTCTTTTAAGTGTTGTTTCAGCGGCAAAACCAAAAATTGCTGATTATCCATTTACAACGTTAGTTCCTAATCTTGGAATTGTTGAATATCGTGATATGCAATCTTTTGTTATGGCTGATATACCTGGAATTATCGAAGGCGCGAGTGAGGGAAAGGGTATAGGACTTCGTTTTCTTAGGCATATTGAGCGAAACTCCATGTTGCTGTTTATGATTCCTGCAGATAGCAATCATATTCATGATGATTACAAAACTTTGCTTTCGGAACTCGAAAAATATAACCCGGAGTTATTAGATAAAAAAAGGATTCTGGCAATTACCAAATCAGATCTGCTCGACAAGGAGTTGACAAAAGAGATTAAACAAGATTTGCCCGATATTCCTTATGTTTTTATCTCATCAATTGCACAAAAAGGGATAAAAGAACTGAAAGATTTAATCTGGAAAGAATTACATTCAAAATAATATGATTGAATTTTTGACTTATTGGGATACTCAGTTATTTATTTTCCTAAATGGTATTCATTCGCCTTTCTGGGATAAAATAATGTGGTGGATTTCAGGATCTAAATCATGGATTCCTTTTTATATTCTGATTATTGGTGTTATTGTTTATCAGAAAAGAAAAAAAGCGTTGATCGTATTGCTTTTTATTGCGTTACTTGTGTTTTTAACCGACCAGTTATCGGTACATCTCTTCAAAAATGTGTTTGAACGTTTACGGCCATGCCATACACCCGATCTGCAGGATATTGTTCATCTGGTTAAAAATAAATGTGGCGGCAAATATGGCTTTGTTTCATCACATGCTGCTAACACGTTTGGTATCGCTGCATTTTTAGCTTACTTATTTAAGAATAGAGCATTCGGTATTTTTATTTTTATTTGGGCTGCCGTAGTTTCTTATAGCCGAATTTATTTGGGTGTTCATTTTCCGTTAGATATTATCTGTGGTGGATTACTGGGCTTTTTAATCGGATTTATAGTTTATATTGGTTATTATTTTACCGAGAAAAAAGTTTTTAAACAATCCTAGTAAATTATTGTCTTATAAATAATTGTAGATTATCATCAATGTTTTTAATAGAAAGCAATACAACAAATCCTTATTTTAATATTGCTGCCGAAGAATATCTGCTTAAAAACTTTACCGAAGATTTTTTTGTACTTTACCAAAACGAACCCTCAATAATTGTAGGAAAGCATCAGAATACACTTAACGAAATTAACTATTCTTTTGTAAAAGAAAATAACATTCCTGTTATTCGCAGGTTATCTGGTGGAGGAACTGTTTATCATGATCTGGGAAATCTAAATTTTGCTTTTTTTAAGGATACCGAAAACGACAAAAATACAGTTGATTTTAAAAAACATACAGAACCAATTATCAAGGCGCTTAATCAGCTAGGAGTAAATGCTAAATTCGAAGGTCATAATGATATCAGGGTTAATGGATTTAAGGTTTCGGGCAATGCCGAGCATGTGTTTAAAAAAAGAGTTCTGCATCACGGCACCTTACTTTTTTCATCCGATTTAACAGTTTTAAATAAATCAATTAATGCTCCGGCAAATAAATTTACTGATAAAGCAGTTAAATCTGTTCGGAGCAATGTTGCAAATATTCAGGATTTTATTGATAAAAAAATCTCAATTGATGTGTTTAAGAAAAAGCTGGTACAAGTTGTTTGTTCAGAATTTAGTAATGTGATGCCATTTGCGTTTAATCAAAATGACCAATTAGAAATACAGCGATTAATTGATGAGAAATACTCCACCTGGAACTGGAATTATGGCTATTCGCCCGATTACAATTACGTTAGTAAATTAAAAATTGATGATGCTTTGGCTGAGATATTTCTTCAGGTTGAGAAAGGGATGATAAAAGAAATCCGAATAAGCGGTATTCCCGATAATCAATTGCTTGAAAATTTATTAATCGGGGTAAAACATGATGAGAGCATAGTACGAAAAACGTTAATGGAGTGTCATCATAATAACAACATGATTTTAGATATCGATCTTATAATTAATGCGTTGTTTGGTAGTTGTTAATCTAACTTGTTCTGCAAATAGCTGATTTGTAAGCTTCTCCATTTTAAGTATCAAAATTTTCTTTTCTTGGCGTTGACTCTGGTTTTAAATAGTTGTAACTTTCATACCAGAAAACTACCCAAGCCTCTGATTTATTCGATTTGATTATTTTTTATAAACCTAATACCTTACATTATGTATAAAAAATGTGCATTAATCGTTCTGTTTTTTGTTGCTTTAATCTCCTCAGATTGCGCAGATAAAAACAAAAAAAAAGAGAATCAACCACAGACAAAAATTGAGAAACAGCTTTTAAATTATGCTGATGTTAAGTTGAATACAAATCTCGATGTATTAAGTGCAAATCAAAGGAAAATGCTCCCCTATTTATTTGAGGCTGCTAAGTTAATCGATGATTTATACTGGATTCAGACCTATGGTAAAAAAGAACAGCTCTTTGAGACTATTACTGATGAAAATACGCTTAAATATGTAAACATAAACTATGGACCATGGGATCGGTTAAATGGCAATGAACCGTTTGTTGAGGGTGTTGGTAAAAAACCCGATGGCGCAAATTTTTATCCTGCTGATATGAGTTATCAGGAGTTCGAAGAGTTTGGTGATTTGGAAAAATACAGTTCCTATACACTCCTTCGACGAAATGAGATAGGTGGTTTGCAAACTATTCCATATTACAAAGCTTATGACGAAAAACTTCAGACAATAGCTGATTTAATGATGAAGGCTGCCGAGTTGACTGATAATGGTGATTTAAAGAATTACCTTCAACTCAGGGCCAAAGCCTTGATTACCGATAAATATTTTGATAGCGATTTAGCTTGGATGAAAATGAAGGATAATGTTGTTGATTTTATTGTAGGCCCTATTGATGAAAACGACGATCGTCTTTTTTGGTCAAAAGCATCCTATCAGTCAATGGTTTTAATAAAAGACAAAGACTGGAGTAAAAATCTTGAAAAATATGCTCTCTTATTGCCTTATCTGCAAAAGAATTTACCTGTTGATGCTAAATATATTACTGAGCTACCCAAAGGCTTTTCTGATATTATGGTTTACGATGTAATTTATTGCACAGGTTGTTGGAATGCAGGAAGCAAGAAGATTGCATTTAATCTACCCCGTGATGGTCAGGTTCAGCAGCAGGTTGGCAGCCGTAAGCTTCAGTTCAGAAATGTTATGGAAGCAAAATTTGAAAAAATCCTAAAACCAATGAGTAACCTGTTAATTAATCCTGATCAGCATAAGCATGTTACCTTTAATGCATTTTTCGAAAACACTATGTTTTACGAAGTAGGAAGCTCTCTTGGTATAAAAGAAACCATTAAGAACCAGCCTGTTCGCGATGCACTAAAAGAATACTATAATGTGATTGAGGAAAGTAAAAATGATATTTTAAGTTTATTTTTTATTACCAAGTTATACGATATGGGTGAGCTTAATTCTGGCACCCTTATGGATAATTATGTTACTTATATGGCCGATATTTTCCGATCAGTTCGCTTTGGTATCTCAAACGATCAGGGTGTGGCAAACATGATCAGATTTAATTATTTTCAGGATGCTGGAGCTTTTTCGTATGATAACAAAACAAATACTTATACGATACATTTTGAAAAAATGAAACAAGCGATGAATAGCCTTGCAAATACTATCTTAGTGATTCAGGGAGAAGGTAATTACGAAGAAGCGAAAAAGCTAATTACAGAAAAAGGATTTATCCGCGACGAATTATTAAATGATCTTTACAGAGTTCAGAAAGAACGAATTCCAAAAGACGTAGTGTTTATTCAGGGCTTACTTGAATTAGGATTACCAGAATAATAATTAGTACTTTTTGATGGTTGATTTGCAGAATATAATCTGGTAATAGAAAAATCCACAATTTTATTGTGGATTTTCTTCTTTTGGGGTTTCTTTTGGAGGTTCGTAACCATAGGCTATTCCCTCAACATTAAACGAAGGAGCTTCACCAAAACCGCCAATAGGTTCCTCTTTGGTAACCAATACCATTGCGGCTCCAAGTAAAGCTGCTTTTTTCTGTAACCTGATAATTGCACTTCGCTTGGCTGATTTAGCATCGGTACTTCCGGCTGATGATTTCCCTATAACCGGTCCCAGTTCGTACAAACCTGCCACATCGCTTTTGTTATCAGTAACAATGATTGTTTTCCATGAGCCTTCTTCAACCATCATAAAAGCGGGTTTGTTAAATACTTCCTTTCGTCCGTTACTAAAAACAATCTGCTGTATTTGTTTTCTTTCTATTGTAAATGATCCCTGATTTTTAGGATCAAAATATCGAACCGTTGCCGATGAAACATTCTTAACCTGAACCACTAATTTTTTTCTGCTTAACATAAAAATCGTATCAAGTTTCATGGTTTGCTCCTGTGCAACAACCTGAATCCCGATCCCTATAAAACACACAAAAATAAGAAAACGTTTAATGTTCATTAAAACCTGTATTTCAATATTACTTCGATTAAACTAATTTGTGAAAATAATAAGTTAATGGATCAAATCAAAAAATATACCAAGATGAAAACATTTTTTTTCAGTATTAAAAATAGTTCTTATTTTTGAATCGTATTTTGAAATAATTGATTTTTTAATAAAAAATTTAACGAATCATTAAAAATGATTAGTATTCTCAGGTCGATAATTATTTGGATTATTATTTTGTTTACTATCATTTTTGTGGCACCAGTATTTTTGGTAACCTGGTTTTTTACTTTTCTTTTTGATAAGCGATTAAATATTTTGAGTCATGTTGCCCTTTTTTGGGGTTCATTATATACGAGGCTAAATCCATGGTGGCATGTTCAGGTTAAAGGTGCAGAAAAAATTAAAAGAGACAATGTGTATGTAGTGGTTGCAAATCATCAGTCGCTTGAAGATATTATAGTAATGTACAGGTTAGGCAAGCCTTTTCGATGGGTCTCTAAAGCCGAAGTATTTAAAATACCTGTTTTTGGATGGTTAATGAATCTAAGTGGTGATATTAAACTAAAGAGAACAAGCAAAGCAAGCATTAAGAAAATGTTAATCGATGGAGAAAGAGCATTGAATAAAGGATGTACATTATTTATTTTTCCGGAGGGCACACGATCCCGCACAGGTAGTATCGGCAACTTTAAAGAAGGAGCGTTTAAACTTGCTCAGTTATCAAAGAGATCAATTATTCCGGTTGTAATCGAAGGTACAAAGCCAAACTTGCTCAACAAATATGGACTCTTTCTCGGTTCACATCAGATAACACTCAGTGTATTAGATGAAATCTCGTTCGATTTTTTTCAGCAGATGGAAACAAGTCAGTTAGCAAATCATGTTAAATCGCTAATGGAGAATGAGTTAATACAGATAAGAAAACAGGTAGAACAAAATAACAGATAACACAAGAAAATTAGTAGAAATATCTATTTTTCAACACCCCCTTAGTTTTTTTATACACATGATTTACTTTATAAAAATCTAAGCCAATCTCAAAAACACCCTAAAACAGGATATTTCTCTGAATAAATTTGATAAAATAATCTATATAGCTGTTATTCAGGTGTTTTTTACCTGTTGATAAACTTTTTAAACTCGATTCTTACTTTTATATATATTTGACAAAAATTTGGTGAAATGACAGGAAATTATTCGGAAGATAGTATTCGCACCCTCGATTGGCAGGAGCACATCAGAAAGCGTCCCGGAATGTATATTGGGAAACTTGGAGATGGTACCTCGCATGATGACGGAATTTATGTGCTGATGAAAGAGGTGATCGATAATTCCATCGACGAGTTTATGATGGGTTTTGGCAAAACAATCGATATAGAAATTACGGGTCAAAAGGTTAAGATACGCGATTATGGGCGAGGGGTTCCACTAGGCAAGCTCATGGATGTTGCATCGAAAATGAATACTGGTGCTAAATACGACTCAAAAGTATTTAAAAAATCGGTAGGGCTGAATGGTGTTGGTATTAAGGCAGTAAATGCTTTATCAAGTTATTTTAAAATTGAAGCTTTTCGTGAAGGCGAAAGAAAAACAATTGAGTTTTCGCATGGCGAACTTGTAACCGAGGAAGATGTTCAGCCAACAACTGAAAAAAATGGAACATCGGTATTGTTTAAGCCTGATAATCAACTTTTTGGCGAATTTCATTATGTCGAAGAGTATGTGGAGACAATGATCCGAAATTATGTTTACCTGAATTCCGGATTAGTAATCTACCTCAATGGTAAGAAGTTCTTCTCAGAAAATGGGCTTCGCGATTTGCTTGAAGAAAACCTTAGTACTGAAAGTTTGTATCCGATTGTACATATCAAAGGTGAGGATATTGAAGTTGCCATGACTCATGGGAATCATTATGGCGAAGAGTATTATAGTTTTGTAAATGGACAATATACATCACAGGGAGGAACCCACCTAATTGCATTTCGCGAGGCGTTGGTAAAAACCATCCGCGAGTTCTATCATAAAGATTTTGATCCCTCAGATATACGTGCTTCGATTGTTGCAGCAATAAGCATTAAAGTTGAAGAACCTGTTTTCGAATCGCAAACAAAAACAAAGCTCGGATCCAAAAATATTTCACCCGATGGAATTTCGGTGGCAAATTTTATCCGTGATTTTCTAAAGAAAGAGCTTGATAATTATCTGCATAGAAACCAGGAAACAGCAGAAATATTACTTCAGAAAATTCAGGATTCTGAAAAAGAGCGTAAAGCAATTTCCGATATCAAAAAAATTGCAAAACAACGGGCAAAAAAATCAAATCTACATAATAAAAAACTGCGTGATTGCAGATTCCATCTAAATACTGATGAGGAGTTAAACGACGAAACCGTTATTTTTATTACCGAGGGTGACTCAGCAAGTGGTTCAATTACAAAGTCGAGAGATGTAAATACACAAGCAGTTTTTAGTTTAAAAGGTAAGCCATTGAATACCTATGGATTAACCAAAAAAATTGTTTACGAAAACGAGGAGTTTAACCTATTGCAGGCAGCTTTAAATATTGAAGAAGGAATAGAAAACCTTCGTTATAGCAAAGTTATTGTTGCAACCGATGCCGATGTTGATGGAATGCATATCCGATTGCTGCTGATGACTTTCTTTCTTCAGTTCTTTCCTGATCTGATTAAAAACGGACATCTGTATATTTTGCAAACACCGCTTTTCAGAGTTCGAAATAAAAAAGAAACCATTTACTGCTACAGCGAAACAGAACGCGAAGAAGCAATTAAAAAATTAGGTCAGAATCCTGAAATAACACGTTTTAAAGGGCTTGGGGAAATATCACCCGAGGAGTTTAAACATTTTATTGGTAAAGATATTCGTCTCGATCCGGTTAGGATTCGCAGAGACGACGCAATAAATGATTTGCTCGAGTTTTATATGGGTAAAAATACTCCCGAAAGACAGGATTTTATAGTTGAAAACCTTAAGATAGAGGTAATCGACGAAGGATAAGAAATACAAAATATTTTTGTTTGACAAGTTTATTTAGAAGAGGATGAGTAAAGAGAATAAAGAGAATATTGAGCTTCCCGAAAACGAAGATACAAACCAACCGATTGATGAAAATGGACAAACCAATGGTGAGCTTCATAAAATAGTTCACCTGTCGGGGATGTACAAAGATTGGTTTCTTGATTATGCATCATACGTAATTTTAGAAAGAGCAGTACCTCATCTCGATGATGGTTTAAAACCTGTTCAGCGCCGTATTTTGCATGCAATGAAGCGGCTTGACGACGGAAGATACAATAAAGTAGCCAATGTTATTGGTTTTACCATGCAATTTCATCCGCATGGTGATGCTTCTATTGGTGATGCTTTAGTTCAGCTCGGACAAAAAGATCTGTTAATTGATACTCAGGGAAACTGGGGCAATATACTTACTGGCGATAGCGCGGCAGCACCCAGATATATCGAAGCTCGACTTTCGAAATTTGCCAGTGATGTAGTTTTTAATCCAAAAACCACCGAATGGAAAAAATCGTACGATGGCCGTAATGATGAGCCAGTAACACTTCCGGTTAAATTTCCATTACTTCTTGCTCAAGGTGTCGAAGGGATTGCTGTGGGATTAGCATCAAAAATTCTGCCTCATAATTTTAATGAGCTTATTGATGCTTCCATTGCGCATTTAAAAGGAAAGAGTTTTGAGCTTTATCCTGATTTTCCAACTGGTGGAATAGCTGATTTTAGTCGTTATAACGATGGTATTCGTGGAGGAGCAATTAAAGTTAGAGCCCGCATCGAAAAAGAAGATAAAAAAACCCTCAAGATAACTGAAGTTCCGTTTGGTAAAACAACTCAAAGTCTTATCGATTCGATTCTTAAAGCTGCAGAGAAAGGAAAAATAAAAATTCGAAAAATAGATGATAATACTGCAGAAAATGTAGAGATTTTGATTCATCTGGTTCCTGGAATTTCACCTGATCAAACCATTGATGCTCTTTATGCATTTACCGATTGCGAGGTACCAATATCACCAAACTCATGTGTAATCTCAAACAAGAAACCAATTTTTATTGGTGTTACCGAATTACTTAAGATTTCTACTGACAATACGGTTAAGCTGCTCACCAGAGAACTCGAAATAAAAAAGGCTGAATTACAGGAATCATGGCACATGTCATCGCTCGAGAAAATATTTATTGAAAAGAAGATTTACCGCGATATTGAAGAGGCTGAAACATGGGAAGCTGTTATTGCAGCTATTGATAAAGGATTAAAACCTTATAAAAAACTGTTTTTCAGAGAAATTACTGTTCAGGATATAGAGAAACTAACCGAAATAAAGATTAAACGTATTTCTAAGTTTGATGTAAAAAAAGCCGATGAAATAATTCGAGATCTTGAGGAGCAAATAAAAGAAACACAAAATCACCTCGATCATATAATTGATTATACCATTAATTTCTTTAAGCAGATAAGAAAAAAACACGGCGATGGTCGCGAAAGAAAAACAGAGATCCGTAATCTTGAAACTATTGCTGCCACAGAGGTTGTTGTTGCAAACCAAAAATTATATATTAATCGCGAAGAGGGATTCATAGGTTATGGCCTGAAAAAGGATGAATATGTATGCGATTGCTCTGATATTGATGAGGTTATTGCCTTTTTAAGCGACGGTCGATACACAATTACCAAAGTAGCAGAAAAGAATTTTGTGGGCAAGGATATTATTCATGCCGGTGTGTTTAAACGAAATGACAACCGAACCATTTACAATATTGTATACCGCGATGGGTTAAATGGGGCTATAATGATTAAGAGATGCGCTATTACAGGTATTTCGCGTGATAAAGAGTACGAAATTACCAAAGGAACTAAGGGTTCTAAAATACTTTATATGAGTGTAAACCCAAATGGCGAGGCCGAAGTAATCAAAGTATATCTGCGTCCACGACCACGATTAAAAAAACCTGTATTTGAATATAACTTTAGCGAACTGGCCATAAAGGGAAAACAGTCGATGGGTAATGTTCTTACCAAATATGCCATTCATAAAATTGTTCTGAAAGAAGAAGGATTTTCAACTCTTGGAGGCCGAAAAATATGGTTCGAAGAGGAGGTTCTGCGATTAAATGCCGATGGACGTGGTAAGTTCTTGGGCGAATTTCATGCTGATGAAAAAATACTCGTTGTTACAAAATCGGGTAAGTACCGATTATCATCGTATGATCTTATGAACCATTTTGAGGATGATGTTTTTATTGTTGAGAAATACCGACCAGAGAAGATCTACTCCGCAGTTTACTACGATGCTGATTTGGAATTCTACTACCTTAAACGATTTACACTCGAGCCAACCGATAAACTTACCAGTTTTATTGGTGATAACGAAGAATCACGTTTATTAAAACTAACCGAAGTTGAATATCCACGACTTGAAGTGAGTTTTGGAGGTCGCCATAAAAATCGCGAAAATGAAATTATAGAAGTAGCAGATTTTATTGGTGTTAAAAGTTATAAGGCAAAAGGCAAGCGGTTATCGAATTACGAGGTAAAAATAGTAACGGAAATAGAACCACTTATTCGTATTGAAAAGAACCCTGTACCTGAAGAGTCTGATGAAAATGGACCTGTTGAGGATGATCCATCGCAAATGAGTCTTTTTGATCTCGATAAAGAATAGCTAATAACTTAATAAGTAATATCATGAGAATTTTTATCATTGGTTTTATGGCAAGCGGAAAATCGACAATTGGTAAAAAACTCTCAAATAAGTTAAATATGCCCTTTATCGATCTTGACAAGGTTATTGAGGAAAACCAGAATCAAACTATACGATCGTTAATATATCAATCAGGTGAAGAGCATTTTAGGCAGATCGAAAAGGAAATGCTTCAACAAGTTATATCACAAAATGATCATGCGGTAATTTCTACCGGAGGCGGAACACCTTGCTTTTTCGATAATATGGATCAGATGAATATGGCTGGAACTACTATTTATCTCGAAGTAGATTTGGTCGTTCTAATCAACCGGTTAATGAATTCGAAAACCGAACGACCATTGATTTGGGGAAAGTCTAAAGCTGATTTAACTCAATATGCACAAGGCCTGCTTGAGAAAAGAAACCCATATTATAGTAAGGCAAAACATAAAATAAGTGGTAAAAATCTGTCGGCAGATGATTTGATAAGTTTATTTAATTTACAAAACAAATAACAAATCACTTTTTACATAGTAAATACCTATATGAGCGAAGCTAGATTAATTCAAAGGCAAATCGTTTTATGATTTAAAAATCATTATAAATAAATATTTTGTAAATTGACGAGGCTTTGAATTCTATTGTCGGAGCTCAAAAAATGACTGTGCAATTGGCAATAAGAATCTAATTTTTAAATAAATATGGATACTTTTTTTGAACTGATAAAACACGAATTTGCACTTCCACTTGAGAATCCTGTGTTGTCATTTGCTCTTATTCTTTTTATTATACTGTTATCTCCAATTGTTTTAAAAAAATTGAATATCCCCGGAATTATTGGACTTATCATTTCAGGAGTAATTATCGGACCCAAAGGATTTAATATTATTGAGAACAACAGTGCCGTTGAGCTTTTTTCAACTATTGGCTTGCTTTACATTATGTTTATCGCTGGTCTCGATTTAGATATGCAGGGATTTAAAGCCAATAAAAATAAAAGTCTTTTATTTGGGCTTTTTACATTCGTTATTCCTTTTGTACTCGGATTCCCGGTTTGTTATTATTTATTGGGGTATGATTTTAATGCCAGTTTTTTAACCTCAATCATGTTTTCAACGCATACGCTAGTTGCTTATCCAATTGTTAGCCGATTTGGAGTATCGAAAAACAAAGCAGTTGCTATTACTGTTGGAGGAACTATATTGACAGATACAGCCGTTTTAGTTATTTTAGCAGGTATTATTAGAAACAGCCAGGGGGCTCTTGATAAAAGCTTTTTTATTCAGGCAGCTGTTTCCTTAGTAATCTTTTTGTCGGTAATGTTTTTCCTTATACCTCGAATTACCCGCTGGTTTTTTCAAAAGCTGGAAAGTGAAAACTACGCTCACTATATTTTCGTTTTATCAGTGGTTTTTTTATCCGCTTTCCTTGCCGAAATTTCGGGGTTGGAATCGATTATAGGAGCGTTTGTGGCTGGACTAGCTTTAAATCGCTTAATACCGCATTCATCGGCTCTTATGAACCGTATAGATTTTATAGGAAACTCATTGTTTATTCCTTTCTTTTTGATTTCTGTTGGGATGATTGTGGATGTGAGTGTAATATTCAGTGGCCCAATGGCGATAATTGTTGCAGTAGTATTAACTATTGTTTCTTTAGCAGGAAAATGGCTGGCTGCATTTTTTACCCAAATCATATTTAAATTTTCAGGTTCACAGAGACAGTTAATATTTGGTTTAAGCAGTTCGCATGCTGCTGCAACACTTGCAATTATTCTGGTCGGTTATAAAGCCGAAATCATTGACGAAAACATTTTAAATGGAACTATAATTTTAATTCTTTGTACTTGTGTTATTGCATCATTTGCAACTCAAAACGCAGCCCGAAAAATTGCAACAACAGAGATTAATATCGACTCCGATTTGACAGATACAGCAGAGAGGATACTTGTTCCAATTTCAAATCCAATACGAATAGAACAATTAATCAACTTTTCCATATTAATTAAAGATCCAAAATCACCAGAACCATTATATCCATTAACAGTTGTTGCCGATGATGAAAAAGCAACCGAAAATCTGGCTTCTTTTAATAGCTTTATGGAAAAAGCGAAGATTCATGCCTCATCATCAAACCATATTGCACGGGTCATTTCGAGAATTGATACTAATATAGCCGATGGTATTGCCCGCACAGCCAAAGAACTAATGATTACAAAAATTATTTTAGGATGGCATGGCCGATTAACAACAATTGATTTTTTCTTTGGAACACTACTCGAGAATATATTGGCTAAAACTGGCCAGATGATAATTGTTACCCGAATTATTAAACCACTCAATTATGTCGAAAATATTCATGTTTTAATTCCTCCTGCAGCTGAGCTCGAATTAGGATTTGCTGAATGGGTAAAAACTATCTTTACACTGAGTAAACAAACAAATAGTAAAATTTTCTTCTGGGGTTATGATCAAACACATATTCAGATAAAAGAGGTAATAAAAAATAACAAATTCGAAGCAGAGTATGTTTTTCGCACTGCAAAATGTGTTACCATGCTAAAAACCATTTCGGGTAAATTTTTACCAAACGATTTGCTTGTTATAATAAACGCCCGAAGAAACAGCCTTTCATATAACCGACAGGTTTACCAGATTCCAAGCAGCATCGACGAACAATTTGTCGATAATAATTTTATTATAATATACCCTGAACAGGAAACGGTTTATAAGGAAGTGATTGATTTACAGGATTAGTTTGAGAATCCACAACATGTTTTTATAAATGTAAAAAAATAATAAAAACAATGTTTTATTGGTTATTAATAAATTAATTTTGTAAAAGATTTAATAAAATATTCGATATGGTAAGATTAATGCTAATTTCTGTTTTTTTATGTGGATTATTTACTTCAAAAACCTTTGCTCAGATTGTTTATCCTTCAGAACCAGATACACTTAAAGCTGAAGAAACAGTTGTTGAGGTTAAGAAAGATACTGTAACAGCTAAAACAGATATTATCTATCAGCATAATGGAACTAAAATGTTTGTTGATGTTAAGAAAATTCAGCTAAATGATTTGTTTTATTCTTTGCCCGGCGAAACCAAGGTAAGTAAAATGGATCAACGATTGGTTTATAAAATCGAATACAAAACAGGTAAGGTAGAGGTTTTAAATGAAAAGCCTAAGGAGATAAGGGAGGTTGGAGATTACCGAAAAGTAAAAGTTACTTACGATCCAAAAGATGTTGATGGATTAATAGAAGTAGCACAAATTGAAGCCCGTGCTGATGGTAGCGATTCAAGACAATCATCTTTAAAGTCATTAGAGCGATCAGCAGTTATTGAACTTAGAAGAAGAGCAGCAAATATTAACTCTGATATAATTTTAATAACTGATAAAAAAACCCATGTTGCTTTTGGCGAAATCCCCAATGTTGTGATGTACGCAAAAGCATATTCATACAAATAAATTTAATCTAGCTAAAAAAGATAAAAAAGCAGCCTTAATTTTTAGGCTGCTTTTTTATTTATTTAATATCCTTCTCTATCCATTTTGATCTGTCTGGATCAGTAGGTGGATTTACTTTCTTAACAGGATTCTCCTGAAGTTGTTTTAATAAAACCTCAACAGCTTTTTCAATACAAGGATCGATGCCCTTTGCGATTAAGTGTGGTTCATCAATTACTTCGATATCAGGATAAACACCAATGCCTTCGATAATCCATTCTTCGTTTTCGTTGTAAACGCCAAAGCGAGGAACATTAATATATCCGCCATCAACTAATCCGGCGTTGCCGCTTATTCCAACTAAACCGCCCCAGGTGCGGGTTCCGATCAAAAGTCCTAGTCCTTTCTTTTTGAAATAGTATGGAAAAGCATCACCACCAGATGAAGAATAACCATTAATCAACATCACTTTTGGGCCATCGTGTGCAATTGCTGGCGATTTCATCGATTTAAGTCCTCGTCGGTGCCAGTAGCTCAATGTTTCACGATCGAGCAGATCGGCCATATTTTCGGGTATAAAACCACCACCATTGTCACGGTCATCAATTATTAATGCTTCTTTTGTATGATAAGCATACATGCCTCTATGCAGTTCGTAGTTACCTTCTACAGCGGTATTCGGAACATGAATATAACCAATTTTACCACCCGAAAGTTTGTCAACCATTTCTCGTCGTTTCTCAATTAAATCCATATAAAATAATTCCAGTTCGCTCTTTATGGGTTTAATCTCGTAGGTTTTTGATCCATCAGCCGAAGGTGTTGAGTTAACAGTTATCTCAATTACTTTGCCGATGGTATTTTCTAA
>JAVEZW010000076.1:0-15608 GCA_034002805.1 Bacteroidales bacterium | reverse complement strand
ATACCAAAACACATTTTTAGTTGGTGACTGATGAGCAATTTTTGAAATTATCTTTTGGTATTGTCCGTCAAAATCCCGTGGAATCTGAATTAATGCCGAATCTGTTGGATAAAGAAATTCCAGTGGATTAATTCCAGATCGCTTATTACATAACGGATTATGTTCTGGTATTTTTTCAATAATTTGCCCTCGTTGCCTTAAATAATAAACTACATCGGCTGGATACACAAGGTAATGTTTTTCGTGATATCCGGGTTTCCAGCAATAGGAACAAACTGAATAATTTTCATTTTCATCCATAAAGATATTTTGATGAAAAGGACACAAGCGCAATGGGTTCATATAAATTGGTACTTCAACCAGCTCCTTCTCATCACAATAATCGCCTGCCAAAAAACCTGTTTCTTTACAAATAGCTACTTCTTTAAAATCCATTTCTACTTTTTCGAACCATTTTTGATCAGGATCAATAGGCAATAAATTGAAAATATCGAAAAGCAATGGGCCCGCACTTCCCGGACCTGAAAGGTTTTTATTTCCTTCTCCATCGAAATTCCCAATCCATACAGCTATAGTCCATTCTGGTGAAACGCCAACAGCCCATGCATCTTTATGACCATAGCTGGTTCCAGTTTTCCAGGCTATAGGTTTTTGGTTCTGGTATTGATCCCAATAATACTCTGCTCCCGGACGTTTTAACTCATTTAACATTTCAAGTGTTAAATAACAAGCACCCGGACTAATTAACTGAGGTGTATTGTTGTTTTTCACCACCAAATCGGATAAAAGGTAATAGTTGGGTGAAAACAATCCCCGATTAGCTAAGCCTCTAAATAACATACTTATATCCCAGGCATTAGTTTCTGCTCCCCCAATTATTAATGGTAATCCGTAATCTTCTGCTGGTCTGAATAAAGTAGATATACCAGCATTTTGCAAAAAAGAATAAAAACGATAAACTCCATAGGTATTTAAAAGCCTCACTGCAGGAACATTTAAAGATCGAATAAGCGCTTCTTTTGCAGTAACAATACCATTAAACTTTTCGTCTGCATTATTTGGTGAAAAAGCATCAAAATACGATGGCACATCTCTTAGCAATGTTTGCGGAATAATTAATCCTTCGTCCATTGAAAGTGCATATAAAAAAGGTTTAAGCAGAGAGCCTGAAGATCGGGCAGCCTGAATACCATCTATCTGGCCCAACCCATCAAAATCAAAAAAGCCTTGTGAACCAACATAGGCCTTTACTTTTCCGGTTTTTGTTTCAACCACCAACACCGCTCCGTTTTTAACTCCTACCCTTCGTTGAAAGGCTACATAGTGTTTTACTACCTGTTCAAGATATTTCTGAAACTTAAAATCAATTGTAGTAGTAATAATTTTTTCATCAGGAAAATTATTTTTAATATGTTGTGCCAGATGCGGAGCGATTACGTTAAACCTATATTCCTTTTCGGGCAGGGGTTCAATTATTGCAAGCTTATAGGTTTCAATATCTATAACATCTTTATCTAACAGCTTTTTTAATAATTGATCGCGTTTTTTTTGTAATAGCTTTTTATTTGCCGATGGAGAAACCATTCCGGGAGCATTTGGAAGTACAGCAAGAGTAGTTGCCTCGCTCCAGCTCAGTTCGCGTGGTTCCTTATCAAAATATCTTTTGGAAGCAGTTCGGTAACCAATAATATTTCCGCCATATGGGGCATGATTAAGGTATAGGTTTAATATTTCATCCTTTGAATAGTAAAGATTGATTTTTATGGCCTGAAACATTTCTCTTATTTTTTGTCCATACGATCTTTCTTTACCATTCCTTATTCTGGCAACCTGCATGTGTATTGTACTTGCACCACTTACAATTCTTTTTTCAGAAATATTCTGATATATTGCTCTTCCTATAGAAACAGGATTTACTCCAGGGTGCCAGTAAAAATATTGATCTTCGTAATTGATTACCGCTTTTTTTAGTTTTTCTGGTATCAGAAGAGAATCTTCGGGAGGCAAAAACCATTGTTCGTCTTCGTTTAAGAAAACGCGCAAAGTGATCCCTTTCTCATCTTTAATCACTAAACTATAATCCGAATTAAAAAAAGGATCGGGCAAAGGAATAATAAAATAGATTATTAAACTCGCTATTATTCCCAAGCCCAACCATTTGAAAGCCTTTATCATGACAACCTTTTTATGGCTTAATTACACGAACTTTTTTACCTGCTTTTGTTGCCTTAAAGCTACCATTGTACATTGCTTCGACCAATGTACCAGGCAATTCGAATTCGCCAATGGTTACCGCATTTAGCTTTACCATAAAATCTAACTCGTTGTAGAGTGGTTTATACTTATGAACATCAAAAAACCACATTATCCTGTCATCGCGAATATCGAGGTAATCTTCGTGATTTATTTTTAGTTCTTGAGCCCACAAAGGTGTTGATTCTTCGAGTAATCGTGTATTTTCAATTTCCCAGCCTGAAGGTAGAATTTGTACCAAGGCAATTTCATCAACCTGTTCGAGACTACTCTCGTTTTTTACCTTAAAATGACCCCAGAATGTTGTTCCCTGTTTTATCTCAGTAATATCCATTTCGTTTCCTTTGTCGTCGTACCAGGTCACTATTATGCTTAAATTTTCTGACTTATCAACAACATTGCTTTCAAGCGGCACACCATTCCATGCCAATGTAGTAAAGGCCTTTGAAACACTACTCTCAGTACTTAATAAAACCTGAATAGATTTTCCAAATCCCTCTTTTAAATCGAGACTGAATGATTTATTGCTATCAAAAGGAACTTTTTCTCCGTTTGGTAAAATTACCTCTCCTTTTAGTTTAAGATTTTCGGATTTACTATTTAAAACATTAATGTATTTGCCCATGCCCAATAAAGTATATCCTATAGTTTGAGTAGAATACCACGATGTGGCTGAAAGATGTTTCGAAATATCTCTGGTAAGTCCATCAGCAAGTTCAAATTTTTCGAGGATTACCAATGCATCCAAAATCATACCTTTATCTCTCAAGCCAGAACCATAAGTTCCCGAAAACTCAGCATAATCTTTTGTTTCGATGGTTGTGTTTTTAATTATTTCATCTACTTTCTCTGGTAACCCTGCCAATTTATATGATGCAGCTAACATCCATTTTTGAGTGTTATTCATTTCTTTCAGTTTGCTTTCCTTAAGTTGGTTCATCTCATTCATAATTGAATTGCCCGATAATGCTAAAATATACACACGATAAACACGATGCATTAAATCACCAGAATTTTGACGAGCCTGCTGTTTGCAATAATTTAACCAGTTTTCATAAAGATCATCAACCACATGATAACCGAGTTTTTTTGCTTCGACCATAAAATGTCCCGCATATAACGTTCCCCATTCAGATACATCGTTTCCATAAGGCCAGTAAGAAAATCCGCCAGAGTATTGCTGAAATCTTCTTAATCGTTCTAATCCATTATTTATTTGCTGATCAATATCTTGTGAAAATGCTTCAGGGTACTCCATAAACTTTTTCAGGTACAACTGTGGCATAACAGCTGATGTTGTTTGCTCAATGCATCCATAAGGATAATTAATCAACCATCGTAACCGATGCGAGAAATTGATACTTGGGAAATTAGAAATAGTAAGTGTTGCGTTATTCGTTCCTTTTATACCTATTTCAGAAATATTTATACTCATATTTTTTCCTGGCTCAATAGTTCCTTCGCTTAATCCATAAATTCTTGGAGATGTTGGTCGCACCATTAAATCTACTTCATAGCTTGCATTGTATTGATCCGAATTGGCTGTTATAACAACTTTAGATTGTCCTGTTTCGGGTTTAACCTGAATTGTAAAAAAACAATCTTTATCCGAAGCCTTATCAAAATTTATGGTTTGTGTTTTTGTTCCATCAACAGATAATGGCCCCTCTGTGGTAATAGTAACGTTTACTTTACCGATATTATCTTTCATTGCAAAAACGCTAACAGGAATGGTAAATTTCTCTCCCGGACCAATAACTCTTGGCAATGTTCCAAGAATCATAAGTTCTGATTTTACTGGAACGGTTTTTTCAGCACGAGCATAAGAGTTTCCATGCGATCCAATAACCATAATACGAACAGAACCAACATAGTTTGGCATATCAAACTTAACCACAGCTCTTCCGTTTGCATCAGTTTTTATAGGTCCTTTAAATAAACTTACCGGTTTAAATCTCTTTTTCCCTTTTTCGGGTGCTTGTTGCGACTCCCGATAATCCATATCGCCACCAATTGAGAACGTTTTAAAAACATCACCCTGTAAAGCAGCCATTACATGCGAAAAGATATCGTATGTTAACACATTTAGCCGTGTTTTTTTAAAGAAATGTTTCCATGGATCAGGTGTTTTAAACTGGGTTATATCGAGCAATCCTTCGTCAACAACTGCAATGGTAAACTGAGTTTGTTTCTGATCATTGGCTTGTAATGTTATTTCAAAAGGCTCTTTAGGTCGGAATTGTTCTGTAGTAATAATTTCAATTTCGTGTTTTGTGTTAGGATCTTCAACCATTAGTGGAATAATACCAAACATTCGTATAGGCCGATCATTAACAGTTTGCGCATGTGGTTGAATTAACGAAATGGAAACATACGCGTTTGGAACCATTTCTTTTGTAATAGGTATTCTGATTATTTTTTCATTTTGATTATCACAGAAATACCACTTTTGATCCAATACTTTATTCTTTCGTTCAATGGTAACTAAAATACTACCTTCTTTAGGTGTTGGAAATTGAATTTCAGCAACATCGCCAACATAATATTTTTCTTTATCGGAACTTAATGCAAGTGTACCTGCGTTTTTATCTCCTGACGCTACTCCTCCATATGGATATGCATTTATAAATATTCCAGATGAATGACCTGTTCCGTTTTCATCAGTAACCTCAATAAAATAATTCCCTTTTTCGATTGGAAGAAATTTTACCTTATTGTGTGTTTTGGTACTTACTATTGTTCCTTCTTTAACCAAAACTGTATTTTGATCTGTTTTATATCTTAAATTTCTGTTATTATCATATTGATACCACCAATACTCAGAGTTTCTGAAAATTCTATATTTTAATGATTTTCCCTCAACCGAGTTTCCATCTGTATCAACTAAAATTACTGGTATTTCGGTATCAGTTCCTGTAGCTACATAGTAGTATTTTAGTGGCTGAAGACCAACATAATGCGAATATGGTTCGACCGGAATATTGATCCAATTTATGTTCGGGCGACCACCTTTTTCAAGCACCTTAGCTGTAACTTTAATATTTAATGCTGATGGAACTCCGCTAAATGATGGTAATTCCCAATCGATATGTTTTATGCCATTTTCGTCCAGATTGCCTTCAAACAAATTCTTTTGGATAGTTGTAAAATCAATACAAGGATTGCTAAAAACAAATTTTTCGTATTTTGGAAATTTCTTATTTACCTGCATAATCTCTGCTTCGATTCCCACAGGAAGATTTGAGGCTGGATTTCCAAAAAGATAAGTACTTAAAACATCAAAATTTAGCAATTTATCTGAATACGAAACAACTTTGTTCTCTGCCTCTATTTTGACTTTTAAACGATACGGTACAATAGTTTCGACTTTTACAGTATGGCTAAAATATGAGTTCCCAATATTAAAACTTGCATTCCAGTTACCTGTCTGGTCAGATTCTTTGGTTTGGAACGTGAAATTATAAAATCCTTCTTTATTATCTCTGCTTGTTATTTCGTAAACTTTTTTCCCTTCGGGATTAAATAACTGCATAGTCAACGGATGATTGTCGGGGAAAGTATTATCCTGGTTTCTTGCAATAACTGAAATATTTATTTCATCACCCGGGCGATAAACGCCCCTCTCAGTATAAATATATGCCTTAGTATTCATGTCATACTCATCAACACCGCCAATATCGAATCCGGAAATATTCCATTCCATCTCATTAAACTTAATTACACTTCGTTGTCCATCTTTTTCTGCTTCGATATAAGTACTGTAATAATAACGATCGCTGAAAAGTTGTATCTTTCCATCTCCATCGGATACTCCAGATGCAATAGTTTGATCGTTATCGTACATTCTTTTAAGCTCCACATTAACACCTCTTAGTGGTTTTGCGGTATTAATATCGGTTGCAAATATGGTATAAAAATCACCAGCTCTTTTGCAGGTTAACCCTATATTACTTAAAAAAACCGGTTTATAAATCTGTCCGTATTCTTCGATGTATTTGTACTTGTCCTGATCAAACTCAACTAAAACATCTCTTGGATTAAAGTTTAAACGAATAAGATACAAGGCTTTATCATTTCCCTTAATTACTCCTGAAAGATCAATCTCGCTTAGTAACCAATGGTTTTTGCGATCACCAATCTCAAATGTTTCATTATGAATAATAACACCCAACCTGTTAATGTATGATTTGTTAAAATTTGTTTTACGATCTTTTAAGCTGCTTAATTGCTCCGATTGTAAAAATTCAGCAAGGCTTTCTTCATAAACTTTCTTAACTTCGATATGAACTCTTTTAAGGTTGCTGCTATAGAACTGAACTTTATTTTTATTTTCGCTTGGCAAGATAATACCATCAGAAGCAAATTCAACCTGAGGTTTTATATCCGAAAAACGTACTTTTTCGTTAAATCGGTCTTCGGTTTCTGTTCCCCATCGGCTTCTAACACCTGATTCTACTATAACATCATATTCGGAACCAAAACTAAAGTCCCCATCAAGAATAACAGTGCTACCCAATCGTTGAATCTTTAACTCACATTTTGGCTCAACCGAAATTAATCCATTAAGATTTTGTTCAGGATCAAACTCATCAGAAAACTCAATATAAATTTTAGGAATACGACCCTCCTCTTGCTTATTAACTTTAACAACTTTCATTTTTTCGATGGGAGTAACCTGAAAGTCTTTTTCAAAATCTTCGGTAAGATTTAGCTTGCCGCGATCAATAATAAATGTAAAATTCTGTGTTGAGTTATCGCGCGTAAGATCATCACTAAGGAATAAAAATGTGAATCCGTCTTTTTCTGAAGTCCAGTTTAATTCAACTTTTTTTGAACCTCTTTTTAAGGCGGCAACTTCTTTAAGTAAATCAAGATCAATTTTTTCGGTAAAAGATATCTTACCACGATAGTTTAAAAGCTTTGGATTGTTTCTGTTTTTTAAAACTAACTCGCCAGTAAAGCTTGATATTTGCTGCCCACGAACAGTAAAGTTAAATTTTAGTATTTCTAGCTTTTGCTCTTTAAGATCATCGGAGATTTTTCCTAAATCTATTTCACCCTTATATGTTTTTCTGTATGGTAACGATTCGCTTGGTTCAAAAACCAATGTTTTTAAATCGCTCCAATATGTTTTTCCTTTTATTCGCGGGGAGAATTTGAATATATCTTTTTCTAAGGGTTTATTGATATCTTCTTTTGAAATCATTGGATTAACAAACCGAATCTGTATTCTATCATTAGCTTGAATATCTCCATTAGTAACCTGGCTTACAACCTTGGCCATTTCTTCAGAGTAGGTTATCTCTGTTTGTTTATGCTTTTTACAAGCCAAACTTGTAATTAAAAGAATAATAATAACTGCAAACAATTGCTTTTTCATGTGATCGGAATTTTAGGGTTAATAAAACAGAAAAAAGTTAATTCTTTGAAGGTATAAAACTTTATTAAATTCTGAATACGATCTTCCTAAATAATTAAATTTTTAAATAAAAAACCTCATAAAACTATGAGGTTATAGAAAATAAAATTACAGTTCAATTATTGATGCAAAGTAAATAGATAATAGATTTATAACGACAAAACCAGAATCAATAAGGTATTTTGGTGTTTATCATATGAATTTTTCAACAAGCCAGAAAGAAAATTTATTTAATACATTAAAAAATATGTCTTCTAATTTTTAGTATAATAAGTTATTGTTTTAAGTTCTTTCCATGCACCACGAGTAAAATCAGGTACCTGAACAGGCATTCCCTGGTTTTCGACAGACACGCGTGATAGTTCGATAATTGAAGACCATTCGGCAGCATCATATACATCCATATCTAAAGGCAATCCATTTCTCAAACAATAGATCAATCTATAATCCATAATAAAGTCCATACCACCATGGCCACCAACAGCTTTTGCTTTTTCTCCAACGTCTGTAATAATTGGGTGTTCATACACTTTTAGCAAAGAATCAAGCGATTTGTCCGAAAGATATTTGTGTCCATCTGGCTCAAGCGATATTCCTAAGCGGGGCCATTTTTGGGCAAACCCTTTGGTTCCACTTAACATATGAATACGGCTATACGGACGCGGATTGGTTGTATTATGCTGTATTAAGATTGTTTTTCCCTTAGTTGTTTTTATTATTGTTGAACTCATATCGCCCTTCTTGTATTCAGCTTTTGCATAATCCGAGTCTTCACCAAATTTTTCCTTCGCATACTCAGTTAATCCAAATTGATTGCTCGAAACAGAAACCAGGTAATCCATTTTATCGCCTCTGTGAATATTAAGCGCATGAGCCACTGGACCTAAGCCATGTGTTGGATATAAGCAACCATCTTCTTTTTGGTTGTGTTTTAGTCGCCACATATCCCAGTAACCTGTTTTCTCATCAAATAAAAGCCATCTTAAATCATGAATATAAGCTCCTTCGGCATGCACAATCTCTCCGAACAATCCCTTTTGTGCCATATTCAGTGTAGCCATTTCAAAAAAGTCGTAATTGCAGTTTTCGAGCATAATCATATGCCTGCGGGTTTTTTCTGCTATATTAACAAGTTGCCATGCTTCGTCAATTGTAAGAGCTGCCGGCACTTCGATTGCAGCATGTTTTCCGTGTTCCATAGCATAAATTGCTATAGGAGTATGTAAATCCCAATGAGTACAAACATAAACCAAATCAACATCATTACGTTGGCAAATAGCTTTCCAGTCTTCTGATCCATTATAACCAACAGCTTCTGGTTTATTGAGTTCTTTAAGCGTTTTTTGTGCTTTTTCAAGATTGGTAGGTACTACGTCTGCTAATGCAACAATTTTTACTCCTTCGATATAACTCAATCGGTAAACTGCACCCTGTCCGCGCATACCAAGACCAATAATAGCAATTCGAACTGTATCTATAGGTTCTGCTCTTAATTCAAGTACGTGAGTTTGTCCTACTGGTCGCTCTGGTATCTGAAAAAACTCTGCTGCTTTAAATAGTTCTTTTTCCTTGGTTTCTTTTTTACAGGCTATAATACCAATACTTATAAGAAATACAGCGATTGCTGTGAGCTTAATAAATCCAATTTTTTTTGTTGTCATTGCATATCGTTTTAGATAGTAAATTAATCTGTAGATTTCACTATATAATTATACCTTAAGGCTTTCGAGAATAATTCTTTTCATTACATCCTCGTGCGACTCCATACTTTCAATGAGCTTTTTTTGTACGTTACATCGATCAAGATTGTGTTGATCATATGTCGTTTTATAATAGACATCCCCATTAAGGTAATCTGCTAAAAACCTTATTCCCATTATGTAAGTCATTAAAATCGGCGCTTTGTAAAGATTAACTTTTTCTTTGATTGTTAATATGTTCTTTACTTGTGAAAGATATCCTTGTGTAAAAGATTTAAATGAGTTCAGGTTAAAAGAAACTTTCTCGAGTTTTTTCTCATCTTCGGCAGCTGTATTAGCCGTTGTTCTTAAGGCATCGCCATAATCATACAAAATGCTTCCGGGTCCAACAGTATCAAGATCAATAACGGCAACCACTTTATTATCTCTAAATAGTATATTGTTAATTTTAGTATCATTATGTACCACGCGCAATGGAATATCGCCCTTATCAATAAGCGTTTCTATCTTACTCAGCGACTCTTCTCTTTCTTTATAAAAACAAATAATAGGTATTACCTTATCCAATCTTTCTGCCTTATTGTCTGCAATTGCATTATTTAATTGCTTTAAGCGAAAGGATAATCGATGAAAATCTTTGATTGGCTCTTTTAAATCGGTTGGCTGAATATTTTTTGATGCATAAACAAACCACCCAAATGCCAATCCTGACTGATAAGCCTGCCATTCATCATCAACTAAATCAATTGAATATGAATCTTTAATAAAAGATGTTATTCTCCAGGCTCCACCTAATTTATCGGTAAATAAAAACTCATTTGTAACGTCGGGGATGAGCTTGGCAATATTTATTGATGAACCAGATTTTATTAGTTCGGGCTGAATTTTTAAATGATTATTTATAAGAATTTTGGGTTCAACGAATACAGAGGTGTTTATTCGTTGTAAAATATATTCTAAATCACGTTCAGGAAACTTTACAATATAAGTATCATTTATATGTCCAGTGCCATAAGGTTTTACATTGTAATTTTGATCTTCAGGAAAAAAATTTTTAATAACCGTATCAATCATGAAATAAAAATAATTAAACAAGTAACACAAAAGACCAGAAAGTTATTAAACTTTTTTAATAACTACAAATTTGAAAACCTCAAAAACCATTGATTAAACTAAATCCAAGCAAATAACTATAGTTTAATTATTACAATAATTCCTGATAGTTTAGGAATCTGTTCGATATCACCACTGGAATAGCACCAAGTAAACCAGCTGTTTGATGGAGTTCAGACAAAATCAACTTTGAATCTTTCTTTATTTGCACCATAACATACTTATTTAGCTTTTGTTGAAGGGTGTTTAGCAAAAGGTCTCCCGCTTCGGCCATATCGCCGCCAATAATAATTGCCTCCGGATTAAACAAATGTAATAAAGTAGATATACCACGTGCAATGTAGTCACTCGCTTCTTCGAGTAGCTCGAGAGAGAACTGATCTCCATGTTGCATTGCATTAATAATAGTGGACAGTTTTATTTCTTCGTAATTGCCATTTACAATTTTTGTTACTAATGAATGTTTGCCTTGTTTTATCTGGGTTATCGCTTTTTTAACCAGCGCATTGCCAGAGGCAACTGTTTCGAGGCAGCCTATCCGGCCGCAATAACACAATTCCCCTTTTGGAATCATTTGTATATGTCCGAACTCTCCCGAAAAACCTGAATGACCATGATACAGTTTACCATTAATAATTATTCCCATGCCAATACATGAACCAATATTCAGAAATAAAACATTCGACATTTTCTTTGCTTGTCCAAACCAGGCCTCGCCCAGAACCATTGATTTTGTATCGTGCTCAACAAAAGATGGCCGTCCTAAAAGATCAGAGAAAATCGTATTTAAATTATCTGAACCAAGCTGTGGATAACTATAGCTTACTCCTTTTCTTATATCAATTAAACCAGGGATTGTTATTCCATAACCCATGACTTGCTCATTTTTAATACCGGTTTGTTCTAGTAGTGTTGTGGTTTTAGATTTTAATACTGACAAAATATCCTTGGTTGTATCAAGACCCTCAGAAATCTCAACAGGAATATGTAAACTTTCATTTGCAAGATTAAAAACACACATACGTGTAAAATCGCGACTTAACTCAATGCAAACAACGTAACCAGCTGCTGAATTTAATCCATACATAGTAGGCCTTCTGCCCCCTTTCGATTCACCAACCCCATGGTTATTTATCCATCCCGATTCTGTTAACTCATTTAAAACAGCTGTTAAAGTAGGGATGCTATTATTGGTAACATCGCATAAATCACTAATTGCCTTTTGTCCATCCTTATAAAAGAGTTCAATGATTTGCATTTTCAGCATTAGTTTTTTATAAGATGCTGCAGTTTTATTCTCTTTATAACTACTTATGGAATGATCTATTATATTCATTTTAAAATCAGTTTCGGCTGAGGTTTTTTAATGAAATTATTACTAAAAATCGCATTATAATAAAAAAGTAATGCAATATACAACTTATTAGTAAATAAATTTAATAAGTTTAAAAACAAATCCTCATTTTTAACTCTTTAGTGAGAAAAGAAGTTAATCTTTGCGAAAGTTAATATTCCTTTTTATTCCCTCAAATTTGGTGCGTTGGATTGGGGAATCTTTAAAAATTCGCTTAAAGTCATCTTCTGACAATTTTTCCCAATCCGATTTTAAATAGGTAAGAACTTCTGGTTTAGGATTAAAATCCTTTTCTGAGTGCATTTTGGCCTTTGAATTCCACGGACAAACATCCTGGCAAATATCGCAACCGAAAATCCAATCATTCCATTGGTTTTTAAATATTTCGGGTATTTCTCCTTTCTTTTCAATAGTTAAATAGGATATACATTTTCGGGCATCAAGCGAGTAAGGTGAAAGAGCCTTTGTTGGGCAGGCATCAATACATTTTGTGCAATTTCCGCAAAAGTCTTTTATTGGTGAATCCGGTTCCAATTCAATATCGGTAATTATTTCTCCTATAAATAAAAACGAACCGTGATCTTTCGAAATCAGGTTTGTGTTTTTCCCAATCCATCCAAGTCCTGATTTAGCAGCCCAGACTTTTTCCATCACAGGAGCCGAATCAACAAAAATTCGTGCTTTAGCTTCGGATTCCAGTATTTTTATAAAATCAAAAAGAAGGTAAAGCTTTTCCTTGACTACCAGGTGATAATCACGGCCATATGCATACTTCGAAATTTTATAACTATTTTCAGGTTGTGTTGTTTCGGGGTAATAATTTTGCAAAACAGATATTACGGATTTTGCATTTTCAACTAATTTTCTGGGATCTGTTCTTTTCTCAAAATGATTTTCCATGTATGTCATCTCACCATGAAACCCATTTTCAAGCCATTCCTTTAATTGTTTTGATTCCTTTTCAAGATAATCTGCTTTTGAAATACCAATAGCAGAAAAGCCTAATTCCAGGGCTTTCTTTTTTATTTTTTCAGTATTGGAAACTATTGAATTCATCTGACAAAGCTAACGACTCATAGTAACACTTACTCTTTCCATTTTACCTCCCATCGGGGGATTCATTTTCGAAACTTTTACTGTTGCTTTTTTTATTGAGTGGAATTTGGCATAAAGCACATCGAGAATTCGTCCAGCAATATGTTCGAGCAAATGCGATTTTTTCTGCATTTCTTGCTTTACCAATTCATAAGCCGTTTGGTAGTTTAAAGCATCATTAATACTATCGGTTTTCGATGGAACACTCATATCGGTTTCAATCGCTAAATCAACAAGAAAGCGATTACCAACAATTTGTTCCTCTTTAAAACAACCATGGTAAGCATAAAACTCCATGTTTTCGATTTCGATAAGTCCCATAGAAAATTGGTTTTAATAAAGTGTAAAGGTATAAATTTAAATTCATTCTGGTTACTGGTTGCTGGTTTCTGGTTCATTGTTGGCTTGAGAAAAGGAACAAGAATCTTGAATTTACTCTTTTCTTTTTGTTAACTTTTAGTTGCATTGGAGAAAATCTTTTACTTTTGTAATCTTCTATAAGAATATCAGATTATTAAATATATTTTTCACATGAAAACCGAAAACACAGAACCCGAAGTAAAACGATCACTCAATTTTATTGAGAGTATTGTTGAGGAGGATTTAAAAAATAACAAAAACAACAGCGTGATTTTAACCCGTTTTCCTCCCGAGCCAAATGGATATTTACATATTGGTCATGCAAAATCTATCTGTTTAAATTTCGGTTTAGCACAGCGTTACAATGGAAAAACCAATCTGCGGTTCGATGATACCAATCCTGAAAAGGAAGAAGTTGAATATGTAGATTCAATTATGGAAGATGTTCGTTGGCTAGGTTTTAACTGGTCGGGCGATGTGCATTATGCTTCCGATTATTTTCAGCAATTGTATGATTGGGCTGTAAAAATCATTAAAGATGGTTTTGCTTATGTTGATGATCAATCCGCTGAAACCATTAGTCAGCAAAAAGGTACACCAACACAACCCGGCATTGAAAGTCCTTTCCGAAATCGTTCAGTAGAAGAAAACCTCGATTTGTTTACCCGAATGAAAAACGGCGAGTTTAAGGAAGGAGAAAGAGTTCTTCGGGCCAAAATCAATATGGCTTCGCCAAATATGCACATGCGCGATCCGATTATGTATCGCATTTTAAAACGCGAACATCATCGTACTGGAAATAAATGGTGTATATATCCAATGTACGACTATGCACATGGCCAATCAGATTATCTTGAAGGAATAACGCATTCTATTTGTACACTTGAGTTTGAAGTACACCGACCATTGTACGAATGGTTTTTGGATCATGTTTATACCGAAGGACATATTAAACCGCGACAAATTGAATTTGCCCGATTAAATCTGAGTTACACTATAATGAGTAAGCGCAAATTACTTGAGTTGGTTCAACAAAACATTGTAAACGGATGGGATGATCCACGAATGCCAACCATTTCGGGGATGCGTAGACGTGGTTACACTGCTGCAGCTATTCGCCAATTTGCTGATACTATTGGTGTAGCAAAACGCGATAATGTAATTGATGTGGCATTATTAGAATTTAATGTCCGTGAAGATTTGAATAAGATTGCTCCACGTGTTATGGCTGTGCTCGATCCATTAAAAATTGTAATTACCAATTATCCTGAAAATAAAGAAGAAGTAGTTACAACCGAAAACAATCCTGAAGATCCAACAAGTGGAACCCGAGAAATACCTTTTTCAAGAGAAATATTTATTGAAAAAGATGATTTTATGGAAGATGCTCCAAAGAAATTCTTCCGTTTAACCGTGGGCTCCGAAGTTCGATTAAAAAGCGCCTATATTATTAAATGCGAGAAAGTTATTAAAGATTCATCAGGAATTATATCAGAATTACAATGTACCTATGATCCCGACTCACGAAGCGGAAGTGGTTCGGAAGCCAGTCAGCGTAAAGTTAAAGGAACTTTGCACTGGGTTTCGGCAAAACATGCTATTAATGCCGAAGTTCGTTTATACGACCGACTTTTTAATGACGAAGCCCCAGATGGACATAAAGACAAAGATTACAAAGATTTTATTAATCCTGAATCACTCAAAATAATTAAAAACTGTAAGCTAGAGCCAAGTTTGAAAAATGCTGAACCCGAATCAAAATATCAGTTTCAACGCATAGGATATTTTTGTGTTGATAAAAAAGACTCTAAACCCGGAGCACTTGTATTTAACAGAACTGTGCCATTGAAAGATTCGTGGAGTAAAATTCAGAATAAAGAATAATTTTAAATTTTAAATATATCTTATTATGTCAAAAAGAAATGCAATTTTTGCTTCAATACTATTGATTCTAGCATCAATTATTATTAAAATACTGTTAAAAAATTCCAATTCAAGCCTCAATATAGAGTTTGTTAGCTTTTTTTCCGGTTTTTTATTAGGAGCAGGAATTTCATTTCTTATTGTAACACTGTTTAAGAAGAAGCCTATTCAATAATTTCCCGAATTACAACCGAAGCACACATGCATCCATAAATCGGCGGCATGTAAGAAATTGTGCCAACTGTAGATTTTTTGTTTTGTCCGGGCTCATCAACAATAACCGCTTCGTCATCTGCTTTTTCTTCTGAGAACACTACTTTAAATCCCTTATGAACCCCAAGTTTACGTAATCGCTTACGCAATATAAATCCGAGTCGGCAATTATAGGACT
>JAVEZW010000075.1:0-15791 GCA_034002805.1 Bacteroidales bacterium | reverse complement strand
AAAGATCGTGTAAGCTCATCAGAATCACCATTGAGTTCATCTTCAATATCCCATGGAAATGATTCGACTCTAAAATCATAACTTATTTTTCGATCACCGATTTTGAGATGTAACTCGGCTACTTCATTTTCACCAAAACCAGGTATTGGAACACATAAATCTCGTAACATAAAGGGCTCCTTTCTTAATTAATAATCCAATTATTTTGTAGAGCAATCAGAGATTAATTAATTTTCTCTAAAAAAGAGGAAAGACAGAAGTGACAAATTGGGATCTTATATACTCAAAATTTGGAAAGTATTGGGGAAAAGTCACCTCTGTCTTATATCTTAGAATATCTTTTTAATATTTTCGGTTACAATATGTCCATCAAATAGCTGCACTATTCTGTGAGCTTTTTCGGCATCCGATGGAGAGTGAGTTACCATAACAATGGTTGTACCCTCGCTATTAAGCTGTGAAAGTAAATTCATAACTTCTTCACCGTTTGCAGAATCCAAGTTTCCGGTGGGCTCATCGGCTAAAATCAATTTAGGATTTGTAACCACCGCTCTTGATATAGCAACCCGTTGTTGCTGACCACCAGACAATTGTTGTGGAAAATGTTTTTTACGATGCGACATTTTCATTCGGTCAAGTACTGCCTCAACTTTCTTTTTTCGTTCTGACGATGGCATATTCAGATACAAAAGTGGCAACTCTACATTTTCATATACAGTAAGCTCATCAATAAGATTAAAACTTTGAAATACGAAACCGATATTTGCTTTTCGCAGGTTTGTACGCTGTCGCTCAGAGAATTTCGAAACTTCGTGTTCCATAAACCACAATTCTCCACCTGTTGGATTATCGAGTAAGCCCAAAATATTGAGTAAGGTAGATTTTCCGCAGCCTGATGGACCCATTATGGCAACGAACTCGCCACTTTCGATATTAAGGTTTACCTTATTCAGAGCAGTAGTTTCTATTTCGTCTGTTCTGAAAACTTTTACTAATTCATTTGTTCGTATCATGGTTTTAAATATTAAATATCGTTTGTAATTTACTTTTTCAGGATTAGCTTATCCACATTATTAAAATTGTCGTAGCTCGAAACGATAACCTTTTCGCCTGGTTTTAATCCATCCATAACTTCGTAATGTTTTGGGTTTTGTCGTCCGATAGCAATGTTGCGTTTAACTGCAAATTCGCCCGAAGGATCAACCACATAAACCCACTGACCACCAGTGCTCTGATAAAAACCACCACGAGGGATTAAAAGAGCTCTTTTTGATTCGCCAAGTTCGAGTTTAATTCTAAATGTTTGACCAATTCTTATTTGAGCAGGTTTTTCGGAAGTAAAAATCATATCAACCGCAAACCGACCATTAATTACCTCAGGGTAAACTTTATCGATTTCTAGTGCAAAATCTTTACCCGCAAAATCGAAGCTTGAAGGTAAATTTTTGCGTACTCGTGCAATATAATGTTCGTCAATATCAACGCGCAGCTTATAGTCATCAAGAATATTAACCGTACCAATTCGTTGTCCGTAATTAATAACCTCACCCACTTCGGGATTTAAACTTGCCAGTTCGCCATCAACAGGGGCTTTAACCTTAAGATTTTCCATGCGACCTTGTATAACACGAAGGTTATCTTCCATACGACGAATTTGAGCTTCCATAGATTTTACCTGTACCTCGCGAAATACAGAGTCGGTCTTTAATACATCAATTAACAATGCGTATTGTTGTTTAGTTGCATCATATAATTCAGAAGAACGATCAAATTCCTCTTTCGAGATATGACCTTGTTTAAACAGTTCCAGATTGTTATCAAACTGTCGTTTCTGCATTTTTAACTGACGCTCAGTTTCGATAAGGTTTTGCTTACGGTTAATGGTCTGAAGCTGCAAATTGATTTTTGTATTCTGAAATTCGTTTACAGCTCGCGAAACGGCCGCTTCGTTATTCGATATCTCGAGTATAAGATTTGTGTTACTGAGTCGTAAAATAACATCCCCTTTTTTTACCATATTTCCCTCATCAATAATTATTTCTTCAACTCGACCACCTTCAATAGCATCAAGATAAATGGTTTTAAGAGGTTCAACAGTTCCTATAACAGCTATATAATCTTTAAAATCATCTTCGGTAATCGTTTCGATGGTTATTTTATCGGTTTCGATATTTAGTTTTGAGCTTTTATCTCCAAATACAATATTAAACAGCGCAACAACTATAACAAGCGCAATTACTGCAATCCATATTGTTTTTTTAGTAAGCCATTTGTATTTTTTTTCTATTACTCGGTCCATTATTATGTAATTAAGAATGATTAGGTTGCCAAATAGTTTTCAGAAATTATGCCAAAGATTATATATAACTGTTTATCTGATATTTAAATATTATTTCGATTAATGAATAGGGAAATTGTTGTTCGATAACGAAACAATAAGAGTACGAAAACGAACAGACGGATTAAAAAATTTGTATTTTTACTTACATAATTACCTTTTGTTGTAACATAAAACAAACTGAACAAGTCTTAAGGTTTATAACTATTAAATCAATTATATGATGGAAAAATTTGGTAAAGTTTTGGCTGTGGATGATAACGAAGATATCCTATTTGCCTTAAAGCTGTTGCTAAAAAACTATGTAGAAGTAATTCAAACTGAATCGAATCCCGAAGTAATACCTGAGATTATGAGCAGAGAAAAGTTTGATGTAATTCTGCTCGACATGAACTTTACCAAAGATGCTATTGGAGGTCAGGAAGGATTTACCTGGCTCGAAAAAATACTTGAAATCGATCCAAATGCTGTAGTTGTTTTTATTACGGCATATGGAGATGCAGAAAAAGCTGTAAAGGCAATAAAATCAGGTGCTACCGACTTTATTTTAAAGCCATGGCAGAACGAGAAGTTGCTTGCTACCGTTTCATCGGCTATACGATTAAGTCAATCAAAGAACCAGGCCAGCGATCTAAAGATGAAACAGATTGAGATTAGTGCCATTCAGGATCAACCATTTCATGAGTTTATCGGCAATTCGCCCGAAATGCAACAAGTATTCTCCACCATACGAAAAGTAGCCAAGACAGATGCCAACGTGTTGATTTTAGGAGAAAACGGAACAGGCAAAGAGCTTGTAGCCAGAGCATTACACCGCAATTCGTTACGTAAAGACGAAGTATTTATTAGTGTTGATTTAGGATCTATCACCGAATCGTTATTTGAGAGCGAGCTATTTGGCTATGTAAAGGGTGCTTTTACCGATGCCAAAGCCGATCGACAAGGTCGGTTCGAATTAGCTTCCGGAGGAACTTTATTTCTGGATGAGATTGGGAATCTTTCGTTACCTATGCAGGCAAAGATCTTAACCACCATTGAACGCCGGGAGGTTACCCGTGTTGGAGCAAACACTCCAAAATCAATTGATGTGCGCTTAATTTGTGCCACGAATAACAACATTCACGAAATGGTTCAGAATGATTCTTTCAGGCAGGATTTACTTTACAGGATAAATACTGTAGAGATTCATTTGCCTCCTTTGCGCGAACGAACATCAGATATTCCGCTACTTGCAAATCATTTTTTAGGCATTTATTCGAAAAAATACCGTAAAAATGTTAAAGGCATTTCGAGCGAAACCCTCAAAAAATTGTTACAATATCACTGGCCGGGTAATGTTCGCGAATTGCAGCATTCGATTGAAAGAGCCGTTATTATGAGCGACTCTGAAAATCTGCAACCCGATGATTTTATTCTGGCTTCAAAAGTCGATAAAGTGGGCGAAATAGAGATTGATAGTTTTAACCTGGATGATATTGAAAAAAACATCATTATAAAAGTGCTGAAACAAAATCAGGGAAATGTTACGCAGGCAGCCACTATGCTTGGATTAACCAGAACATCACTTTACCGAAGAATGGAAAAATATGGTCTTTAGAAATTTCAGGATAGTTGCCACATTTAGAATATTGTTGCTAACAGCAACTATATTCCTTTTTTTCTATACGCTTACACTCGATTATTTTATAACCCCTTTTTTGATTGCACTGGTGGTTGTCTTTCAGATTTATCTTTTATACAAATTTGTTGATAAAACAAACCGTGATCTTGCAAGTTTTCTTGAATCGATAAGATTTTCGGAGTTTACCAGATCGTTTAGAATCGAAGGGATGGGCTCTTCATTCGATGAGCTAAATAAAGCATTTAATGATGTTATTCAGGATTTTCAGAAAGTACGCTCAGAAAAAGAAGAACAATACCAATATCTTCAAAACCTGGTAAGAAATATTGATGTGAGTTTAATTACCTATCAGCGCAATGGTAAGGTTGATATGGTAAATATGGCTTTTAAAAAGCTTTTTCAGATAAATAATGTTAAAAATCTGCACGATCTTGAAGAAAATCAGCCAGAGCTGGTAAATTCGTTATTAAAATTTGAACCCGGCAAAAACTGTCTGTTAAAAATTCAGCAAGAGGATGATATACTGCAACTTGCTATTTCAGGAACAGAATTTAAAGTAAACGAAAGATCCATTATTCTGGTTACCATTAAGGATATACAACATGTTTTGGAGGAGCAGGAGACCGAGACCTGGCAAAAGCTTATAAGTGTTCTTACGCACGAAATAATGAATTCGATAACCCCCATTTCGTCGTTAACATCAACGCTCGATTTAATGCTGAACAGCGCCATTTCAAATCATAAAAACCTGACAGAAGAATCATTGAGTGAGATTTCGATGGCTATAAAAACCATACATAAACGAAGCAATGGATTGCTGCACTTTGTGAATACTTACCGAAATCTTACAAAAATTCCAAAGCCAAATTTAAAAGTAGCACCGGTTAAGGAGTTATTAGACGATATTTATCCGTTAATTAAACATGAATTAAAAAACGATGTTACCATAGAGTTTACCACCAATCCTGAATCATTAGAGATTTATGCTGATACAAAACTAATTGAACAGGTAATTATAAATCTAATAACCAATGCTATACATGCCACTGAAAATATTCAGGATGCTAAAATAACGGTACGGGCTTTTTTAAATAAAAGAGGTAGAGTGGCTATACAGGTTATCGATAATGGACAAGGGATAATAAAAGAGGTAATTGATAAGGTTTTTATACCGTTTTTTACCACCAAACCCAAAGGATCGGGTATTGGGCTAAGCTTATCGAAACAGATTATGCGATTACATGGAGGTTCAATAACCGTGCAATCGGAACCAAACGAAGGAGCGGTATTTACTTTAACGTTTTAAGAAATTACAGTTTTAAATTTTTATCAAATTCTTTTGCAATGGCAATCGACATCTTTAAAAAGTCGTATCCATCGTTGCGGTTGGTTAATATAAGTACTGTAAGTTGATTATCGGGTAAATGCAATACTAAATTTGTATAACCATGGCCCATACCACCATGCCACCAATAACGTGTTTCGTTTCTTTTCATTACCGCCCAGCCATATCCATAAAACGAATTATTCTCTCCATTCTTCAATTTTTCGACGGTAAAGATCTGTGAAAGCAATTCAGGTTTTAAAATCTTCCCCGAATGCAATGCCTTATCCCATTTAGCATAATCAGTTGAGTTGGTATAAATGCCTTGCTCTCCATAAATCATATTTACTTCGATTTTAGGCACATAATTGCTATCTAGTTTAAAATGTGAATCAGCAACAGGAAAACCCTTTTTATTTTCAGCAATCCAGGTATTATTCATTGATAGTTTTTTGAAAATATTCTTTGTTAAGAAAGCTTGATAAGAAGCTTTTGAAACTTTTTCGATAACTAATGCCAGCATTGCATAATCGGCATTACTATATTGCATTTTAGTACCGGGCTCAAAAGCTGTTTCATTCTGACTCTTAAGATAATCGTACACCTGCAGATTATTAGAAAATTGCTTCGATTCGTAAGGTTTTAATCCCGAAGTATGACTTAAGAGGTTTCGTATTTTAATGTTTTTGCCATATTCAGGGAAATCGCTAAAAATATCTGTCAGAGATTGATCAAGAGATAACTTTTTTTTCTCTACCAGTTTCATAATGGCAACAGAAGTAAATGCTTTTGAAAGCTCATTCAGGTTAAACGCTTTATCGGTTGTAAGTACCTCTTTGGTTTCTGTGTTTGATAATCCGTAGGCCTTATTAAAAATGATACTACCATCTTTTATAACGGCAACAACCGCACCGGGATTGTCATTGGAGAAATATGTAAGATATTTATCAATGTTTTTATCGGGTATAGAATTGTTATCAGTTTTTTGAGCAATTGCAATAGCAGAAACCAGTAATAATACAATAAATAATTTTGCTTTCATTTTATGTTTATCTTTTTAATTCATTTTTCTTTGGCAACTTAGAGCATTACCTGTAAAACTTGTAATTTTAGTATTATTTAACTTTGCCCCTTAGGGGCATTCTGTTTATAGCAAATTACAAACCAATATCATAGCTCCGTAGGAGCGCCCTGACAATTATTCGTACCATTCATACAAATATTGTTCATTATATTCTATATCAAATTTTTTAAGTAGCTCAAGATATTCTTCTTTAAACGACCGTCTTTTATGATGTTCCTCCTGATTCTTTATATAGTTTATAACATCTGTTAATTGTGAATGAGAATAAGTAAAAGAACCAAATCCCTCCTGCCAGTAAAACATGCCTTTAACCCATTGCTTTTCTTTAATAAACAAAGATGTGGCTGTTTTAATATCCCTTACTAAATCAGATAATGATATATTTGGTTTGAATCCGATAAAAATATGAATATGGTCGGGTAAACAATTAATGGCTAATAATTTTTGTCCACGATTTTTTATAATACCTGTAATGTATTTATGCAATTCCTCTTTGTCTCTTTGTGGAATACAATTTTCCCGACCTTTAACTGCAAAAACTAGCTGGGCATACATTTGTGAATAGGTATTTGCCATTTTTTCAGAATGCTCCTCTGGAGCTTTAAATTATTATTAATACTTTGCTATAAACAGGTTGCTACTCCGTAGCAATTAATTACACTTTTATCAAATTATAAATTTAGTATCTCTTGTCGTAAAATTAATAGTAAGCTTTTCAAAAAATTTCGCCACAACGTAGCTCTATTTTTTTAGATAATTACTGCTTACAAAATGCTCCTCTGGAGCTTTAAATTATTACAATTTCGCTACTATAAACAGATTGCTTCTCCATAACAAAAATTTATAATTATTTTCAAGTAGGTAAATTGCAAATTTATTTTGCCCCAGCGGGGCTTTCTGCTTATAACAAACTTTTACCATTTCATCATAGCTCCAGCAGAGCAAACTAATTTTTATCTATTTCAATTAAAAATAATCTGAACATACATTTGCGCCAAATTAAAGAACGCTCCTCCGGAGCTTTAAATTATTATTAATTCTTTGCTATAAACAGATTGCTTCTCCGTAGCAAAAATTTATTATTATTTTCAAGTAGGTAAAATGCAAATTTATTCTGCCCCAGCAGGGCTTTCTGCTTATAACAAACTTTTACCATTTCATCATAGCTCCAGCGGAGCAAACTAATTTTTATCTATTTCAATTAAAAATAATCTGAACATACATTTGCGCCAAATTAAAGAACGCTCCTCCGGAGCTTTAAATTATTATTAATTCTTTGCTATAAACAGGTTGCTTCTCCATAACAAAAATTTATAATTATTTTCAAGTAGGTAAATTGCAAATTTATTTTGCCCCAGCGGGGCTTTCTGCTTATAACAAGCTTTTACCATTTCATCATAGCTCCAGCGGAGCTACATGTTACTTTTTGTATGATGTACAATACATATTAAGCATATCCTGAGCTTGCTGAACACCTAGCTCGAGGGCTTTAGTAAAATCTGCACAACCACCCGGAGTATCGTTTAAGTTAATCTTCGAAACACCTCTGTTTAAATAAGCTCCGCCGTTATTCTTTACTCTGTTGATATAAGCATCATAATTAGCTACTGCTTCCTTGTGATTATCAAGAATTCCCAATGATATTGCTTTACCCAGGTAAGCATCGGCATAATCGGCATTATATTTAAGTGAATTATCAAAATCTTTAATCGATTCTTCGTATTTCTGCTGCATTGCTTTTGATACACCTCTTATATAATAAACCTCATGATAATCTTTTTTAAGATTGATGGCCGAATTAAGATACCCCTGAGCTTTTGCGGGTTGAGATTTATGCATATACACCAATCCTATTCTGTAATACGATTCAGGATCTTTCGGATCAATTTCGATGGCTTTGTTAAAATCCTCCAACGATTCATCGAACTTTTGTAATCCTGCTTTGGCATTCCCTCTTTTCTTAAACGCCCTGGCATCTTTTGGATTTAGCTCAACAGCTTTATTAAAATCATTTATTGCACCTGTAAAATCTCTTATCTGCAGTTTAAAATACCCTCTTTGATAATATGCATCCTGATTTGTTGCATCGAGGTTTATTATAGCATCGTAATCTGATATCGCGCCTGTATAATCTTCTTTATCAATTCTGTATTTTACGCGATAATTATACGCTTCGAGGTTTTGGTCATTAAGCTCGAGTGCTTTATTAAAGTCTTTTACCGAAGTAGTAAAATCACCCATATTTGCTTTAACAATACCGCGCTGATGATATGCATCGGCATACAACGAATCAATCACGATTGCCTGATTTAAATCAGTCAATGCTTCCTGAAAGTTTTTTTGATTTGACTTTACGAATCCCGAAAAATAGTAGTACTCAGCAACATTACTATTAATAGATTTTGCTTTGTCTAAATCAGATATTGCCTTATCGTACTCTTTATTTTTTATGAATATTAATGCACGACCAAAAAGTGCTTCGTTATTTTTTTCGTTTCTTTTAATTATTTTGTCGAAATCGATGATCGCTTTTTCGTTATTATCGAGCTGATAATATGCCTGTGCACGTTTTAACAACGCATCTTCATTTTTACTGCTAAACATCACCGCTTTATTTAGAAACGGAATAGCTTTATCGTACATCGAGGAGTCGAAATATACCATCGCTTTTTTAAAGTTATTCTCCGAAAGCTTTGGCTTAGCAATAAAAAATGCAATAAGTGCAATTGCAATAATTGATAAAAGAATGATCCATTTTTTCATACAACAATTATTTAGATTTTTGTTACTTTTTCTATCGCCCCTACAGGGCTTTTTTGTTCTATCTGCTCCTTATTACTATACTGACGCTCCGCTGGAGCTGATTATTATTTTCAATTACCATATTTACCAACTTATTGAGCTGCAATATATTCCTTCATTATTACAAATCGCGTAGCGATAAAAGTATGGTAAAGACTATCTTAACTACCTTCTGAGCTGCAGAGCAGCGACACAATCTACGTTTCATAGAACTCAAATAAATACTGATCGTTATACTTCACATCAAATTTTCTTAATAATTCAAGGTATTCTTCCTTAAAGGTATTCTTTTTATGATGATTTTCTTGATTCATAATATAGCTTATTACAGTGTCTCTTTGTGAACGGGCATATGAAAATGCACCATAACCTCTTTGCCAACTAAATTTACCTTGTACTAACTTATTCTCATTTATCCATTTTGATGAATTAGCTTTAATATCCTGAATAATTTTAGAAACGGCAATTTCAGGTGAAAGTTCAAAGAAAACATGCACATGATCAGAAAATCCATTTACAGCTAATGGAAATAGATTCATATTTTTTAATGTTCCACTTATATAGGAGAATATTCTTTCTCTTAATTTATCATCAAGAATATTTTCTCTTCCTTGAACACAAAAAACTGCATGTATATTTAATTGAGTGTATGTATTAGCCATAATTTAAATACCGATTATTTCTATCGCCCCGATGGGGCTTTGCTACATTACTGTTTATCTTTTACCATACTATCGCTCCTCCGGAGCTTTTTTACTATTCTTAAACACTTTCGGAGCTCTATATTATTAATATTTTACCTTCTTTAAATTATTTTAATAAAGTCGCAGAGCGATGAAAGTATGGTAAAACATCAGTCTCAACAAACCTACGCTGCAGAGCAGCGACACTTTGTTGTATTTTCTGTCGCCCCGATGGGGCTTTGCTACATTACTGTTTATCTTTTACCATACTATCGCTCCTCCGGAGCTTTTTTACTATTCTTAAACACTTTCGGAGCTCTATATTATTAATATTTTACCTTCTTTAAATTATTTTAATAAAGTCGCAGAGCGACGCAAGTATGGTAAAACATCAATCTCAATAAACCTACGCTGCAGAGCAGCGACACTTTGTTGTATTTTCTGTCGCCCCGATGGGGCTTTGCTACATTACTGTTTATCTTTTACCATACTGACGCTCCGCTGGAGCTCTTGGAAAACCAACAATAATTATGCTATCCGAAGATAAAAAAAATGCTTCGCATAGCAAAGCACTTAGGTTTTATAATTTAATATCTTAGAATCTGTTCAACCAACGGTATCGACCTTGATTATCTCCGAATTTTAATCCGATCATTATTTCGTGCGACCCGTAACTTATTCTCTGTATGTCGTTTAGTGAATAATCGAATGCATAGCCCACATACAATTTATCGATTCGCACTCCCACCATAGTTATAAATGCATTACCTGTTCGGTACGAAAAACCAAGCCAGTAATCTCTTTTGTAGTATCCTTTTATATTTATATCTGTCTGTAGATTAAACGCTTCGGTTGTTTTAAGTAATACTGATGGTTCAATCTCAAAATCATTCTTCATATCGTATCGGTAGCCAGTTACCAGGTAATACTGACGTACCTGCTGATAATCTTTAAAACTATTATCCTCTCCAAATTTCAATGCTGACTGAAATAAATTACGCGATGATAAACCAATATAAAATGGCTGAAATGTATAATAAACCCCAAAGCTACCATCTGCAATCCACATGTTTTCGCGTGCTTTTAACACCAATGGATCAGTTTCGTCATCGGGAAATGTTAAATCGTTTGTATTTACTCTAAATTGAAAACCCGATAAGGAAACTCCAAATGAAATCTGGCCATCCATAACCGGTAAATGGTAGGCATAGGTCGCCTCAAGTCCTGTTCGGCCAATAGCACCGTTCTGATCGTTATATATGTATGCACCAACACCAACACGTCCGCTGGGTCGGCGTTTTTTAATTCTTTTCTTTATTGATCGTGATTTTGATATAAAACTGGTTTTTGATACTCTCATCTGAGCACTTATAGCCTGAGTTGATGGAGCGTTATCCATACCCAACCATTGCTGACGAGCGGTAAGATTATAGGAGGTATATCCTTCGGCACCTGCAAATGCAGGATTATAAAGGAACTGATTCATGGTGTACTGGCTATAAACAGGCTCTTGTGCAATAGTGGATATTGCTGCCAGCAACAATGAACATAAAATAAATACCAGTTTTTTCATTTACTTAACTTAATAAGTTTTATTCTTTTTAAATTTCCTTTTCGTATTATTAAAACTCAACTCAAAGGAAAACACTAAGTTACACAAAGGTAACCTATAATTGCAAATTTTAACGCAACAATGTAACTGTTCCTACAAATGGTTGTTCGCCATTTTGCAGATCAATTACGTAGTAATACGAATCCATTGGCATTTTTCGGCCTTTAGAATCGGTTCCATTCCAGGGGTTTTGATAGCCCTTAGAGTGGAAAACCCGCTCACCGCGACGATCATAAATATCGACTGTACAATCGGGGAACGAAGCTAAATTATCAATTCTCCATTCGCTGTTTACATTATCATCTTCGTTTGGAGAGAATGCACTAGGAATTAAAAACTCACCGCAGAAACTAACTGTAATAGTATCGTAACCTATACAACCCCACTGATCTTCAACCTCAAGGAAGTAGGTTCTTTCTTCGGTGCTTACTTCAACATTTATATATGAGGAGTACCATCTTTCATCTTCAAGTTGCCATAAATAATCGGAGTAGAGCGTATCTAACTCCAGGGTAAGAATATCACCGGCTTCGCAGATTGAGGTATCGTTACCCAAATCGATTACCGGGTTTTGATGAACGGTTAACAATGAAGTATCGGTAGCAATACAACCATAGGTATCTTCGATACGTACCCAATACTCGCCTGTTGATGATGCAATAAAAGTGGTTCCCGATGAATTATCGGGCCACAGGTAATTAATAGCAGTTGATGAGTTAGCAAAAAACTCATAGCTGGCTCCTTCGCAAATATTCGGATCATCTGTAATATCAACATCGGGAGCAGAAATAATAACTACGGTGCTGTAAGGATTACCCAAACAACCAAAAAGGCTTGTTTCGGTAACTGTAATGGTTTGTGGACCTGCACTCATATCCCAGGGCCACATTACATCAACACTATCGTTGTAGTTATTGATTATCTGACCACCAGTAACCTGCCAATCGAAAACAGAATTACCATTATCGCCATAAACGCCATAACGAACAATACTCCCTGCACAAGCTACCGGAACATCTTGCGAAAAAGCATTAAAGCCTGAAACTAAGAATAGTATCAGGGAAAATAGAAGAGCTAATATGTGTTTATTGTATCTCAAATTTTTCAGTTATGCTTTTTTCACTATTTTTTTCTTCTTTCACCCTCTGTCCCTTCGGGACGTCTTTAATTTGTTATCCTTTTCACCCTCCTCCCGATAGCTATCGGGATCGGACACCTCCCTGAGGGAGGACAAAATAGAGAATGCTTTTACTTTTTACTCTTTTCTTCTTACTTCAGTCTTCCAACTTCGATCTTCAAACTTCTCACTTTATCTCAATTCCTGTCCGAATTATCTCTTCCAGAAAGTTTGCATCATCGAATTTTTTTTCAATGATAATCGGTTCAATTCTGTCATCTATTTGTCTTCGGAGTTTCCAAAGCAATGGATTTACAGCAAAATAATCGCCATCTATCTGATCAACAACTACAGCCACATCAATATCGCTATCATTCGTATAGGTATCTTTTGCATACGATCCAAAAAGATATACCGATTTCATATCGAAATGATCTTTCAACAAAATTTTATAGGCTCTTACCTTTTCTATAACTTCGTTTTTATCCACGATTGAATTTCTTTAGTTTTTTGAATAATCTCAATACATTTTGCTTCGGTTAGGCTTTTCAAAACCCTTTCCTTGTGCGATGGATACCTTGCTTCGATATTTAATGGCTCAATCTGATCTATAAAATCCTTTTGGCTGTCAGAAAAAAGTTGGTAAAACTCACCTTTTTTAGCCAAAAAGGATAAACTATGAGAGAATGGCGCAGTTTCATTCTTAACATGAGTATAATATGCTTTAAATATTTTCTCGATAGTTTGATGACACATAAAACCAACATACAGAAACCTTTTACTTTTAAGCATGGCCTCTGCGGTTTCTAAATCGTAATCAGACAATTCGATCCAATATGTAATGTTTTTTTGCACTTATACCTTTTTATTTTTTCACTCTTTTTTCAATCTCCTCTTTCACCCTCTGTCCTTCGGACACCTCCCTTAGGGAGGACAAAATTGTGTTTTTTAGTTTTAAAACCGGTTCAGGTGTTACCCTGAACCAGTTTGTAAGTTTTACAATTTTTTAACTTCTTTATATTTAAGTTAAATTATTATAATAATTAGTTAGCCCACATATTGCTGATATGGTAAATTGGACCAGTAACAGGAGCAGGATTTACTGTAACAGTAATGGTTTCAGGACCCAAATCATATCTTCTCCAAGTAGCTAAAGCACTTAATGGATTTATTAAGTAATCTGATTTTCTAGAAATTCTATCAGTAACACCTGATATAGTATAAGTGTAACGAGTTGTACTTCCTGCTATAATAGCAAAGTCACTGGTATGATCATTTAAATCATATGTGCCTGTATTAATGGCTGTAATTGCACTTGCGCCTGTATGATCAACACTTGTCACTGCATCCCAACTACTTGTTCCTGAATTCCATGTATCAACACTATATGTATAATCTAGAGTATATCGAGGATTTCCTGCAAGAGATCCTGTAAAAACTACTCTTAAAATATCGTCTTGTTGAGGATCACCATCACAGAAAGTTGCATTTGCTCCAATTATAGTACCAGCTACAGTTGGATTAAAAGCGATAGTTGGGGAAGCAATTACTCTTACTGGTAATGTAACAGCTGTACCAGGGCAACTTGTTGCTGTTTCAATAACAGAAATATTTTCAGGAGCAGCATTAACCGCATTAAATACTACCATTACAGAATTACCATCATTTCCTCCATCAAAATTGCTCGATTGCCAAACCTTCGTTGGAGCAGTTGCAAAAGCAGTAAAATCCCATGCAAAAGTTGAAATTAAAGCAACATCAGCAGTATCAGTATAAGCTGTAGTTGCAGGATTAAAATACTGGTCTGGTTGAACATAGTATGGAACCCTTACTCCAACAGTTACAGAGTCAATTGCTTGAGCAGTTTTATCTACCCAAACTTGTGCCCAAGCACCAGTCATAACGAACGCCATAACGAGCGTTAACGCGAATTTTAAAAAGTTTGTTTTTTTCATGTTCTAAAAGTTTAAGTTAGTATTTAAATTTGTTTGTTTTTTTAGCTTTTAGCTTACTTACTGTATTTAGGCTGCCAGCCTGCCTACGGCAGGTAAACTATATATGTTGAGTTTTTTATTATAGTATCAAGTATTTAGTATCAAGTATCAAGATAAACACCATTTTTCAATTATCAATTATCAATGAACAATGTGAGTTGTGATCTGTGAGTTACTTTACTTTGTAATCTCTATCCCCCTTGAGGGGGTTAGGGGGTGGAATAGGTTTTACTTTTAACATCCCCCTTAATCCCCCTTCAAAGGGGGAAAAAACCTATTAATTCAAAGAACTTTTTTACTTTCCTTATGCTGACGTTTCCATGTTCTTCGAACGATGGAAAGTCATGCTATTCAAAATTTCTCCAACCATTCACTATTCACCAATCACTATTCACTAATCACTAATGCACAATTAAACGTTCATTTCGGTAATTGGTTGCGCAAAAGTAATACGCATTTGATTAAAAACAACTATTCCAACGTAAAAGTATCATTTTTAATGACTAATGCAATAATCTGTTTTATCAAATTCGCCTTTTCTGTGACGAATAAGGGTGTTTTTTATCAACTCTATCGGTTTATTCAAAGAACGTGTTTGTTAATAACCAGGAAGCTGTGAGCTATGAGCCTTGAGCTGTGAGCTACTTTACTTTGTAATCTCTATCCCCCTTGATGGGGTTAGTGGGTGGAAGTTACGTTTATTCATCCCCCTGTTAATATTCATATCATTGCGAACCAGCTTGCCGGCTGGTAGACAATCTATATAAAGACTGCTTCAGTCGCCCATTAGGGCTCTTTCGCAGTGACTATAACATTAGGGCCTCATTCTATTTATTAACTTCTTAACCCGTAACTAATACTCTCAATTCAAAGAACTATTTTGCTTTTCCAAATCACCAATTTACTTTGTGAGCCGTGAACCTCAACTTCTGACTTCGGTCTTCAGGCTTCAAACTTTCAACTATCAATTCAAAATTTCAATCACCATTCACTGTTCACTAATCACTACCTATTTCTTTCGCTACTACGTAGCTTCACTAAATTCATACATTCTCTTTACCATACTATCGCAGCTACGCTGCTTCTTCCTGACGATCCCTAAATTAGGTTGACCGGTTTTTAATTATTAATATAACAAATTAAATCATTCTTTTTTATTTCATCAAACCAAAAGGAAGTACTTCCTTTTGGTTTGGGACGATTTTGTGCATAAATT
>JAVEZW010000074.1:0-15795 GCA_034002805.1 Bacteroidales bacterium | reverse complement strand
TTGCGCGACTTTGGTTCGGCAATAAGTCCTTTTAATTCGTTTTTATTATTGCAGGGATTGGAAACGCTTTCGCTCAGAGTGCAGAAACATACCGATAATGCACTCTTGCTGGCTGATTGGTTAGGTAAAAATCCACAGGTTGCCAAAGTAAGTTATCCGGGTTTGCCAAACGATCCGAATCACAAAAATGCACTTAAGTATTTAAAACATGGATTTGGCGGAGTTTTGTCGTTCGAGATAAAAGGAGGAATCGAAAAGGCAACAACTTTTGTCGATAGTTTAAAACTGGTTAGTCATCTTGCGAATGTAGGCGATGCAAAAACATTGATCATATTGCCTGCCGCAACAACACATCAGCAACTAACTGCTGAGGAACAACTGGCAGCTGGTGTAACTCCGGGATTATTGCGTGTTTCGGTCGGACTCGAACATATCGACGATATTATTGAAGATTTCGAGCAAGCTTTCAGGGTTACTAACCATGCAAAAGTCAACAGTCACAAATACGAATTGCCATTGGCAACCTAAAGGAGAAGTGATTTTTCAATTTTTTTGCCCCTTACCCTAAAGGGTGAAAATTGAAAAATCATCCTGTTCCCTTCAGGGACAAAGGGCAAAAACAGGATGATTTTTAAAATAAATCCAAAAGTAATAAAATAAGTGGAAAGTCGAGGATAAAATAGGGTTGTACGAAGTTAATTATCCTCCAAATAATTAAAAATTCTATTATCTTTCGGCTTCCGCTTAATTTTAAAAATATGGAAAAACATCAATTTCAATACAAAGGAGATTTTAAACTCGAGAACGGTCAATCGTTGCGCGATATTCAGATTGCATATCACACAGCTGGCAAGTTGAATACAACCAAAGACAATGTGATTTGGGTGTGTCATGCATTAACGGCTAATTCTGATGTTGCCGACTGGTGGCCTAACATGGTGGGTGATGGATTGCTATTCGATACTTCGAAGTATTTTATCGTATGTGCCAATTTTCTGGGTTCGTGCTACGGAACAACAGGTCCATTGTCTGTTAATCCCGAAACCGGAGCACCTTATTATCACGATTTCCCGTTAATCACGATAAGAGATATGGTAAATGCCCATGAGGTGCTTTGTAAGCATTTAGGGATATCAAAAATCTTTATGATTACTGGCGGATCAATTGGCAGCTTTCAGGCACTCGAATGGGGTATTATGAATCCATCATTGATTGAAAACCTTGTTTTTATGGTTAGCGGAGCATTTGCATCGCCATGGAATATTGCCTTTAACGAATCGCAGCGACTGGCATTATTTGCCGATCCAACTTTTAAGACAAAATCTGATACTGCAGGACAAGCCGGACTTAAAGCAGCCCGTTCAATGGCATTAATAAGCTATCGCAATGCTGCAACTTACAATAAAACGCAGCACGACGACGACCTGAATAAACTCGAAAATCACAGGGTTGTTACGTATCAGCAGTATCAAGGCGATAAGCTAGTAAAACGGTTTAATGCATTTTCGTATTATTCAATTTCCAGATCGTTCGATTCGCATAATGTAGGCCGAAATCGTGGAAGTATAGAAAATGCACTGGCGCAGATAAAAGCCAAAACACTGCTAATTGCCATTTCTTCGGATTTGTTGTTTTTTCCTGATGAGATGAGAGAAATGCAAGAGTATATTCCAAATGCCGATTTTATTGAAATTGATTCGCTCTTTGGCCACGATGGCTTTTTAATCGAAACAAAAAAATTAACAGAAGTAATAAGAGATTTTTTAAGTAAGAAATGATAATATAGAAAACACATGGAAAAGTCCATGGACTTTCCATCGTGTTTTGATTAAAAATAGTCATCCTGAGAAATGTCACTCTGAGCTTGTCGAAGAGTGAATACAAAATAGAGGTTTTAGTTACAACCTCAAAAGAAGAATATTTAAAGCGGGCTTTAGCCCATTAATGAAACAAACAAAAGAAAAACAAAATGAGCAACAAAATAAATATAGGATTATTCGGGTACGGTGTTGTAGGCGAAAGCCTCCATCATGTGCTCACACACAGTAAAACAGTTGATGCGCAGATCAGCAAGATTTGTGTAAAGCAGAAGAATAAAAAGCGATCGCTAAGTGCCGATCATTTTACATTCGATAAAGACGAGATTATCAACGACCGCGATATTAATTTGGTGGTCGAACTTATTGATGATGCAGACGAAGCTTACACCATTGTAAAGCGATGCCTCGAAAACGGAAAGAGCGTTGTGTCGGGCAATAAAAAGATGTTGGCTCATCATCTCGAGGAGTTGATAAAACTGCAGGAAGAAACAAACACATCCTTGTTATATGATGCATCAGCATGCGGAAGTATTCCCATCATCAGAAATATTGAAGAATACTATGATAATGATTTACTAAAGTCAGTTACCGGAATATTAAATGGATCATCAAACTATATTCTTTCGAAAATATTTATCGAAGGACTGGATTATAACACTGCATTAAAACAAGCACAGGAGCTGGGTTTTGCCGAAAGTAATCCAAGCCTCGATGTGGATGGTTTTGATTCGTTGTACAAACTGATAATTATAACTACACATGCCTTGGGAACCTATGTTGAGCCAACTAAGGTTTTTAATCATGGAATCTCAAATATAGGTTTGGATGATATTCAGTATGCACGCGAAAAAAACCTGAAAATTAAGCTGGTGGCGCAGGTGCTTAAGCTCGATCAGGAATCATTCACCATGTTTGTTATTCCACGCCTTGTTCGCCCTGACAAGTATATTTACAATGTTGAGGATGAATATAACGGAGTAGTAATTCAGGGAGAGTTTTACGATAAGCAATTTATGTTTGGTAAAGGCGCCGGAGGTTATCCAACAGGTTCAGCAGTGCTGTCGGATATTACAGCCCGCTCGCATAATTATAAGTATGAGTACAAAAAGAAAAAATACTTTAAGCAGCTTGAATACCGCACTGACCATGAAATAGAGATTTATCTGAGATATAGAAATATCGTTGATTTCAGTCACTTTGATTTCGAAAATATTTCAGAGAAGTATTCAGGCAGAAATACAAGCTATGTGGTGGGAACAATTAAGCTATCGAACTTGTTAAAGATCAAATTCATTTTGCCAAAGCTCGATGTTTTTTTGGCATATATTAAAAATTAATTAGTTGACTTTGATACTTGGTTATTAGTAAATTTAGGCTTCGACAAGCTCAGCCTGACAACAATAGAAAATCACCCTGAGCTTGTAAAAGATGACTTTTTGTAGGGAATGTTACCCTGAGCTTTTAAAAGAAGGCTTTTTGTAGGGGATGTCACCCTGAGGTCATCCTGAGCTTGTCGAAGGATGTCGAAGGGAATGACATTCTAAAACTAAGAATGATGCCTTTATCTTGCGGTCACCCTGAGCCTGTCGAAGGGTAAGGTGAAAAAACTAAAAAAAAATGAAAACGTATTTTGTTTATATTCTAAAATGTTCCGATAACTCATACTATACTGGTGTGACAAACAATATTGATAGAAGATTAATTGAACATAATAATGGCTTTGACAGGACAAGTTATACTTTTTCAAGAAGGCCTTTGGAATTGGTTTATTATGAAACTTTTCAAAATCCTAATGATGCTATTTTCTGGGAAAAAAGAATAAAGGGTTGGACGAGGAAAAAGAAAGAGGCACTTATTAAAGGTGATTTTGATGAATTGGTTAGATTATCAAACAAAAAAGGTCATACTTCGACTAGTTCAGTATGACAAAAAGGTGACTATTTAAATAATGTTTTTGTAAATCATTATAAATGAACTTACTCGAAAAATTAAAATCAGACCTAAAAGAACGCATCCTTGTTCTCGATGGAGCTATGGGAACTATGGTTCAGTCGTACAAGCTAGACGAAGCTGCGTATAGAGGCGATCGCTTTAAAAACAGCAAGATTCCGCTTAAAGGGAATCATGATGTGCTAACATTGACTCAGCCCAACGTTATTAGCGAAATACATAAATCCTATATCGATGCAGGTGCCGATTTGATTTGTACCAATACATTTAACTCAAATGCCATATCGCTAGCCGATTATGGAATGCAGGAATGGGTGTATGAGCTGAATGTTGAGGCAGCGAAACTTGCGCGACAAGCCATTGATAAGCACAATCATATTAATGAAAAACCAAGATATGTTGTTGGTTCTATCGGACCAACTAACCGAACTGCATCACTTTCGCCCGATGTAAACAAACCGGGTTTCAGATCGGTTTCATTTGATGAATTAAAAATTGCGTATAGGGAGCAGGTTCGTGGATTGCTTGATGGTGGTGCTGATATCATGCTGGTTGAAACCATTTTCGATACCTTAAACTGCAAAGCGGCCCTTCTGGCTATTAACGAAGAATCACAAAAAAGAGAAATTATTGTTCCTGTGATGGTTTCGGGAACAATTGCTGATCAGAGTGGCCGGTTATTAGCAGGTCAGACTATCGAGGCATTTTATAATTCGGTTTCGCATGTCGATTTATTAAGTGTTGGTTTTAACTGTGCTTTTGGCGCAAAACGTCTTCGTCCATTTATTGAGGAGCTGTCGGCAATTTCGAAGTTCAATGTAAGTGTTCATCCAAATGCCGGCTTGCCGGATTTATTTGGACAGTATACTCAGACAGCAATCGAAATGGCTGATCTGATAGAAGACTATCTGCAAAATAACTTTGTAAATATTGTAGGCGGATGCTGTGGTACCAGGGCTGAACATATTAATTATATTGCTCAGGTGACAGCAAAATACAAACCACGAAATCTTCCTGAAATAGAACAAAGTACAAGATTATCCGGATTGGAACCACTAACCATTAATAAGGCAAGAAATTTTGTGAATATTGGTGAACGTACCAATGTTTCCGGATCTAAAAAGTTCGCACAGCTAATCAGGGATGAAAACTATGAAGAAGCACTAAAAGTGGCTCATCATCAGGTGCAAAGCGGAGCACAAATCATAGATATTTCAATGGATGATGCTTTAATTGATGCCGAAAAAGCAATGACCGAATTTCTGCACATGATCGCTTCCGAACCCGAAATAGCTCGTGTACCTGTAATGATTGACTCCTCAAAATGGTCGGTTATTGAGGCTGGATTAAAATGTGTACAAGGAAAATCAATTGTAAACTCCATAAGTCTTAAAGATGGTGAAGAGGCGTTTATCGAAAAAGCATCAAAAATTCGTTCGTATGGTGCTGCAACCATTGTTATGCTTTTCGATGAAACAGGTCAGGCCGATACATTCGAACGTAAAATTGAAATCGCAAAACGATCATATTACCTGCTTACCGAAAAAGCAAATTTTCCAGCCGAAGATATTATTTTCGATTCAAATATTTTATCGATTGGAACTGGATTGTCCGAGCATAATAATTATGCAGTTGAGTTTATTCATGCTGTAAAATGGATTAAGGAGCATCTTCCACATGCCAAAACAAGCGGTGGAGTTAGTAATCTCTCATTTTCATTCCGTGGAAACGACCGTGTTCGCGAAGCTATTCATTCTGTATTTCTCTTTCATGCTATCAAAGCAGGTCTCGATATGGGTATTGTAAATCCCGGAATGCTCGAAATTTACGAAGAGATTCCACAGGATCTGCTTCGCCTTACCGAAGATCTGGTATTAAACCGCAGAGCCGATGCAACACAACGATTACTTGCTTTTGCTGAGGAGAGCTTTAGCAAAAAAGATAAAACAGTAAGTTTTGATGAGTGGAGAAATCATCCTGTAAAAGATAGACTGCATCATGCATTAATAAAAGGTATTCTCGATTTTATTGATCAGGATGTGGAGGAAATTCGAAAGTCTTCAGAATCTGCTATCAGTGTTATTGAAGGTCCATTGATGGAAGGAATGGATAAGGTAGGTGAGCTTTTTGGATCAGGTAAAATGTTCCTGCCACAAGTGGTTAAAAGTGCCCGTGTAATGAAAAAAGCAGTGGCTTATTTAATGCCATTTATCGAGGCTGAAAAGCTGCTGAGTGGTGATACAACAGCAAAGGGCAAAATATTGCTGGCGACTGTAAAAGGCGATGTTCATGATATTGGAAAAAATATTGTTGGTGTTGTCCTTGCCTGCAATAATTACGATATTATTGATTTGGGAGTAATGATCCCGGCCGAGAAAATTATCGAAACTGCAATTAAGGAGAGAGTTGATATTGTTGGATTAAGCGGATTAATTACTCCATCACTCGATGAGATGATTCATGTGGCAAGGGAAATGAATCGCAATAAACTTTCAATACCTTTATTGATAGGTGGAGCAACAACATCGAAAATTCATACTGCATTAAAAATTGCACCCGAATATTTTGCTCCGGTAGTTCATGTTAAAGATGCATCAAAAAGTGTGGGTGTTGTGAATAGCCTGTTATCAGAAAACCTGAAACTTATATTCGTAAAGGAATTAAAACTTGATTACGAAAAATCTGTAAGTAAATATCTCGAGACCAAGGCTGGGACCAAATATATTAGTTTGGATGAAGCAAGAAAGAATAAATTGCAGATTGATTGGAATCAGTTTGAAACCAAAAGCCCTGTATTTATTGGGAATAAGGTATTAGAGAATTTTCCATTAAGGCAAATTGCAAAATATATCGATTGGACATTTTTCTTTCATCAATGGGATATTCCGGGCAAGTACCCAAAGATTTTTGAAGATCCGATAAAAGGAGTGGAAGCCAAAAAGTTATTTGATGATGCTCAGATTATGCTCGAAAAGATAATTCAGAAAAGCATGCTTAAGGCCAATGCAGTATTTGGTTTTTACCAGGCAAATGCAGAATCGGATGATCTGAAATTGTATTCTGAAAATGGGAAAGAGATAGTTACAACGTTTCCGTTTTTACGAAATCAGCATGCAAAGACAGACAATGAACAAAATCTATGTCTTACTGATTTTATTGCACCAAAAGATTCGGGTAAAAAGGACTACATAGGGATGTTTGCTGTAACAGCCGGACTCGAAGCCGAAAAATGGGTTGAGCAATTCAAAAAAGAAGGCAACGATTATGATGCAATTATGCTTAAAATTCTGGCAGACCGATTAGCAGAGGCATTCACGGAATTAATTCACGAAAAAGTCCGCAAAGAATATTGGGCTTATGCAACATTCGAAAAATCAACCCAGGACGATCTTTTGCATGAACGTTATCAGGGAATTCGACCTGCAATTGGGTATCCATCATTACCAGATCATACATTAAAAAGAGATCTCTTCAGGATATTGGATGCCGAAAAACAAGCAGGAATAACTTTGACAGAAAATAACATGATGTACCCGCAAGCATCGGTATGTGGCTTCTTTTTTGCTCATCCCGAATCTAAATATTTTAATGTACAAACTATTTCAAAAGATCAGCTTGAAGAATACGCACAACGGTCAAATATTAGTATTGATGAAGCCGAAAAACGCTTATCTCAAAACTTAAATTATAAATAATTTATTCAATGTCCACTTCGACAGGCTCAGTGTGACATTGAATGTAAGAAACATAAAATAAATTTTCGTTATTCTGAAGGTTGTCATGCTGAGCTTGTCGAAGCATAACTGAAGAATAAACAAATCAATTTGAAGAAAATGAAAGTAATCGACAAAATAAAAAACTCAAAAAAGCCATTGTTTACTTTTGAATTGTTACCTCCATTAAAAGGTCATACAATTCAGGAGATTTATAACACCATCGATCCGTTAATTGAATTCAATCCGGCGTATATAAATATTACCTATCATCAGCAGGAAGTAATTTATAAAAACCGGCCTGATGGATTAATGGAAAAACGGGTTATTCGTAAGCGCCCCGGAACAGTTGCCATCGCTGCTGCAATTCAGAATAAATATAAAATTACGGTTGTTCCTCATATGATTTGTGGAGGATTTACAAAAGAAGAAACAGAAGACGCATTGATCGATTTTCATTTCTTGGGAATTGATAATCTGCTTGCACTTCGTGGTGATCCATCAAAAGGAGCTAGACAGTTTATTGCTGAACCCGGAGGACATAGCCATTCGAGCGAACTTATTGAGCAAATAATGAACCTGAATAAAGGGAATTATCTAAACGAAGAATTGGTTGATGCTATGCCCACTGATTTTTCGGTTGGTATTGCAGGTTATCCTGAAAAACATTGTGAAGCACCGAATTTAGAGTCCGACCTTGAATATCTTAAACTAAAAGTTGATAAAGGTGCTGATTATATTGTAACGCAGCTGTTTTATGAAAACCAAACGTTTTATAATTTCGTTGATAAATGCCGAAAAATAGGAATTGATGTGCCTATCATTCCGGGAATCAAACCGGTATCTGCATTAAATGACATTAAATTATTACCACAGACATTTCATATTGATTTGCCCAATGATCTGGTTCAGGAAATCAAAAAATGTAAATCAAACAAAGAAGTTAGGGTTGTAGGTGTTGAATGGGCAATTGAGCAATCGAAGCAACTAATCAAATACGGAGCTCCCGGAATCCATTATTACACCTTGGATCAATCTGATAATGTTAAAAAAATTGCCTCTGTCATATTCTAATTAATGTTTTGAAATAAAAGGCATCCTTACTATTGCGTGTCCTGGTTATTATTTAGCCTTAATCATTATTTTTACTGACACGCTTTTTGAATTGTGATTCCTTTTCTACAAACATTCCATCGCTACGCGATTATTTTAAAAAAAGCTCCGTTAGGAGCGAAATATTTGTAGAAAAAGGATTTTAAGTGAAAAGCGCACCAACCACAAATTCCGTTTGATGTAAATCAGACCTTTGGTGCGCAATTAAAAAAACAAAAACAGGAAGAAAAAAATATTTACCATTGCCGGCAATCTAAAAATTGAAGATAATCTGAGCGAAATAATGATTAGGTTAGTTTATAAACTAATAAGCAAAGCTTAACCTGCAACCAGCAACAAGAAACACGAAAGAGTTATTATTTCACAACTTACTATTTGTTTGTATCCAGTTTTGCAATTATTCGCTATTATTCAATATCTTTGCACCACCAAACTATAATTTGTTGAGGTTGAATAGATAATTGAGTGTTAGTTTATGGATCATATTAGAAATTTTTGCATTATTGCGCATATCGATCATGGTAAAAGTACCTTAGCCGATCGTTTACTTCAGGCTACCGGTTCTGTATCGGATCGTGATTATCAGGATCAGATGCTGGATGATATGGACTTGGAGCGTGAGCGTGGAATAACTATTAAAAGTCACGCTGTACAGATGGATTATGAGCTTAATGGTAAAAAGTATGTTCTTAATCTTATCGATACTCCGGGACACGTAGATTTCTCTTACGAAGTATCACGATCGATTGCAGCTTGCGAAGGTGCATTGCTTATTGTTGATGCTACTCAGGGTGTTCAGGCTCAAACCATTTCCAATGTTTTTCATGCAATTGAGCATGATTTAGAAATAATTCCTGTCCTTAATAAAATGGATATGGACGCCGCTATGCCGGAAGAGGTTAAAGATCAGATTGTAGAACTTATCGGATGTAAACGCGAAACCATTATTGAAGCAAGTGGTAAAACAGGTATGGGTGTTGATGAAATTCTAAAACGAATTATTGCAGATGTGCCAGCACCAAAAGGTGATCCCAATGCTCCATTACAAGCCCTGATTTTTGATTCCGTTTTTAACTCCTATCGAGGAATAGAGGCTTATTTTAAAATTAAAAACGGTACACTCAAAAAGGGCGATCATGTTAAGTTTGTTGCCACAGGAAAAGATTACTATGCTGATGAAATAGGTTTCTTAAAATTAAAGCAATTTCCCAAAAACGAATTAAAAGCAGGTGATGTTGGGTATATCATTTCGGGTATTAAAACATCACGCGAAGTAAAAGTAGGTGATACCATTACTCATTATGACAAGCCTTGTGAAAAAGCCATTGAAGGTTTCGAGTTGGTAAAACCAATGGTGTTTGCAGGTATTTATCCTGTGGATGCCGATGATTATGAAGATTTGCGTGCATCAATGGAGAAACTTCAGCTTAACGATGCTTCTTTAACATTCGAACCCGAATCATCAGCTGCGCTGGGGTTTGGTTTTAGATGTGGATTCTTGGGGTTATTACACATGGAAATTATTCAGGAACGTCTTGATCGTGAGTTTGATATGGATGTAATTACTACTGTACCAAACGTTTCGTATAAGGTTCATACTACAAAGCAGGGAATTGTTGAGGTTCATAATCCATCAGGATTACCCGAACTAAATTATATTGAGCATATTGAAGAACCATATATTCACGCTCAGGTAATCTCAAAAACAGATTTTCTGGGACAAATTATGAAGCTTTGCATTGATAAACGGGGGGTATTAAAAAATCAACATTATTTGCCAAATAACCGTGTCGAGGTAACATTTGATATGCCTTTGGCTGAAATTGTTTTCGATTTTTACGATAAGCTAAAAAGTATTTCTAAAGGATATGCATCATTTGATTATCATATTACAGGATTTAAACAAGCAAACCTGGTTCGTCTCGATATTTTATTAAATGGCGAAATGGTGGATGCATTATCAACCTTAATTCACCGTGATAATGCTTACGATTTCGGCCGAAGAATGTGCGAAAAGCTAAGAGAGCTTATTCCTCGCCAACAGTTTGATATTGCTATTCAGGCTGCTATTGGTGCAAAAATAATCGCCCGCGAAACGATTAAAGCTGTTCGAAAAGATGTTACAGCAAAATGTTATGGTGGTGATATTACCCGTAAACGTAAATTACTCGAGAAACAGAAAAAAGGTAAAAAGCGTATGCGTCAGGTTGGTAATGTAGAAGTACCACAACAAGCGTTTTTAGCAGTACTTAAATTGGATTAATAAATTAATATATAACATTTTAGCCATCTATAAAGGATGGCTTTTTTGTTTGACAAAGAACTTTTTTTTACCTTTACATCTGAAAGATCCAATAAAATGGAGATTAGAAACGAAAAAATAAGAACTGCATCCTGGGTTGGAATAGTCGGCAATACTTTATTGGCTGTTGTTAAAATTGTTGTTGGTATTATTTCTGGCAGTTTAGCTGTTATTGGCGATGGTATTGATACTGCCACCGACATACTTACCTATTTTATTACGCTCATTGCCGCCCGAATAATGAATAAACCTCCGAATTATAAATTCCCCTACGGATATAGTAGGGCAGAAGCTGTAGCTACAAAGGTGCTGAGTTTTATAATATTTTTTGCTGGAGCTCAATTGTTTTTTACAACACTTATTCGCTTAATAAGAAACGAGTCACACGAAATTCCAACTCTGCTCGCAATCTATGTTACCATCTTTTCAATTGTTTCGAAAGCAGCAATGGCTTACTATCAGTTTAAGGTTGGGCGAAAAATCCAGAGCAACATGTTAATTGCCAATGCCAAGAATATGCGAAGTGATATTCTGATTTCATCATCTGTTTTGGTTGGGTTGGTTTTTACCCAAATTCTGAAAATGCCAGTACTTGATTTGGTTACTGCCTTATTGGTAAGTATATGGATTATGAAAGTTGCTTTTGGAATATTTATGGAAACTAGCCGTGAGCTAATGGATGGCATTGATGATGAATCGATGTATTATAAAATTTTTGATGCTGTTGAAGAAGTAATGGGAGCATCAAATCCTCATAAAGTAAGAATTCGACGACATTCAAATATGTACACCATTGCTTTGGATGTTGAGGTTGACGGCTCGAAAACTATTTTCGAAGGCCATAAAATTGCAAAAGAAGTTGAAACAAATATAAAAGAACGGATTGAAAATGTTTATGATGTAATGGTTCACACAGAACCAACTGGAAATATTGAGAAAGAAAAATTCGGACTTTCTCGTAAAAATATTGACGACGAATGTAAAAAGAAAAAAAATGCAAAATAAATATCAAAAACCAACAGGATCGTATATTAGTTTTATGAGTAATAAAGTTAAAACTACAGGTGGAATTAACTTCGCCCAGGGTATTCCAGGATTCGATCCTCCTAAAGAGCTTACTGATATTTTGGGTTCTATAGCCGGTAATAAAATTCATCAATATGCTCCAGGCAGTGGAAACGAGGAACTGCTAAGCTTATTGGTAAAAAAGCATCACAAACATTTTCCTTTTACTAAAGACGATTTTTTGATTGTGCAAGGTGCAACCGAAGCGTTATCGTTGATATTTACCTATTTAAACAACGAAATAAACGGTTCTTTTTCTGCGCTTGCCTTTGATCCGGTTTACGAAAGCTACAAATATTTGCCCGGTATATTTAATAAAAAATTTGTGACTTTCTCTTTCGAAAAAAATGGATCTGTTGATTTTAAATGGCTTCGCGAAGTTTGTGAAACACAAAATGTACATATCATTTTTGTGGCTTCACCAGGAAATCCTTTTGGTAAAATATGGAGTAAAAAGGATATGCAGGAGCTGGTTAAATTAAGTAATGAACTCGAGATTTATCTCATTATTGATGCTGTTTACCAGGAATTATACTTCGATACAAAACCATATATCCCAATTGAAAAATTTAATGAGTATATATTTTATGTAAATAGTTTCTCGAAAACATTTTCGATTACAGGTTGGCGCATTGGTTATCTGGCTGCACATCAGGAGCATATGCAAAAAATAAAATCAATACACGATTATATTGGTTTGTGTGCTCCATCAGTTTTGCAGGAAGCAATCGTTCAGTATTGTAAAAAATTTAATTTCGGCGAAAAATATATCCAATCAGTTCGTGACAGGTTAACCGAGAACTATTTGTTAGTTTCCACTGAGCTGACAAAACTTGGATTTACCATTCCGAAAATAAAAGGCGGATATTTTGTTTGGGCCGAATTACCCGATGCCGTTTATGATGGGTTTAAATTTGCTATCGACTTGTACGATGAGCAGAAAGTTGCAGTAATACCAGGTGAACATTTTTCGGATAAAGCAAAAGGATTTATTCGGATAAATATAGCACGCGAAAAAGCCGAAATTATTGAAGGCCTCGAGAGAATTAAACTGTTTTTTGCCGAAGCTTAAATCTGCGGGTTTTCAGTTATACTAAATCCTGTTTCACGCAAATCATTCCAAAAATTTGGATATGATTTGGAAACAACTCCCGGATTTGTGATTTGTAAACTACCTGTTTTTAAAGCCAAAGGAGCAAAAGCCAATGCCATTCGGTGATCATGGTAAGTCTCAATTATGATTTGATCAGAAGGATTAATTGTTTCATTGCCAGCCCAGCTCAAGATATTGGAGTTTTCCTTTTGTAAATAAATTCCAAACTTTAAAAGCTCAGAAATAAGCGCTTGTATGCGATCTGTTTCTTTTATCGATAAATTATCAAGACCTGTTAATCTAAAGGGAATATTTTTGGCTACCAAGGTAACAGCTAATGTTTGAGCTAAATCCGGACAACTTGTAAAATCATACTCAAAAAAATCGCAGGTTGTTGGTGAGGATTTTAATACGATGCCCGAGTTTGTAAATCTTGTTTCAACACCCAAAGGTTGGAAAAGATCCTGCAAAACAGAATCGCCCTGCAGGCTTTCGGGTTGTAAACCAATTAATTCGATAGTTGAGTTTTCGGATAATGAAACCATCTCGAACCAATACGAAGCCGACGACCAATCAGACTCAATGCTTATATCCTGTGGAATGTACTGTCCATGGTTTACATGAATAGTTTTGTCGTCCCAAACAATATTAATCCCATACATTTCCATCAGCCTGATAGTCATCATAATGTAGTCTTTCGATAATATTTTGTTTTCTATTGTAAGACAGAAATGTCCATCAAGTGATGGTGCAATCAATAATAAAGCTGTAATAAACTGACTGCTTATATCGCCTCTAATGGTAATCGGTGAAGCAACCAATTTTTTCCCATCAATCTTTATGGGTGGAAACTTTTCATGCTCTAAATATTGAATTTCTGCTCCAAACTGCTGCAATATAGAAACCAGTTCATCAATTGGTCGCTGTTTCATCCTTGCCGAACCAGTAAGAATTCTTTCTCCGGGTAATAGCGAAAAATAAGCGGAAAGAAATCGCATCGATGTGCCTGCTGCTCCAATATCAAAAGTTTCTTTGTCGATATTTTTCAAAGCATCAATTAAAACCTTGGTGTCATCACTGGTCGAAATGTTACGAATTTTAAAATCAACAGGGCATAATGCCTGAATAATCAACATCCTGTTCGATATGCTTTTTGATGCTGGCAGAGATATAACCCCGTTTATTCTCGATTTTTTTACACTTAATTTATAAATCATGTGGTCAACGTTTTTTGATACCAGTTTAATGCATCCATTATCTCATTATCAGTGCAGGGAGAATTAATTAATACATTTCCAAAATCACTTAATAATGTAAAATTAAATATTGAGTTTTCATTCTTTTTATCGTGCCTAATCAGTTGTATTATTTTATCAAAATCTTTAGAGCTTATCATTAGTTTGCCGAATAATCTGCCCAAATATTCAGCAATGTTATTGATCTCTTTTTCATCAAAACCACATTTTTTGTTCGACAAATACAATTCGCAAATCATTCCGTGAGCAACAGCTTTACCATGCGATATTTCGTTCGGTGTTCCCATAAAAAGACTTTCAAAGGCATGACCGAAGGTATGGCCAAAATTGAGGGCTTTGCGAATTCCTTTTTCAAGTGGATCTTGTTCTGCAAAATGTACTTTAATCTGTATTGATCGTGCAATTAATTTATTCAGAGATTCGTAATCAAGACTTTCTAATCGGTGTGATTTTATATTTTCCCAGTCGGCTTTGCTGTATATCAATGCATGCTTTATCATTTCGGCCCAACCCGAATAAATGGCATCTTTGTCGAGCGTTTTTAGAAATATACTATTGATAATAACTGCATTGGGATGGCTAAAAGTGCCTATTTCGTTTTTTAATTGTAAAAAATTAAAACCCGTTTTTCCTCCAACCGAAGCATCTACTTGCGAAAGCAAGGTGGTTGGAATATTAATAAACGGAATACCTCTTTTAAAAGTCGATGCAATAAAACCTCCCAGATCAACAACAACTCCACCACCGAGATTAATCAATAAAGAATTTCTTTCAGCTCCACTGTTACTCAATACTTCCCATGCTTTCTGAACCGATTGTATCGATTTATTTAGTTCGCCGCTACTAATTTCAATTATTTCAGCATTATTAATTAAATCTCCCTTTTTTAAAATCGGTAAACAATGAATTTTCGTGTTTTCATCAACCAAAACAAAGAGCTTACTTGGCTTTATGTCGTTAATAATTTTTGATAAAAAAAGAGGAATGTCAGAAGAAATGTAAATAGTTGAAAAGGGATTAACGATTTGCATAAAAGATGATTTAATAATACGTAAAAGTATTCAACACAAGTTTAGATAGCAAATTTGATAAATATTATTTTTAAATTTTATGCAATTCCTAATTTGTTACGTATATTTGCCAAGCAACTGATTTATAAACAAATAAGATCTATGACGTTTAATAATAGCCCAAGAATAGTTCAGTATAACATTGTTCAGTTTGTAACCCTGTTGGTATATGCAACTTTAATGTTAATGCTAATTTTTACTGACACAATCGACTTTTTGTTTAAGGATTTAAATAAAGCATCAGTTGCAATTATGCTTTCCTTCGTGTATTTATGTTTTCTAATGTACAATTATATAATCGATTACAATTTTATTTCGTTTTCTGATGAGGGAGGTAAATTTGTAATTCATTACATATCAATACGACCGTTGAATAAAAAACGAAAAGCGATAGAAATTCTTAAAAGCAAGTT
>JAVEZW010000073.1:0-15813 GCA_034002805.1 Bacteroidales bacterium | reverse complement strand
GACTCAATAGCCACAAATTTGATTATTTCATTTTGCTCATTAAGAATCGGTGTTAAAGTAGTCTGTATCCAAATTGGTGTTTCATAATTGGTGACCCATCTGTTTTCATACACAACGCTCTCATAACCATCTTTACATTTTTGAATTGCATCGGCTAATTTAGGATTTGTTTTTGCGTTGTAGATATCTGTTTCAAATTTCTCTTTAAATTCGGTGTATGTAAAGCCATACATCTTTTCAAATCCCTCGTTAACCCATTCAATAACTCCGTCGATGCTGATAATAATAACGCTGTTGGCAGATCTTTTTGCAACGATTGATAATTCGCGCAATACTTCATGCTCAATATAAATATCATGCTGAAACTCGCTTCTGTTAAGAGCTGCATCGAATCGTAACAATAACTCATCTTTAGTAAATGGTTTTCGGATGACATCCACAATACCATATTCAAAAATCCGGTCTAAATTAACTACCGGAGAGTATTCTGAAACAATGAGCACAGGAATACCATGAGTTGACCTATTTTGCTTTAACGACATTATGCTGTCAATACCACTTCGAACAAGAGTTTTAGGAAATACAATTATTACATTAGGATTGATTTCTAATGCTTTGGTGTAAATTTCTTCCTTACTCGTTTGCAGAATCTGCAAATCATCAATTTCATCTATAAGTAAATCATGTAATTGCGTAATTGTTTCGCCATTATCATCAGATACCAGAATTTTATAACTCATAGATAATTGTGAATAAGGAATTGTTAATTGCTTAAAAGTATAATTTTTTTGAATAAATAAATCATTCGTTCATGCATTTTTTTAGTCCGCTTGCCAAAAATGAATATGCAAATAGTCCAAATTTCAATTATACTGCTTAAATTTCATGAATAATTAAGTTAAAACTAACTTATATTAACTTTTTATCTAAATTTCAGGGTAAATAAAAATCGATTATGGGATATTCTGTTCTGTTGATTGACCCATCAGAAGAAAATCTGGTTGGCTTAAATTCAAATCTCTTAAAAGCATTTCCTGATTATATTTTTTTTACTATAAGCGATTATACAAACCTTAACAAGCAGATTATTAATTACTCGCCTGATCTTATCATTATTGATATTGATTACCCTGCGACCAACAACAACCAAATCCTTACTGAACTTGTTCAATCGATTAATACTCCTGTAATTGCTATATCAAAGGCAACCACAATCGATGAAATATTTAATACTGGTATTATTTCTTTTATACAAAAGCCTTTTTCGGATATTGCAATAATCTCGGCAATTAAAACTGCTATTAAATTTATTTCAACATTTAAATCACTTGAACAAAAACAGAACGAGATTGAGATAATAAACAAACATATTGAGATTCAGCATAATAACACACTTAAACAACGCGACATCATTACCCAAAAAAATAGTGAGATAATGGCTGATATTAGGTATGCCAGTCGTATTCAACGCGCTATACTACCCGATATTTCTCATTATGAAGAACTTATAAATCAGTATTTTATATTTCATTTACCAAAGAGCTTTGTTAGCGGTGATTTTTATTGGATTAAAAGATATAAAGACAAACTTATTTTTGCCGTAGGTGATTGTACCGGGCACGGAGTTTCAGGAGCATTAATGCATATGCTTGGAACAGTATATCTTAACAGCATAATTGCTGAAGATACCTTTAAAAATGCAAGCGATATTTTGGAGCAATTGCGAAGTAAAATTATGAAATTATTGCACCAAAAAGGTAATATGGGCGAAACTCAGGATGGAATGGATATAGCCCTTTGTATTGTTGATTGCACTAACAAAACAATCGAATTTGCCGGGGCAAACAATCCTCTTTATATAATAAGAAACAACGAACTAATTGAATACAAAGGCGATAGAATGCCTGTTGGAATTCATATTAATTTTAATAAATCCTTTACAAACCACATAATTGAAATAAAAAGCAATGATGTTATCTATCTTTTCTCCGATGGATATGCTGATCAGTTTGGAGGCGAATCGGGTAAAAAATTCAGGTATAAAAGATTTCAGGATTTATTGATTGAGATCAATCAGTTGCAGATGTACAAACAAAAAGAAACACTTGAACGTGTATTTATTGATTGGTTAGGTTCTTTAGATCAAGTTGATGATGTACTTGTTTTTGGATTTAAAATAAAATAACTTTAGCTTTTAAATTTAGAAAATGATCACAAAAGTTTTTAAATATTATTTATTCTTATTAATTCTTATCTCGGGAACTAGTTTTGGACAACAAATACCCGATAATATAAAGGCTGAACTTGATTCGTACGAAGAACAAATAGCAAAGTTTAAGAACGAAGGAAACAAAAGTCTCGAATTAGAATATTCGAATAAAGCAGCTTTTTTATGTTGGAATAATCAGGTTTTTGATCAGGCCATTAAACATTTTGAAAATGTGCTCGATTTAAACAAATCACTAAACAACAACAATGGCATATTAATGGCTACCAATTATTTAGGGATGATCTACAATGAATCAGAAAAATACACAAAAGCCATCGAATATTTTAAAAGTGGCATTTCAATTAGCAAATCATTAAAAAACAAACCTAATATTGTTTCGGGATTAATAAATATAGCCCAAACCTATCAGCTATCGGGAAACTATGAAGAGTCAAACAAATCTTCATTTGATGGAATCAATTTATCCAAGGAGCTTAACGATATTAAGTCACAACGAACATTTTACGGGATTGTAGCCGAAAATTATCAGAAACTGGGTAATTCGGGTAAAAGCATCGAATATTTTGATCTTTTTGCCTCACTCGATAAATTTATTAAAAATCAGGAGATTACTGATATTAAAACCCAGTCTGCCAGTGAGGTTAATAAAGCCCATCAAGAAAAAGCCATAACAGAGCAAGAACTTAACAAACAAACCGATAAACTTAAAAAAACCGAAGATTCGCTTGCAGTGGTTGAAGAGTTAACACGTGAGCAAAAAATGCAGCTCGAATTAAAAGAATCGCAGATTAAAGCACAGGAAGCACAGCTAAAACTCGAACGATTATGGCGAAGTATTTTAATCTACGGATTTATAGCCATTTTAATTATTGCCGGATTACTTCTGTTTTTATACCGAAAAATACGAACCCAAAAATTTCAGATAGAGGATCAACGCGATAAACTTGATCTGCAAAATAAAAAGATCAATTCAAGTATTCAGTATGCCCAAAACATACAACAAGCCATTTTGCCCACATCAAAACAATTAGACAAACATTTTGAATATTTCTTAACATACAAACCCAAAGATATTGTTTCGGGAGACTTTTATTGGTATGTAGAGTTTAATAACCGGGTATATATTGCCTCAATCGATTGCACCGGCCATGGAGTTCCCGGAGCATTCATGTCGATGATTGGTAGCAGATTATTAAATGAAATTGTAATTGAAAAAAACATCCTCGATCCGGCAAAGATACTTTCAACCCTTAACGATAAAATCATAACTGCATTACGTCAGAATGAGACTGAAAATGAGGATGGTATGGACGTTTGCTTGCTCTGTTTCGAAGATATAAATCAAAAGAACAAAGCTATTTATACTGGTGCAAAAAGAACATTATTGATTTACAGATCAGATAAAAAGTCTATTGAGGAGATTAAAGGAGACAGGCTTGCTATTGGTGGATCAAAGAACGAAAACAGAGATAAGGATTTTACAAGTCATTCAATTAATATAAATAAAGGCGATATTGTATTTTTATCATCCGATGGATTGACAGACCAAAATAATGCTGACAGAAAACGGTTTGGTTCTCAACGATTAAATGATTTGGTAATTAATAATAGTCATAAAAATTTAATTGACCTGAAAGCTATTATAGAAAGCGAGCTTGAGAATTTTAAACAAGGTGAAGAACAAAGAGATGATATAACTTTAATTGGATTAAAAATAAAATAGTATTTTTATAGTAAATTTGTTATTAACTTGAACAGTAAAACTTTGCTAACATATCGAGGACCCTTTTATATTGAGCTTATATCGGTTTTTGGCAACAATGTCAGAAACTATGCAAGTGCATATGGTAATGCAAACAAAAAGCTCTTTAGGATATTTATTGAATTATCGCAAAATGTTTCGAATTATTCAGAAGATTTTCACATGGTAAATAACGAAAATCGAATTGGTGTTGGGGAATTAAAACTGGTTGAGAGCGATACTCATTTTAAATTTACCACAAAAAATCTGGTAAAGAAAAGCGATAGTAAAATATTAATAAATCGTTGTGATTTAATAAACTCTTCAAGTCTTTTAGAATTAAGGCAACTGAAAAGAGAACAACGAATAAATTCACCAGGCGAAAAATTTGGAGCAAGAATAGGACTTATTCAAGCAGTTATGTTATCACAAAATAAACTTGAATATAACTACGAAGAAGTTGATGATAATTTTGCTTATTGGTCGTTAACAGTTAAAATTGATAAAAATTAATCAATATATAATATGGAAAATATTTCTATAAAAAGTTCACCTGAAACACCTTATTTTCCTGAGGTAAATTTCGATGCATCTACCGGAATATGCGAAATAGCAGGCGAATCTTATATGGAGGAAACATACAAATTTTATCTTCCGCTTACTACCTGGATAAAAGATTACATAGCCAATGTAAAAGGAAAATTAGAGCTTAACATTAAATTGATTTACTTAAATACCAGTTCTACTAAATGCATTTTGGATATTCTCGAAACTTTAAAGGATTACGAAGATAATGGTGGTAATGCCAGAGTAGTTTGGTTTTACGATAAGGAAGATCCTGATATGATTGATGAAGTAGAAGATTTTGAAGCCGAATCGGGCATTAAAATTGAAATGCGTGAACTTGTATAGTATATTAATTAATAAAAAATAAGGGCTGTAAAATTTACAGCCCTTATTTTTTTATTTAACAATCTCTACCCATTTATGTAAATCTGGTTCATCACCCACCTGAATACCAACTAACTTATTGTATAGTTTCGTTGATATTGGTCCGGCTTTTCCGTCTTTACAGAAAGTGTACTTTTTATTTACATCAATATCGAAAATTTCGCCAATAGGAGAAATTACAGCAGCAGTGCCACAGGCACCAACTTCCTCAAATGTTTCAAGTTCGTCGACAGCAACTGGTCTGCGTTCAACTTTTAATCCCAGATCTTCGGCCAACTGAATCAAACTCATATTGGTAATTGAAGGAAGAATAGAAGTTGATTTTGGAGTTATATAAGTATTGTTTTTTATTCCGAAGAAATTAGCTGCACCAATCTCATCAATGTATTTTTTTTCAACGCAGTCAAGGTACATCGGTGATGAGTAACCTGCATCTTTTGCTTTTATTACACCTCGTAAGCTTGATGCATAGTTTCCACCAACCTTAATATTGCCTGTACCAAGTGGAGCAGCGCGATCAGAATCGCGAACAACTGCTATTTTTACAGGATTAAATCCTTCTTTAAAATATGGACCAACGGGTGTAACAAATACGGCAAACAAATATTCTCCGGCAGGTTTTACGCCAACCTCAGCACCAGACCCAATTAATAAAGGTCTGATATACAAAGTTGCACCTGTTCCATAAGGTGGAACAAATCTTTTATTCATTAAAACCGCTTTAAAAATTGCTTCTTTAAACAATTCTTTTGTAACGGGTTGCATTAAAATACCATGAGCTGATCGCTCTAAGCGTTTAAAATTTTCTTCCCATCGAAAAACACGAATATTACCATCTTTACCCATATATGCTTTCATTCCTTCGAAAGCTTGCTGACCATAATGTATTGCAGTTGAGGCAATATGCAAATTAATATGCTCTGATGATGAGATTTCAAGTTCGCCCCATTTTCCATCTCGATTATAACATCTTACATTGTAATCGGTTTTTAAATAACCAAATGGGAGTTTGCTCCATTCTAAGTTTTGCATAACAGTAGTAGTTTAGTTCTTAAAATATTTAATACAAAGATACCATTTTCATTTTTTTAACCTGATAAAAATAAGTATTCCGCAGCAGGTTTTATGATTTGTATAAAAAAAGCGCTGGTAAACCAGCGCTTAAAATTATTTTATTCCAAGGTTATTCAGTAAAGCCTCAATCTGTGGTTCGCGACCTCTAAAAGCCACATACATTTCCATTGCGTCTTTAATACCATTCTTTGCAAGAACATTTTCGCGGAATGATTTTGCAGTTGCCTGATCGAAAATATCGGTTTCCTTAAATGCCTGAAAAGCATCATTATCAAGTACACTAGCCCAGGTATATGAGTAATATCCTGAATCGTATCCACCCATAATATGGTTAAAATAAGTAGCTCTGTATCTTGAATAAATTTCAGGGATTAAACCAATACTAGTTAAATATTCCTTTTCAAATTTCATAACATCCAGATTAGGATCTTCTTCAGTCATCATATGAAATTTAATATCAAGCAATGATGCAGCCAACACCTCGGTCATTGCAAAACCCTGATTAAAATTAGCACTTGCTTTAAGCTTAGCAATTAATTCATCAGGAATTACTTCACCTGTTTGATAATGTTTAGCATACATTTTCAATACTTCAGGTTCAAAAGCCCAATGCTCCATAATTTGCGATGGTAATTCAACAAAATCCCAGGCTATATAAGATGCATTGTAAGTTGTTTCTGAAAATAATCCATCCAACGCATGACCAAACTCGTGAAACATAGTTTCAACCTCATCAATACTTAATAAAGCAGGAGTGTTTCCAGATGGTCGTGTAACATTTAATACATTATTTACAAGCGGATTAACTTCTTTACCATCTTTAGTAAATTTATGATCGCGGTAACTTCCGCACCATGCGCCACCACGCTTGCTTGCTCTTGGATGCATATCCATAAAGAACAATGCAAGATGCGAGCCATCGGCTTCTTTTACTTCGTAAACTGTAGTTTCTGGATGAGGAACAGGAATTCCATCAATTTGGGTAAAAGTAATACCGTAAAGTTTATTAGCAACAGTAAAAATACCCTGACGAACATTCTCAAGCTCAAAATAAGGTCTAACCTCACTTTCATCGAGATTATATTTTTCTTTTCTTAGTTTTTCGGTATAATAAAACCAATCGTGTGGTTCTAATTTAAATTTACCACCTTCTTTATCAATCATTGCTTGTAATGCAGCTCTTTCTTCAATTACTTTTGGCAAAATACCTTTCCATAATTGATCTTGTAATAACTCAAAAACACGTTTTGGGTTTTTAGCCATTCTTGGCTCAGTTACATACGAAGCATGATTCTCGTAACCTAAAAGTTTAGCACGTTTTACTCTAAGATTTAAAATCTTTTTTAAGTTCTCTTTATTATCATACTCATCATTATGATTGCCTTGATTTACGTATGCATCGTAAATTTGCTTTCTTAATTCACGATTGTCAGCATAGCTAATAAATGGTATTAAACTTGGTTTTTGAAGAGTAAACACCCATTTACCAACAAGGCTGTCATTTGCAGCAGCTTCGGCAGCGGCCTGAATAGATGCTTCTGGAAGACCAGCAAGATCTTCTTTTTTATCGATTATTAGCTTATAACTATTAACCTCAGCTAAAACATTCTGGCTAAATTGCAAAGTTAATGTTGATAACTCCTGATTTATGGATTTTAGGATTTCTTTTTTATCTTCAGGTAAACCAGCGCCACTGCGAATAAAACTCTTATAATCATTTTCTAAAAGAAAGAGTTGTTCTTCGTTAAGGTTATACTTATCCTTATTTTCATATACAACCTTAATTCTTTCAAAGTATCTTGGATCTAATCTTATTTCGTCGCCATGAGCTGAAAGTTTAGGAGCTAATTCCTGCGCTAATGCCTGAATTGTGTCACTAATATTTACACTGTTAAATTCGGAAAATACAGTAAGTACTTTACCTAAAAGTTCGCCGGCATAATACGACGCTTCAATCGTATTTTCGTAAGTTGGTTCTTCAGGATTAGATAAAATAGCCTCCATTTCGGCTTTGTGTTGTTTCATTGCTTCCTCAATTGCAGGAACAAAATGTTCGATTTTAATTTTTTCGTAAGGTGCAACTTCAAATGGCGTATCGTATTTAGCCAACAAAGGATTTACCTCGGTTTTCTCTGTACAGGAGCTAAAAACAACTCCTGCAATCACAAAAAATAAAAGAATTTTTTTCACAGTATTTAAATTTTAGTTAGTAGTATTATTTCAATTATGTTATTATATGATTCTATTATTAATAAATAGTTTAACGGTTTTTAAATTATTTAAGATGCTCAAACAACTCGAGTGTTTCACCATTTGGACCATCGAAGAAAATAATCTTTACTCCACTATAAATAGAGGGTAAATCAATCGGTTTCGGTGATTTAAACTGAATACCTTTTTGTTTTAGCAGACCACAAATCTGATCTAAATCATCAACTTCAAAAGAGATATGATCAATTACTCCTTTTACTTTATTAACAAGTGATTTATCAGAAGGTTCAATAAACTCAACCAGTAAATTGCTAAGTTTTACAAAAACAAGTTTTTTTGAAGTTCCATCGGGTTTCTGAAGTACGGTTTCGAAATCAAACCTAAACCCTAGATTTTCAGTATAGAATCTTTTAGATTGCTCAGCATCTGTAGTTAATATCCCAATATGTGCTAATCCTTTAATGCTTCCCATAAATTAACAACAACAACCGATTTTTATTGAAGCATCAAATTAAAAGGTTATTAAACTTAAATCAAAATAAGTTTCTATGTTTTTAATCAGTATTTATAAAAACTTGACATACACCACCTTACCATCATTTTTATCGTAAAAATCTTCGAACAGTGCTTTTTCGATATAATTCATTTTAAGGTAAAAAGATCGAGTTGGGTGATATAATTCTTTTGAAGATGTTTCGACATAAACGCCACAACCACCAATTGCTTTAATGGCTTGTTCTGTTTTATCCATGAGTTCTTTACCAATGCCCATACCTCGGAAATCCTGATGAGTAGCTATCCAATATAAATCGAAGCTATGTTTTGTGCAAGGTATTCGGCCATAACATGTGTAACCAACAACTTTACCATCAATTTCGGCAAAAATAAACTCGTAGCCACTATCTTTTCCAGTTTCTACGGTTTCTTCGACCAAACCCATTGCTACTTCAATTTCTTCGGTATTAAAAAAATTCGTAGATCGCACTATTTCGCCTACAGCTTCAATATCAGAAGGTTTAACTTCATTTCGATATGTTACATTGTTATTTTTCATCTTTGTCCGTCGTAAATTATTTCAGAAATAACTTCGTTAAAATCAACACCGCCTTGGTTGCAGGCAACATAAAAACCTGCATCAGGCGAAATACAAGGGTTTGCATTAATTTCGAGAACGTATGGATTATTATCTTTATCAACTCTGATATCTACTCTAACATAACCACGCAAATTGAATTTTTTCCAGCAATCGAGGCTTATCTGCTTCACCTTTTCGATTAGTGGTTTATCGGTTTCGGGAAAATCAAAAGTGCGTCGTGTATTTTGATACTCAAAAGAATCCTCAACCCATTTTGCTTTATAGCCTAACACAAATGGCTTATCTTCTGGATATTCGTAATATTTCATTTCGGCAGGAGGCATAACTCGTGGGCCTTTTTTTCCACCCAAAACAGAAATATTAAATTCGCGGCCGTGTATATATTCTTCGATAAAAAATCCTGCATCCTTATTATTTTCGATATATTCTTTCAGTTTTGGATCATTACCATAAAACACTGCATCTTCCGAAATACCTACTGATGCATCTTCGCCAAATGGTTTTACAATATACCTTTTTTTAGGATTTAGTTTGTCAGTTTCGTTTGCAGCATACCATTCACCAGTAGGAATACCAGCCGCAACAAATGCTTCTTTGGCTTTCATTTTATGCGAAGTAAGGTACAAGGCAAATGAGTCGGAGCCAGAAAAAGGAATTTCGAGACTTTCGAATAATGCAGGAGCCATAAAACTTAAGAAACCCTTACCATCAACCGTTTCGACAAGGTTAAATATAAAATCAGGTTTAATTTTTAAGATCGATTCTTTTACACGCTGCATATCCAGATCAAAATCCTCTCGAAAAACTTCGTACCCAAGGTTTTGAAACTCTTTTTCAACCACATCGGCTTCTTCAAGCACGTCTAATTCGTCTTGCAATGCATTTTCAGATATTCTATTATGAATGATAAGGGCTCTTTTCATCGTTTAATTTATTTTATTTAATTCGACCTTCTGTTTTCAATCTTTTAATGGCTGCTTCCATAATAGATCCCATCAACTGTTGATATTCTATTCCCTGCAATCTTGATAAAATCGGCAGATCAGAATGTACGGGGTGCAATCCTGCTAAAGGATTAACCTCAATAAAATTACAAATACCATTGTCATCATATCGAACGTCTACCCTGCCTCCATCAACGCAATTAAGAATACGCCATGAATCGAGTGCAACTTTTTCGCATTCTTTGGCTAATTTATCTTCGGCCAAATGATAATCAACAAGCTCGAGGTAATTATCTTTATTATGAAATGAGTAAACACCTTGTTCGGCTTTATTATTTAAAATGATCTCCATAACGCCTGCCGATCTTGCTTCGAGTCCTGAACCAATTACTCCAACTGTAAATTCGCGACCTGACAAGTATTTTTCTACAAGAACTGGTTGCTTAAATTTTGATAAAAGCAATAAACATCGTTCTTTTAACTCTGCAAAATTATTTATAACTGATCCTGCATAAATGCCTTTACCGGTTCCTTCGGCAAGAGGTTTTGCAAACAACGGAAATTTTATTTTTACCTTTTCAATATCTTCAGGTTTTTCAACAACAAAAAACTCAGCAGTTGGAATCCCCGCATCGCGAATAACTCTTTTTGTTGTAGCTTTATCAAGCGTAAGCGACAATGTTAATGGGCCCGAAAAAACATAAGGAATATTCCATGCATCCAACAATGCTGGCACTTGTGCTTCGCGACCAATGCCATACATTCCTTCGCAGATGTTAAACACCAGCTCCCATCGGTCGCCTTTTGCAAGACAACGTGTGAGTTCTTTAACATTCCCTATTTTTACCGTGTCGAATCCTAATTTTTTCAGGGCATTGTCGATGGCATCAATTGTATCTTCCTTATCGAATTCGGCAGCTTCTTCTTTTGTAAAACCTTCTTTAAGATAATCGCTTTGTAAATCGTAGGTTATTCCTATTTTCATGCTGATTTTTGGTATTAAAAAACTTCCCGAAAGATATTTCACTTTCAGGAAGTAATTTATAAATAATTTATCAAATTTTAGTCTTTTTGATTTGGATAATAGAACGTTTTTCCTTCGTAGTTTTTCAAAACCACTTGTTCATCATCGATGCTCTGCAAATAGTCTGGCAATAAAGGAATTTTACCACCTCCGCCAGGGGCATCGATTACATAATGCGGAATTGCATAACCTGAAGTAAAACCGCGTAATCCTTTAATTATCTCAAGACCTTTTGAAACCGGTGTTCTAAAGTGTGCAGATCCTGGTATCGGGTCGCATTGATACAGATAGTAAGGTCTTACTCTTGCTTTAAGCAGTTTGTGAGTTAACTCCTTAAAAATAGAAATTTCATCGTTAACACCTTTAAGCAATACTGTTTGGCTACCTAATGGTATTCCAGCATCAGCTAAACGTGTGCATGCAAAATGAGTCTCTGGCGTTAACTCATCAGGATGGGTAAAATGAATACTAATCAATAATGGATGATATTTCCTTAGTATTTTTACCAGCATAGGAGTAATACGTTGAGGCAATACGACAGGCACTTTTGTACCAATACGGATTATTTCAACATGCTCAATAGCTCTAAGTTTTGATAATAAATACTCAAGTCGCGCATCGGATAACGTTAAAGGATCGCCACCAGAAATTAACACATCACGAACCTGCGTATTATTACGTATATAATCAATTGCAATGTCCCATTCGTTAATGCTCGAATGACATTTGTCTTTTTTCGAAACCATGTGCGAACGAGTGCAATATCTGCAATAGGTAGAACAAAAACCGGTAACCAGAAATAAAACACGATCAGGATATCGGTGTACAATATGATTAACAGGACTATAATTTTCTTCGCCAAGAGGGTCTGCTTTTTCCTCCGGAGTGGTTATTAACTCATCAAAAACAGGAACAACAGATTTTCTCAGCGCCTGGTTTGAGTCATTTGGATCTAACAAACTTGCGTAATACGGGGTAATCCTAATAGGTAGATTAAATCCATTATCAGTTGGTTTAATTTCATCATCAGACAAGTGCAAGATTGTTTGCAACTGGGCATAGCTTGTGTAGCTATTTTGAATTTGCCAACGCCAGTTGTTCCATTCGTTGAGAGAAGTGCCGGGAAAATGTCGTGCTAAAAATTGGAGAGTTCTTTCATTTACGGGAAAATCCGGTTTACTCTGTTTTTCAGAAGTGAGTTTTAAGTTAATATTTTGCAAATAGTTTAACCCACTCGGAGGTTCTACATTTGCTTCCTCATATGATATAGAGGACTCTGTATTCATTTTTCCTGAATTCATCTAAAATTAAAGTTTGACTTTTTATGTTAATTTTAAAAACCATAATTGAGATTATTTATTAACCTCTTTATTATTAATTTATAATGCAATTTTATGCATTTTATCAATCCGATATACATAAATCACGCCAAACACCTCAATAATTATTAACCGATTTTAATCATTTAAAACACTCATTTTCTGATATTTAAACTAATTCTGTTAATAATTAATATCCTTTTTCAACATCAATCATTTTTTAATATACCTTTGTATCCATGATTAAACCTGATGTCTATGATTTATGATCAAATTTCGAATGCAGAAAAATATTTTTGTCTGCATCCATTATTCGAAAAAGCATTTCAATATTTGTTAAAGAACGATTTTTCAAAATTGCCTGCCGGTAAATATCAAATAGAGCAGGACTCATTATTTGCGCTTGTTAATAATTATTTTTCTAAAAGTATAGACGAAAGTTTTGCTGAAAGTCACAAAAAATATATCGACATTCAGCTCGTCATTTCAGGAAAAGAAAGAATGGGTTTTGGATTATTTGATGATTTCACCCATGAACAGTACGATTCAGAAAAAGATTTACAAAAACATACTGGCAAATTAAATTTTATCGATGTTGAAAAAAATCGATTTGTATTATTTTACCCCAATGACATCCATATGCCCGGGCTTCAGATCGAAAAACCTGAAGAAATAAAAAAAGTGGTAATAAAGGTTGCAATATAACTCTGAAAAAATAGTCAGAGTTATTCTTTAACCATAGTTAAAATCATTTTAAACCGATCAATGGCTTTTACGGCATGTGGGTTATTTGCAGGCATAATGATTGATTGACCTTGAGAAAGTTCAAACGGTTTTTTATTTATTATGATAGTTGCTTTACCTTCGATTACCTGTACTAATGCATCAAATGGAGCTGTATGCTCGCTTAACTCCTGCCCTTTGTCGAATGCAAACAAAGTAATATTACCTGTTGGTTTTTGAATAATACGTTTACTTACTATTCCATCGGTTGAATAATCAACCTTTTGACAAAAATCAAAAATCTCCGAAGTATTTACTTTATCGTTCATCATCTAAAATATTAATGGTAATTAATTATTTATACAATTTAATCAAAATAAAGTTCATTTAAGGCTACAATTTTGGTGAACACAGAAAAAATGGCTTATTTCACACATTAAAGTATTAACTCAATTTTTAAAATTTCAATTAAATATTCCATGAAATTGTTTGTAGCATTTTGGTTTGTTGTATTTGTTTTTTTCTTTGGATTGATTCCTTTCTGGGTACTATACAGGATTGCTGATTTTATTTATTTTCTGCTATTTAAAATTTTTGGTTATCGAAAAAAAGTAATTGTTGGTAATCTGAGAAAGGCTTTTCCTTTAAAATCAGAGAAAGAAATACAACAGATTTTATCAGCAGTATATTTAAATCTTTCGGATGTATTAATTGAAGGAATTAAAGGGTTTACGATGCTACGAAAACAAGTAATAAAACGTCATAAAATCACTAATCCCGAAGTACTGGAATCAATTTACCAATCAGGTGTAAGTATTATAGGCGTTACAGGGCATTACTGCAATTGGGAATGGGGAAGTTTATCTGCCAGCTTGCAAACACAATATGAGCCTGTGGCATTTTATAAACCACTTAGCAATAAATGGATTGATCGGTTTATGCACTGGAGCAGATCGAAATTTGGAACAAAACTTACATCGATTTATGAAACCGCAGATACATTTAATAACAGACAGGATTTAAAAAGTATCTATTTAATGGCTGCTGATCAAAATCCTGCTAAAGCAAAGAAATCAATATGGGTTGATTTTCTGGGAATAGATACTGCCTTTTTAGATGGGCCCGAAAGATATGCTAAGAAATATAATTACCCGGTCGTTTACATGGATGTTCAGAGAAAAAAAAGGGGGTTTTATACTATTGAGCTTTCTGTAATTGCTTTAAACCCTTCGGAACTACCTGATGGAGAAATAACTAATAGATATGCAGCCAAACTCGAATCAATTATTTTAAATGACCCAGGTAATTGGTTATGGTCTCACAAACGTTGGAAAATGAAACGCTAATCACTGATTTTAGGATAAATACATTTTTTCAATTTCTGCCTGATATTTTTGCTCAATTACTTTCCGCTTGATCTTTAAAGTATTAGTTAAAGCATTATTTTCGATACTGAAATTTTCAGGTATTAGGGTAAATTTAACAACCTTTTCATACGATGTTAGATCCGACTGACAAGATTCAATCTGTTCTTGATAAAAAGAATTGATTTTCTCATCTTTAACTAATTGATCTGATTCGGAAATATTAATGTTTAATTGTGGCAATATTTCTTCCAAATTTTTAAAAGAAGGAACGATTAAGGCTGACATAAATTTTCTATTATCACCAAAAACCACCACTTGTTCAATATACTTACTCTGGCTAATCAATAATTCGAGTTTTTGAGGCGATACATATTTGCCTACCGAGGTTTTTATCAGATCTTTAATTCTGTCTGTCATCATCAGATATTCGCCTTTTACAACAAAGCCCTCATCACCTGATTTATACCAGCCATCAACAAGCACCTTAGCAGTCTCATCGGGTTTATTATAATAACCTTTAAATACAGTTTTTCCTTTAATTAAAATCTCATTATTTTCACTTATTTTAATTTCTACTTCGGGCATTATGCTGCCAGTATAATCGAAGCTATAAGTATCTTTTTTAAAACACGAAACCGTTGCGGTTGTTTCAGTGGCGCCGTACCCGTAATTAACAAATAATCCAGTGGCGTGGAAAAATTTAAGCAGAGTTGGACTAATAGCTGATCCGGCACAAGGTAACATTCTTACATTGCCTCCGAATACATTGCGTAGTTTTTTAAAAACAAGTTTTTCAGCAATAGTATGTTTAAAAGCTAAAACAACAGGAGCTTTTTTGGCATCTTTCTTATACTCAATAAATGCGTGGCCAATATCAAAGGCCCAGTTAAAAATACTTTTCTTAATTGATGGCCATTTTGAAACCTCCGCGATAATCCCCTCATAGGTTTTTTCATAGAATCTAGGCACGGTGCACATAACAGTAGGTTTCGCCAATGTCATTTCTTGAACTACTTCGCGCGGATTTTCGAGAAAGATATTTACAAGGCCATTATACAAAAGAAACAATGTCCATGTGCGTTCAAAAACATGACTTAAAGGCAAAAAGCATAATGAAACATCTGTTGGTTCCA
>JAVEZW010000072.1:0-15822 GCA_034002805.1 Bacteroidales bacterium | reverse complement strand
AATTAGGTGAATTTGCTCCAACTCGTATCTTTAGAGGACACGCCGGACAAAAAGATAAAGGGAAAAAATAGTTTTCCATCATGTATTCTAAGAAAAGGGCTCCTGTGAAGGGGCTCTTTTTGTTTTTTTTGGGGTTGAGAAACTATTCTAATGATTGACGGTTTAATATTTATTTATTTTTTTAATTTTCTGATGGTATTAAAAGCTCAATATTTGACATCAAAACAGTACCCGTTTTTTTTTAGAATAGAATTGCAAGAGCCCGATGTTTATTTCCGTTGGATTGTTTTAAAATAGTGAATCGTCTCTTAATGACTAATTTTCGTTGACCATTTTTTTTCTTTTTTTGGCATTGACTCGATTAATGAAGTGTGATACATTTATTTTTTCGTACCTTATAATTATTTTATAGTGATGTTTTTATAATTTATGTTTTTTAATCCAAATCGTTTATTTATCTTTGTAAACTAATAAGATCACTACATATTTTTTTAAATGGTATTCAATTCAATAACTTTTTTAATTTTCTTTATAGTATTCTTTTTTATTTATTGGGGTGTAAATAATAAATTCAGCATTGCTGTAAGAAACTTATTTATTATCATCTCAAGTTATTTATTTTATGGATGGTGGGATTGGCGGTTCCTTTCATTAATTGTATTTAGTACTATTATTGATTTTTCTATTGGATATTTATTGAGTGTAAAAAAGAACCTCTTTTATAGGAAAGTGTTATTAATTACTTCAATAGTTGTTAATCTTGGTCTTCTGGCTTTTTTCAAGTATTTCAATTTTTTTATTGAATCATTGAACAACTTGTTGATTAGCATTTCATTACATGTTAATATTACTACTCTTCAAATTATTCTTCCAGTGGGGATCTCTTTTTATACATTTCAAACTTTGAGTTACACCTTAGATGTGTACAAAAAAAGAATGGAACCCACGACAGATATCCTCTCCTTTTTTGCTTTTGTCTCGTTCTTTCCTCAATTAGTTGCAGGTCCCATTGAGAGGGCAAGCCATTTATTGCAACAGTTTCATGTTAAAAAAGTATTTAATTATGATCTTTCAATTGCTGGGTTAAGACTCGTTCTTTGGGGATTTTTTAAGAAAATTGTTATTGCAGATAACTTTGGAATATTAGCAGATTCGATCTTTAATCAAGATTCTTCTATCCCGGGTATTTCGGTAATGGCTGGGGCACTCTTTTTTGCGTTGCAGATTTATGCAGATTTTTCGGGTTATTCTGATATCGCAATTGGAATCTCAAAGATGTTAGGATTTGATTTAATGGTGAATTTTAGAACCCCTTACTTTGCCACTTCTTTTAGTGATTTCTGGAATAGATGGCATATCTCACTTTCTACGTGGTTTCGAGATTATATTTATATTCCATTAGGGGGTAATCGGAAGGGAAAATTTAAAACACAAATCAATCTTTTAACAACGTTTTTGTTATCAGGACTTTGGCATGGCGCAAATGTGACGTTTTTAATTTGGGGTGGATTACATGGAAGTGCCTTAATTCTAGAAAAAAAGATCAATGGGAAATTGCCAAAATATATTTATGCGCCAGTTGTAATTTTTATAGTTATACTTTTGTGGATCCCATTTAGAGCAGAAAGTTATTCCCATTTAATGGATTTGTCTGCTTCTATAATCCATATTAAACAATACTCTTTGACTCATTTATTCCAAATAATAACCAATTTTTCACAAATCAGATTTTGTATATTGGGTATTGTGTGCTTCCTTTTCTTGCTTCTAGAATACAATATGAACAGATCTGATTTTAATACATGGATCTCTCAAAAAAATAAAACGATCAGAATACTCACTTACTATTTACTTATTTTTTTGATTATATTGATTGGGAATTTTAGTGTTAAACCTAGTTTTATTTATTTTCAATTTTAATGAAGAAGCTTATTATAAACACTTTATTGTTTTTAATCCCCATTGTGATTTTTATCATCGTTTTACCCATTGACAAAAGATTGAAATACCAAGGATTAGAAGATGATTGTTTTAATCATGGAATTTGGATCTATGATCGAATATACAACAATGATAAACCAATCGATATTGCATTTATGGGTTCTTCACATACTTTAAATGGAATTGATGATAGTTTGATTAGTGAAAATATTCAATTAGGAGAAGCTGTTAACTTGGGCTATTGCCGGTTAGGAAGAAACTTAAGTTATGTTTTTCTAAAAGACCTGATTGCTGAAAAGCAGATAAAACATCTGGTTCTTGAAGTCTTAGAAGATGAAGATCGGTATAGTCATCCAATATTCCCTTATCTGGCAAGCACTCATGATGTTTTATTCCCACCGCCGTTTTTTAACAGGGATATTTTATCCGATTTATGGACTCATTTTGTTTATAAAACAGAAATTCTACAAGACATTATCTACAAACAAGAGCAAAGTAAACCAATAAGAACAGTAGAATATGGTTTTACGACATCCCAGGACACCGCTTCCGTTGAATACTTGGATTCCATCATGCAGAAACGTAGCAAACCTGAACCTCTAATGTCAAAATTAGAAAGAGATTTTCATATGAATTTTGCAAGAAAATATCTGTCCAAAATAAATCAAATTTGTAATAAAAACAATATCCAAATCACTTTTTTATATATTCCTGCCTATGGATCGCATTTGGTTAAACCCAAAGAGATCGAAACATACTCAAAATATGGAAAGGTATTGATAGCTCCTCGTCAGATATTTGATGATAAAAATAATTGGTACGATAAAGGCCATTTAAATCATTCTGGATCTAAGGCATTATCTTTATGGCTTATTAATCAAATTAATGATTTAAATACAAAATAACCAAAGTTGGTGGACATTTGTTTCTCTTCACTAAAAAACCGTTGAAGCGGTTTTATAGTGAAGAACGAAAAGTGAATAGTTTTCACTGGTGCTTTACTTAACCAACCAACGTTTTGTCGGTTTTTGATGTAACAAGTTATTTATTTGTCAGATTTTATTTCATGAATAACTTGTCGTTGTGTGTTATTTCAATTTCCAAAATGGGCTTTTTGAATATTACGAAGAATGAAGATTTAGTTGTTCTTGCAAAAAAAAACTCCGATTTTAGGAGCTTTTTTTTTGATTAAACAGTATCTTGGTTTTATTCCTTCTAACTATTGTTTCTTTTTAAGAGGTAATGTATAGGCTACTGAAATGGAAAAATGTTGACTGATGCCGGAATAGAAATCATATTCATGCCATATATTGTAGTATGGATCAAGTACTTTCTCATCATAATCATAACCAAGAATATGATATGATAATAATATACTTAAATTTTTATAATTTCCACCAATTCCCCAATGTCCATAAAATCCGCAAGGTTTTTGATTAACTTTCAAATCGCTGTACCCCCATGGATCATTATAATTGAAATAGGATCCCCATAAACCAAATGTATAACCCATTTTAGTTTCAAAGAAGGGTGTAAATCCACTTTTTGTGGTTAGAAAATTTACTCTAACTGTGGCAAATAAAGGAAAAGTGGTAGAATACCAAAGTGGGGCGTTTTCGATATATCCTTTATAGTCTTCGACAGCATGAAAAGATCCGATACCAGTTCCTAATCCAACATAAAGGAAAGGATTGATTTGATATCCTGCGCCACATAAAACTTCGAACTGGAGAGGCAAATTTACGCCTATTTCAGGACGAAGATACCAACCCTTTTCAAATTGTGGAATATAATTATAGGTTTTTACTGTTTTTACTTTTGTTTTTTTGGCTGTATAAGTGCCACTGCTTTGTCCCATCACGCAAATTGAAACAAAACACAAAACTACTGTTAAAAATAATTTTCTTTTCATCATGGAGCTTTATTTTGGATTTTCAATAATAATTTTACTCTCTTTTTTGCATGGATAAACCAAATTGATATCATCTGAAGTTGCTTTTCTGAAATTAATATAATTTGCAGGATACCCAATCACTGTAATTGTTATCGTAGAAAAGTCTTCACTGGTTTTGATATCAAAAATCGGAGCAACAATAACATCTGCGTTATATTTCTTTACTGCTTGAGCTATGGTGAAATTTTTGAAATATTGCACCGTACCGGATTCTTCGATATTGTTCAAATCAGATTCTTTTAGGGTGTTCTGGAAAGTCTCAACATGAGTAATCCTTGTATCAGAAACATTTAAATCAGCAACTGTAGGTGTTACAAAACCACTAATTTCAGGAGAAAGATAACGAGCAGTGCTTTCGTCATAAGAATAAAACTTTTCCGTTGTGCATGAACCCATTAAAATTAAAATGGCACTTAATAAACTAAAAATTCGTAATTTATTTTTCATTTTCTTTGGTCCGGTTATATCCCATCGGGCACGTCGGTGTTAATTTAATTTAAAAAACATGATTAATATAGCAAAACACTATATGATTTTTTCAATAAGTTAAATTATTCCCTTTTCGGCTGGGAGACAGAAAAACTGTTTCTAGTTTACGAAAAGCTTTTATTTTCAAGTGTTCAAAATTACAAATTATTTTTATATTTATTTATAAAAATAATTTTTTAACAAATATACTCAAATGTTTAAATATCAATTTATTAAATAAGTAATAATATTGCTAGATATTTTACCAAGACCGTGTTGTCAAAAAAAAAGCTCCTAATTTAGGAGCTTTTTTAAAAACTTACATTATCATTATTAACTATTTTTGAATTAAAAGTTTTTGATTTTGTTTTAATCCATTATTTTCATACGTAATTAGATAAATACCGTTGCTTAAATTGCTGGTGTTAATTTGTTGTAGATTTTGATTAATCTCTTCAGTTTGGATTAAAGAACCAAACATATTGTATATATAAATTTTTCCAAAATTGTCAGAAGTTTCATTAACTTTAATAGTGATTTGATTTGTAGCAGGATTTGGATAAATCGTTAAATTGTTATTATTGGTAAAGTTTTCAACTGCTACAGAACTAGGTTCAATGTAATAATATCTTACAGAAGCCTTGTTTATTGCTGTAGTATCTTTATATAATACGTATGGGGTGTTATCATGTGATGCGATTGAACAATCGCTCCCAACACCATTAGTAAAACCTGCAGATCCAATACGGATATGACCTTTAGTACCAGTTGCATTTAAATTTCCAAAGTTCGTCCAAGAACTATCAGGTGCTTTGCGAAATACATTGCAAATAGTATTATTCCCAATCAACGCATAAATAACACCATTGGTATCAACAGCTATTCCCATATTATTTTCAATATCAGTAAAACCTGCATCACCTGCTAAAATCCATTCTCCGTCAAAATTAGCATCCACAACTAAAGTATAGTTTAAAGTATCAGTTCTGGAACCATCACTTACTATGATTTCAACAGGATAATTACCTATTGTAGTAGGTGTGCCTGTTAAAGAAACTTTAGTATGAATCGAACCTAATCTTGTTACAGGAGATACCGTAATCCAGGATGGAATAGTAATAGCTGTAATGGTTAAATTATCATCATCAGGATTAGCTGCATAAATATCAAAAACATAAGGAGATCCAACATTACTTGTAGCTAATGGCTCTGAAATAAAATGAAGTTTTGCATTTGAGTTTCCATCTAAATAGTAACTAATATTAGCATTATCAATACTATTATCAGGTTTAAAAAAGTAATCCAATTAATTTAATGTTGTTTTCATTCCACGTTGAAGGAATAGTATAAGTAAAAGTGTAACTTGCAGTATCACCAGCAGATACAGATGTTGGAACACTTCTGGTTTGTCTGGTATATCCACCTAAAAATTTTCTTGCTACGTGGTTATATGCAATCATATTAGCCGGTATTGGGTTTGGTAAAGTTTGATAACCACCCATTATTGTTGTATTATAACCATAATAATTTATCTGATTATATTGTGGTGCTGGACCTGTAATGCCATCTTCTGTAATAATGGCTGCTAATCGATAATTTCCAGTTACTGCTGAAGCAAAAGTAGCTTTAAACCTTACAGTTAATAATCGTGTTGAAGCATTAAATTATGGAAACACTTCTATATCTGATGATGGAGTGTTGTTAAATGCAGTTTGAACTTTATCGAACCAAGTTGAAGTTGGCTCTTCAGTGTTTTGACAATCAATATATGCAGATGGAGCGGATAATAATCCACAAGCTGATGAATATTCATCGTCCATCATTTCATCATTTGAATGGATGGCTACTGCAATAAAATTTGGATAGACCTTTGATAAAGAGTCTATAAAATAAGTACCTCATGGACACCAATAACACCACGTACCCGTGATCTCTTCCAACACGACATGTTTTGTTTGTGAATTTGCTGTAAATAATGTAATAGTTAAAACTATTAGGGTTAAAAACTTTCTTTTCATTTTGATAATTTTTCGGTTAAAATTATCTGATTTTGTATTGTTTTTTTCAATTGGATAAAATTAAAAACTTAGAAGCTTTAACTACTTTTTTTTAATTTTTTAATAAGATATGTAAGTTATTGAAAATAATTTTATAAGCAGTTATAACTAATACAAAAATACTGCGAAAATTAATATGGAAATGCTCCAAAAAAATATTTATTAGCTCTAAATATTTTTATTTGTTATGTTCTTTTTTGCTTCATTTGGCTGATAGCCAAACTGTTTGTAAAATGCTTCGGAAAATTTTCCTGCGTGTTTATATCCAACTTGAATAGAAACTTCAAAGATGTTCATTTTGCTTGTTTCCAATAAATGAAGAGCTTGCCTCATTCGTAAAGATTGATAATTTTGATATACTGACTGTCCAAACACTTGTTTGAAAAGTTTCTGAAATTTACTGATGCTCATCCCTGCTATATCAGCAAGTTCTTTAATACTGAGGTATGGTTTGGAAAAATCAAGTATTAATTTTTGCTGTGCATTAAATATCTTATCAAGATCTGTATGATGAAATTTTTGATATGTTGTTTGTTCTCTATCGTTAATCCTTGAAAAAAATACTTCAATCAATTGAAGTGTACAAGTTAATAATTTAATTTTAAGAAAATCCGGAGACAACTTGATGTTAAATATTTCCTTTACAATACTTAATGATTTTGAATCCATATATTCAAAAAGATAAACCGGTTTATTTTGATTCATCAAATACTGAATAATAGGCAAATTTTTATCATGATTGAAACAAAAAAATTGTTCAATCCATTTTTTATGTATTATTATTTTAGCTCCTGTTTGTTTAGTAAGAGGCCAGATGAATGAAGCTTTTATCTGAGATGAAGCTAGAAAAATTCCATCAAAAACTGCCGATCCATAAGTGTTTATTGGTATTCCTGAATCAACAGAAATATCAATTCCGGAGATGTCAAAGTTAATTATAAAATAGGTTTCATCTAGATTTGGCAAACGATTTACCATAATTTTTTGTTGTGCATAAGTTTCATAGATGTATAAAAACAAACCTTCTGAAAGCTCATAAAACTCTGTATACCCTTTTATAAAACAATTATCATAAGACCATTTGTTTCGTTCAATTTCACCTCCTAAATATTCTGATAATTGTCTGAATTCTTCTAGAGGATGAGCCAATGTGAAAGAAGCTACTATCATTTATTTATTATTTTATTAGTGAAACTGACCCTTTTTTTAACATTTTTCGTCCATTTAGGTACTCGTATTTGATTACATACGTAAAAATTGAGCTCATCTCAATAGGAATTCCATTGACCTTACCATCCCAGCCTTGTTCAATGTTGAAACTTTCAAACACCAACTGTCCAAATCTGTTATAAATTTTAAAATTATACCCGGTTTTATTTATCTCTCTCATAATTGGAATAAATACGTCATTTAATCCATCTTCATTAGGTGTGAATGAATTGGGTATAAAAATATCAGTATCACCAATAATGGAAACAATTTGTGCTACAGTATCATTACATCCAAACTCATTATTAGCAACCAAAGTAACTACATATTCACCCTCTTGATTATAATTGTGTGTTGGGTCCTCTATATTTGAAGTTCCTAAATCGCCAAATGACCAATACCAGTTATCTGAGTTTTGTGAACAATTTTCAAAAGTGATTGGAATATTCATCCCATTCCCAAATGGGAAAACAATGTCAAAACATGCCTTTGGTCCCGGGATCTCACCAATAGTAAAGTCAAGGTTTACACTACAATCACCAGAATAAACAATAACATTGTAATCACCTGGCGCAAGATTTGATGCACTATTGTCGTTAAAAGTTACTATTGGTCCCCAGTCAAAGGTGTAATCAACAAAATCAGAAACTACATCAATCGTAACAGTTCCGTTGTTTTGTCCACAACTCGAAGATGTTGTAGAGGCTACGGATAGTTGTATGATCATGTTTTCAATGGTTGCCTCTTCCGTTTGGGTACACCCATCCTGATCTGTTACAGTAACACTATATGTTCCAGCTGGTAATTGGTCTAAAATACTGTTTTGAGACGTTCCAAAAGACCATGCATATTGGTAAGGTGCACTTCCACCTGAAACTACAACTTCAATTGAACCGTTCATATGAGTACATGTTTCCGGATTTGTAATCATTTGATCAATAGTCATTGTTGGAGTTTCAAAAATTGTATCTGAAATCGTTTTTGTACAATTATTTCCATCCGTTACGGTACAAGTATAAATGCCAGGTGCTAAACCACTAATTGTGTCATTTTGAACAGTATTACTCCATTGATATTGGTAAGGAGCAACACCACCGGTAGAACTTATGGTTAAAACTCCATTATTTCCATTACAAGATGCATTATGAGAAAAGGTTAGAGGATTTATCGCAGTGGGTTGAGTAATGGATACTGAGTTTGTTTTAGTGCATCCTCTGTTATCTGTCACTGTTACAGTATAGGATCCGGCTACAATATTTGTTCTGTTTTGACTAGTAGCACCACCATTCCATAAAAACTGATAAGGTGTAGTTCCACCGGATACTGTTAATGTGGCACTTCCAGTAGCTCCACCGTTACATAAAACATTCGTTCCGGAAATAGAAGTACTTAGATTTGTAGGTTGTGTGATTAATATGGATGTAGTCACACTTACGCCCAATGAATCTGTTACGGTAACCGTGTAATTTCCTGCTAATAAGTTTGTTGCTGTGCTGGTAGTCTGACTTGGAATAGTGCTCCAATGGTATGTGTATGGAGAAATTCCTCCGTAGGCAGTTACTGTCGCGGATCCGGTATTGGTGCCATAACAGGCTACATGATTGGTGTCAGTTATAGAAGCCCGTAAAGGTAAAATGACTCTTATCCATGTTGACTTACTATTTCCGCAAGGATCAGTAATTGTTATAGTTACATAAGTGTTTGAATTGATTATCGTGTTAGCAAACGGATTTTGAGTGATCGTAATCCGGGAGGGTATCCAGCAATTATCAGATATATTGTTTTGAATTAAATTACCAAAGTCGGGTATCTGATAGTTTGGATTATTGAATGTAGCATATTGTATCGGAATAGGTAAAGTAGTGAATATCGGATTTGTTGTGTCTATGACATGAATAAATACCGAATCTCTGGCTATACAACCATGAGCATCCATCACTTGAAATTTCATGGTATCGATATAGTTGCAGTTTGTAGAATCAATCAATATGGATAATTGAGGCATATTTTGAATAATCGAGCCATGACAATCCCAAAAAGTAAAATAGGGTGCTAATCCACCAGTAATTGTAGAAGTAGTTGTCACCATTCCAAAATTGGGACAGACATTGTTACCGTTAGGAGTAAGGCTTATAGTTGGTTGATCGTAATTGGATATCGTGACTGAAGTTGAATCCCAACAACCCTGAGCATCAGTAACTGTAACAGTGTAATATCCTGCAGGTAAATTGGTTAAAGTAGAGTCGTTAGAAGTGATATTCCATTCATATTCATAGGGGAGCATTCCACCTAAAGCGTGAATAGTTATACCGGCTGATGAATCACCTATGCACACGTTCGTAATCCCTGTGATGGATAATGTAAAGGTAGGAGGTTGATTAAGTATTAATGTATCAATAATTGTTTGATTTAAAAAATCAGTGATTGTAACATAGTAAGTTCCTGCGGTTAGATTAAAAACAGTGTCATTATTTTGAACTGGGCTAGTGTTCCAGTAATAGGAGTAGGGCTGAACGCCACCATATCCTTGAACTACTGCCATTCCTGTATTAGATCCGTTGCAAATAACCGGAGAAATCAATGTGATTTGACTACTTAAAGGAATGATAATTGGAATCGATATGGTGCTACTATTTCCGCATGGATCAATAATCGTTATCGTAACAGTATCATTGTTTGTAATTATTGTTCCGGCAACAGGCGATTGTGTAATGGTTAATATATCAATATCCCAAATATTATCAGAAATATTGGAATACATAAGATTTGTTAAGTCAGGTATTTGAAATTGAGAACCATTGATTTCTGCGAGTTGGAAAGGAAATGGAGTTGATACAAAAATGGGCGCAATAGTATCATAAACTACTATAGAATCATGGTCGGTAGCTCTACAGCCATAAGTATCAAAAACAGTTAAAGAGAAGTGTAAAATCGAATTACAATCTGTAGAATCAATAGGAACTGAAATGGAATCATTATTATCAGGAATTACATTAGTCCCTGTCCATTCAAAATAATAATCAGGTGTTCCGCCATTAGTAATAGCATAAACATTAATGATAGAATCGTTTAAAATGGTACTTGCTGAAGGCAAAATTATATTAGTAGTAGGATGTTGTTTTACATCTAATAAAAATGAAGCAGTCGTTGCACAACCATTTGATTCACCAATAACTGTATAACTTGTAGGGATTGGTGCAGAAATTAATTGGGTTTCACCTGAGTCAAGTAAACTTGGCCAATAGTAGTTTAAGGCTCCAAATGCTGAAACTGATAATGAATCTCCTTCACAAATATAGGGGGTGGAAGGATTAAAGGTGATCTCAGGATAAGGATGCACAACAACATAAGTGGTCGCTGGAGCTGACACTTGGTTATTGGCACTGATTATGACTGAATAGGAGCCACTGTTTTCTTCAGTGGCATTAAGAATGATAGGATGTTGTAATGTTGAAAAAAAACCATTTGGACCAGACCATACAAATGTTGCATTTGAAGGGGCAAAGTTTGAATGTAGATAAATCGTTTCTCCTTCACAAACGGGACCATTGTTTGATGCCAAAGCGATTAATGAACAATCGGTTGTAGCTTGAGTATAATCTTGTACAGTTCCAAAAGAGATTGTTCCAGGTAAACCATCTTTATTTATTAAAAGAAGAAGATAGTATGCATTGGGTTGTGCATTAGGAATAAAACAATATTCTGTTGCTCCACCGAAATTACTACAGTCTATTAAGTTATTTACCGGATATCCACCCATATCATTAGTATGATCCCCTAATGAAGAGTTTGGGATATGAAAAGTTGTAGGTTCGATGTATAATTCACTTTCACCACAACAAAAACGTCTTAAAAAATCAATATGATTTTCACCGTAAAATGGACCCCAACAAGCAAAATCTACGTCTGCAGGATTATTATTGTTATCCACCTGATGAATTTTTATTAACAAATCTCCGGGGTCATGAATTTTCATGAAATACCAAGTTGGATTGGGCGTTTGTGAAAGGCAACCAATTTGCCCATTAAAAGCAGATCCTCCAACAGTACTGGGAAAACTAACTCCATTTGTATCGGAATCAGTACAAAATGGAATGGCTGAAAATCCCGTAACTGTAGTTGAATCTGACAAACAAGGGGATTCATAAGAAGTGGGGGTAAAAGTACAAGGTTGACATCTGATTTGTGCAAGCCATCCTGTATTCGAATCAGATCCATCGCTTTTAAATCTAAAAGTTAAGGAGTGGGTTGATGCTGTTAAAGTTGGTGGAGCATTAGTTTCAGTGTAGCATCCAATTAATGAACTATATATATTAGTTCCATTATAGACCCATAAACTATCTCCTGTATTTAAAGCAAACTCTAAAAAATGCATATTTAATACTCCGGATTCTAATGGATCTGAATGGATTGTTTGAGTATATTCAACATTATTGGTATAATTATTTAGTCCACCCGGATCTGAATATAATAAATCACAGCTATTTAAAGTAGTATTGGTCATAGGTGTAGGGTTGCAAAAGTGAAAAACAATATTGTTTCTATTCGTACTTTTGATACCCGGGGAAGGGGATTGAATGGTTTGATTTGTGTTACTTGAAACTGTTAAAGAACGCTCATTTAATTTGTTATGATTTTGAAAATTGCCACCAAGAATATTGGTAAATCCGGAATTATCATCAATGGCGATCACTAAATTTTGAGTATTATTATATTCAAATGGTGTGTCAAAATAGATGGTAACCCAGTTTGAATCAGTGAAATTTACTGTCCCATAATAAACCAGATTCAATTGAGAAGCAGGAACCCAATCAAAATTAAACGCAAAAAATGATTTGTTTGTATGTCCAATATAAACACTTAACATTCTGTTAATGTTTTCTGAAGAGGCATAAAAAAAGGAAATAGAACAAATTTTTCCAATTTGATTGATCTCATTTTGATAATATATTTGCTGAGAATAGTTGTACCAGTTTGCTGATGAAAAAGGTAAAGAATTTGAGGTTGTAGAGCTGGTACCAATAGCAATATCCTGCGCTTTCCCGGAAAAAGGAAATGAAAAGAAAAAAGTGAACATGATTATAAAAAACAAGATTAAACAGTGCTTAGAAACTGAATAATGTTGTTTTTTTTCAAATAAACCATCTAAAGTATATATTTTTTTCATAGTTAATGTAGAATAAAAACAGTTATCTGATTATATTAATAGACCCGATTTTTTTAAATTGTTGCCCGAAAAGATTCTCATAAAGAATAATATAGGAATAAGTGCCTGCCGGAGCCGCCTGACCTTTGTAGTTACCATCCCATCCTAATAGAATTTCGTTAGAGTAGAAAATTTCTTCTCCCCAACGATTGAATATTTTTAAAGAATAACCATCTTCCCTTACAAAAGAGCATTCCGGTTTGAAAATATCATTTAATCCATCATTGTTGGGGGTGAATGAGTTTGGAATATAGATAATGGAAACTTCATTAACAATTACCGATTTCTTTACAGAATCAACACAATCATAATCGTTAGAAGCAATTAATGTGATCTCTTTTACTCCCGATTCATTGTAAAAATGGGAAGGATTTTGATTAGAACTTGATATGCCATCACCAAATTCCCAGTGGTAATGAGTTGCATATTGTGAACAATTAGTAGACAGAAAAGATTGGTTAATCATTAACCCAATATTTGTAGAAGTCTCAAAACAGGCAATTGGTTTATGAATTTCATTGATTATGAAATTGATGGTGTCAATACAATCTAAGTCTTTGATAGATACATTGTATTGTCCACCGGCAAGATTATAAGCATAATTATTGTTGAAATGGATAATATTATACCAGTTGAATTCATAATTACCTGACCCTCCCTCAACACGGATTGAAACAGCTCCATCATTTCTTCCACAAACTGAAGGTGTAATACTTTCAATAAATGCTTGAATATCAAATAACTCTATAAAAATACAAGTTGTATCTGTACATTGATTTTGATCTGTTATAGTAATTTGATAATAACCTGAATTTAAGTTAGTTAGATCTGTGCCTGTTGTAACTCCATTATTCCAATGATAGTGATAAGGTGGTACTCCATTTTGAATAGTAACGGTAATAGATCCATTTTGAAGGTCACAAGTTTCCATAATGGAGGAGATTTGCTCAATGCTCATTGGATTAATGATGTTGAGTGTGTCCGTTTTAGATTTTGAACAACCATTTTCATCTGTAACGGTACAAGAATATATGCCACTTCCTAAATTCTCAATTAAGTTAGAATCCATACCATTATTCCATAAATAACTATAGGGAGCGATACCCCCAATTGCAGTGATTTGAATACTTCCTGTATTATTTTGACATGCTGGTGTTTCAATGTTAGAGGTTAAACTGATGATTGAGGGTTCCGTGATGGTTATAGTGTCTTGGATGGTACAACTATGACTATCTGTTACTGTTACAAAATATATTCCTGCTGTAATGTTGTTGATAATGTTACTGTTAGCTCCTGTATTCCATAAATAGGTGTAAGGAGGAACTCCCCCGGATACTGAAATTTGTGCATTTCCACTATTTTGTCCATAACATAAAATATTGCTCCCTGAAATTGTTGGTGTTATAGTAGGTGGTTGCGTAATTAGAACTGAAACCGAATAAGTAGTTCCTATTGAATCAATAATCGATGCCTGATAAGTTCCCGCAGATAATGAACTAGCCGTTCCATTATTTTGAACTGGAGTAGTGTTCCAAATAATAGAGTAGGGCGAAATACCCCCATGAATTGAAATGGTGGCACTTCCATTGTTCCCGTTATAACAACTTACATTTACCGAATCTGAAATATAAGCATAAAGAGGTAGAATTACTCTGATTCCTATTGTTCTTGTATTCCCACAAGGATCTGAAACAGTTGTCTGAACATAAGTCTCATTTGTTATTGATGTTCCTGCAGCGGGTATCTGATTGTAAACCAACAGATTATTGGCAAAACAATTGTCTGAACTATTGTTTAAGACTAAAGTTGATAAATCAGGTATTGTATAATTCGGAAATGTTCCATTTTCAATTTGTATAGGAAAAGGAAGATTATTGATTATTGGTGGAGTTGTATCTATAATGTGGTATTGAGCAGTATCTTTACCAAAACAACCAAATTGATCCGTTGCTGTTACGATTACATTATAAATTTCATTACAATCATTTGGATTAATTGATAGTTGGGTATTGTTACTATTGATATTCGTAATTCCATTTCCAACCCAGTTGTATGAATAGATTCCTCCACCAAGAGTCGTTGATGTTGAAATATTGATGGGCCCATTATTGGGGCAATAACTAGGATTTGGAGTGCTTAATTGTGTAACGGGTTTTAGAAATACATTTATCGTAATTTGAGCTGTGTCTGTACAACCTGATAAAGTCCCGGTAACAGAATAAGTAGTAGTAGTATTGGGAGATACAATTTTGCTACTTCCTGATCCCAGACCATTACTCCAAATATAACCTGTTCCCCCTGAAGCAGTCAGAGAACTACTGTTTCCTAAACAAATATCTGTTGCTGAACCACTTAATACAATATTAGGTGGTACATTTACTATCACATTAGTTGTTGCTGGGGCTGAACTTTGTCCATACAACGTAATTACTAAACTGTAAATTCCTGAATTAGAAGTTGTTGCATTTGGAATAATCGGATTGGGTAATGTAGATGTGAATCCATTTGGACCATTCCATAAATAGGTTGCATTAGGTTGTGGATTATTACAAGTCAACTGTATAGTACTTCCTGAACAAACAGGTCCATTATTGGATACTTGAGCTAATAATGAACAATCTGTTGTTGCACCAGGAGACTGAGGAACAGTATTAAAATCGATCATTCCAGGATGTCCATGATAATTGGTAATCAATAAGATGTAAAATTGTCCACTTTGAGCATTGGGAATATAACACCATTCAGTTGAACTATTTGACCAACTACAATCTATAAGGTTGTTAATTGGATACCCCCCCATATTATTTGTATGATTGCCATCTGTTGGTGTATTACTAGTTCCGGATGAACGGTATAACTCATATTCTCCACAACACAAACGGTCCATGAAATCTGCTTGATTTAAGGCATAAAATGGACCCCAACAGGCAAAATCAACGTCAATCCCATTTCCATTTACAGATGTTTGAGAAATTTGAATTAACATA
>JAVEZW010000071.1:0-16014 GCA_034002805.1 Bacteroidales bacterium | reverse complement strand
CCGCTTCCTGGAGCTACGATTACCTATGCAGGGAACACAAGTGAAGATGGGAGAGAAGTTCAGTTATCTATTGTATTAAATACCGAACCAACAGCAGATGTTTCAATTGAATTAAGCTCTCAAGATCTTACTGAAGGTACTCTTTCTTCTGGCAGAGTTACATTTACTTCAAGCAATTGGTCAACACCGCAGGTTATTTCAGTTACCGGAGTTGATGATCATCTTATAGATGGTAACATCGAATACAGAATAGGTACACAGAATATGGTAAGTACCGATCAGGTTTATAGTGGTTTAAATGTTGAAAGTGTTACATTGATTAATGAAGATAATGATGTAGCTAATATTATTCTGGTAATCACTAATTATAATACATCAGAGGATGCTGAAAATACTCAGTTTACACTTGAATTGGCAACAGAACCTGTTTCAGAAGTTTCCATCAATATAATAAATTCTGATGTTACCGAAGGTTTGGTTGAGCCTGAAAATATAGTATTTACAAGCGAAAACTGGAATGTAAAACAAACTATCACTGTTACAGGGCTTGATGACGATTTAAAAGATGGCGACATTCAATATGAATTGTCTTTTGCGGTAACAAGTACCGATAATCATTATGATATGTTCTCGATGGAAAGCCTTCAGCTTACAAATATCGATAACGATGGTAAGTTTGGATTAGTTATTCCTGAGGCATTTTCGCCTGATAATGATGGATATAACGATAAATTCGAAATACTCGGTTTAGAAAAATATAGCAAATTGTCGATAAAAATTTACAATCGATGGGGTAACTTGGTTTACTCTGAAAATAGCTATCAGAATAACTGGGATGGTAAGGCAAATGCGTCAATGGCTGTTGGTAATGAATTGCCTACTGGTACTTATTTCTACATCATAACTATTAAGGATATTAATAAAGAAATGAGCGGTTCAATTTTCCTTAAACGATAATTTGAAAAAGATTTGAATATGAAATATGGATTATTAAAATTAAGCTTTTTTATAGGATTTGTTTTAATTGGACTTTCGTCACAAGCACAACAGGAACCAATTTATACTCAATATAGCTACAATATGCTAAGTATAAATCCTGCTTATGCGGGTACACAAGGATTTTTACACCTTAACACCTTAACCCGTTTACAATGGGTTGGAATGGATGGTGCTCCAAAAACCTTTAGTCTCGGAGTGCATACTCCTTTTGATCAGAGAAAGATTGGGGCTGGATTAACAGTTGTTTCCGATCAGGTAGGTCCAATTAATAATACGCACATTACTCTGAATTACGCTTATAGAATAACTCTTTTCGAAAAAATGACATTATCAATGGGTATTAAAGGAGGAGTTACAAGCTATCGTGCTGATATAAACGATTTAACTGTAATTGATGAGAATGATCCAAATTTTGTTTCAGACGATAAGAAAATAATGCCTAACCTTGGGTTTGGGTTTTATTTGTATAACGAGCAGTATTTTGTTGGGTTTTCAGTGCCAAAACTTCTCGAAACATCTATTGACGAAGAATATGCAGCTTCGTTTAAAGAATTGAAACGACATTATTATATAATTGCAGGATACAACATGCAGATTTCCAGTAACTGGCAATTTAAACCAACTGTATATAGCAGAATGGTTTCAGGCGCTCCTTCATCTAATGATATTACCCTGCAGTTTATTTACGATAAACGATTCGGATTTGGTGCAATGTATCGTATTGGTGATGCTTTTGGAGCATTTATCGATGTTCAGGTTAACAATCAGCTTACCATGGGGTATGGATATGATTTTTCAACTACTAGTCTAATGGGTATGAATAGCGGAACACATGAGTTAATGATTAGTTATGAATTTAATAATCTGAAAAAACGTAGGCCACTTATTACTTTTTAAAATAGTATAACGATACTGGACTAAAGTCCAAAGATTTATATTAAAATAACCCCAGACTTCTTGGCTGCTGGTAAGCAGGAAGCCTGGGGTTATTAGTTATAATTTTAAATGGTCTTTGGGCCATTTAAATAATATGTTTTGGAAAAATCTATACTACTTATCGTTTTAATAATAAAAAGATTGCAGGGCGCTTATTCAGGTCAGGAACCTGCTTTTTCCATTCTTTTATAGGTTTGGTTTTAATAAATTCTGTATCCAGAGTTATATCTGCAGCAATGCAAAGCATGGTATCAGGAGAACAAGCCGAAACTATATCCTCAATTAAATGATTATTACGGTAAGGTGTTTCAATAAACAACTGGGTCTGTTTCTCAATATAAGACCTTTTTTCGAGTTCTTTAAGTGTTTTAATGCGATCGGTCTTCTGAATGGGTAAATAGCCGTTAAAAGCAAAATTTTGGCCGTTTAAACCCGATGCCATAACCGAAAGCAAAATTGATGATGGTCCAACTAACGGAACAACCTCAATATTTTTTTCATGAGCAATCTTTACAATGTCAGCTCCAGGATCTGCAACGCCCGGTGCACCTGCTTCTGATATAATTCCTACATGAAAACCTTCTGAAATAGGTGTGAGATATGACTCATATTCCTGTGGCGATGAGTGTTTATTTAATGTATAAAAAGTCAAATCATCAATTTTTGTTTTAATACCCGATTTTATTAGGTAACGGCGTGCAGTTTTAACATCTTCTACAATATAATGATTTGTTTGATTTATGATTTCAATAACATAATTGGGTATAACATTAATTATTGGGCTGTCACCAAGCGTTGTAGGTATTAAGTATAATTTTCCGTTCATAATAATTGTTTATGATATGCAAAGTTACTTATTAAAATCAATCAAATAATGATTTCGCAGACCCATTATTTATTCTAATTTTGATAAACAGTTATATTTTTTTGCTGTAGATTTATATTAAAGTTTAATTCATGAAAAGTATTGTTGATTTTCTTTTGCATCGCAATGTAATTTTAATTTTTGCAGTTATTATGGGTTTAATCTTTGGTGATTATGCCTTTCATTTGCGAAGCACAACTGTTCTTTTATTAGGATTAACCATGGTTTTTTCAACAACAGGAATCGATTCAAAAGCTTTATTGCCAGTAAAAGATCTTATCAGACCAATGGTTACAGGTACATTTCTTAATTATATTTTATTTGGATTAGTTGTTTTGGTTTTAGCCTGGTTTTTAATGCCTACAAAAGAATTGTTTCTCGGTTTTGTAGTTATTGTTGCTGCTCCGCCTGGTGTTGCCGTAATACCATTTACCGGCATTCTGAAAGGTGATGTTAAATATTCTATAATTGGTGTTTTTGGTGCGTTTCTGGCTTCAATTGTTATTGCACCTGCTCTTATCGGTCTGTTTTCGAAAGCAGCAAATGTTAGTTCATGGTCATTATTTATTCTAATGATAAAGCTTGTATTAATACCCATGGTGCTTTCACGGTTTTTGCTGCATAAACAAATTTTTCCAGTAGTTGATAAAATTAGAGGAAAAGTTGTTGACTGGGGTTTTGCAATACTTATTTTTATTGCTGTCGGTATGAACCGTGATGTGTTTTTTAGTAATCCTAAAACCTTACTTTTAATTAGTATTGTTTTATTATCTGCAACATTTGTTATTGGAAGTTTATATGAGTTTATAATCGGAAAAACATCCACATTAAAGCCGCGAATAACCTCACAGGTTTTATTGCTCACGATAAAAAGCTCGGGATTCTCTGTTGTAACTGCATTAACATTGTTTGGAAAAGAAGCTGCTATACCTTCTGCTGTTTTAGCCGTTATTGTATTATTATATCTTTTGTTTCTCTCAATAAAGATGGAATTAGTAAAAAAGTAAGATTTTGAAAGTCAGGATTCTTGGTACCGGTACTTCGCAGGGTGTTCCTGTAATTGCATGTAATTGCACAGTTTGTCAGTCATGCGATCCTAATGATAAACGATTACGCTCATCTGTATTGATCGAAGTTGATGGAATAGTCATTGTCATTGATGCTGGTCCTGATTTCAGGCAGCAAATGCTTCGTGAAAAAGCTGCTAATGTAGATGCTATCCTAATTACTCACGAACACCGCGATCATATTGCAGGACTCGATGATGTGCGATCTTTTAATTATATTAATAAAAAGCCAATCGATATTTATGCCGAACCAAGAGTTCATAAATCTATTAAACTAGAGTATTCATATTCATTTGCCGACGAAAAATATCCGGGTATTCCACAATTTAACTTGATAGATTTGTTAGATGAACCCTTCTTTATAAATGGCGTTAAGATTATTCCTTTGCGAGTTTTGCACTATAAACTTCCGGTTTTTGGATTTAGAATTGGCGATTTTACATACATTACCGATGCAAACTATATTTCTGATGAGGTAAAAGCGAAAATTTTTGGTACGAAAGTTCTAGTCATTAATGGATTACGAAAAGAAAAACATTTATCTCACTTTTCATTAAATGAAGCAATTGATTTTATAAATCAGGTCAATCCAGCACGAGCATATATTACTCATATTAGTCATCAGATGGGAATGCATAAAGAGATTAATAAGAACCTTCCCCCAAACATATTACTTGCCTACGATGGATTACATTTCGAATTGTAATTTTATATTCCAATTTTTTTAATCCTGTTGGATTTTTTTATGTTTTATTTGCTCTATATTTGTTAGTGTTTATTGAATAAACAAGTGTTATAAAACTATTTGTTTTCCCTAAAAAAATAATTTTATTATGAGAACATCTGGAATTATTAGAAAGATTTTACACTTCTTCAATCTGGAATCTGAACTTGAAAACCCTGATTTAGTATATGAAGAAATTAAAAAGGGAATCGAATTCAAAGGTACTAATCTATGGATTTTAATTTTTGCAATAATAATTGCGTCGGTGGGGTTAAATATGAACTCTACTGCGGTTATCATTGGTGCTATGCTTATATCACCACTCATGGGGCCAATAAACGCAATGGGTTATAGTATTGCTACTTACGATTATGATTTATTTAGAAAAGCATTAAAGAATTTTGCATTTGCAATAATCTCAAGTCTTGTAGCTTCGACCGCATATTTTGCATTAAGCCCTGTATCTACAGCTCATTCTGAGTTATTAGCAAGAACAAGTCCTACTATTTATGATGTTTTAATCGCATTATTTGGTGGTTTAGCAGGTATTGTTGCAATAAGTAGCAAACAAAAGGGTAATGTTATTCCTGGAGTTGCCATTGCTACTGCTTTAATGCCTCCATTATGTACAGCAGGATACGGACTTGCAACCGGACAACTTGATTTTTTCTTTGGTGCATTATATTTATTTACCATTAATACCATATTTATTGCCATTGCGTCTGTTTGGATATCTCAGTTGTTGCAGTTTCCAATCAGAGGCATAGTAGATGAGAGTAGAAAAAAACGAATAAACAGAGCAATAACATTTGTTATTACTATTGTTCTACTGCCAAGTATATATTTCGGATATAAACTTGTAAAACAGGAACGATTTGCTCAGAGTGCAAGTCAATATGTGTCGAATGTTTCGCTTTATGAAGGTAATTACTTGTTAAAACATGTTATTGATCCAAAACTAAATAAAATTGTATTAGTATATGGCGGTACAAAGCTTTCTGATAAACAGAAATCTGCCATAATGCGAAAATCTGAGGATTTTAATATCAAGGATGCTACTATTAATATAGAACAAGGATTGTCTTTTAGTAGTAGCGATGAAAAAAATATGGAGTTATTTGAGCTTAATGAGCAAATATCAAGCTTAAATGCTGCTTTAAACAAAAAGAATGCAGAAATTGATAGTATCCAGAATCAGTATAAATTTGGCCAGGTATTGTTACTTGAAATAAAAACCATATACCCGGATATACAAGGTTGCACCTATTTTGAGTCATTTAATTACCAAGATTCACTGTCGGCACCAGTAAAGTCATCGGTTGTTATTTTATCTGCGAATAAAAATATCAAGCCCGATGATAAAATAAAAATTAACAATTGGTTCCGACAAAGGTTAAATAGCGAAAAGCTAAAGATCTTCTACGAATAATCAGTACCAAAAACAATAGTCATTACAAGAACCTATCCATTTTTTTGGCATAATGAAGATTTGTCAACCTACAAAAGAAGTCATTGCTAAAGAAGCCGATAGGCGCAGTGAAGCAATCTATAGTAGGGTTGAAAAGAATGCTTCAGATTCCCCTTTAGAGTTCATTTGCAATCACAATACGTAAGTGTGTGAGCAATAAATTTTTTTCTGTTTTCTAAAATTCTCGTTTTTTTATTTTTTATTAAATAACTAAACTTTTATTTAATTATTATTTCTATTTTTGTACCGAAAAACAAAAAAAGTACAAAAGGTATAAAAATGCAAATAGATCAAACTAAAGAAACAATCGTAACCGTTGCCAATAAGCTGTTTAGTCGCTTTGGATTTCAAAAAACATCCATGGACGATATTGCAAAAACAGCCCGAAAAGCAAAAGGTTCTTTGTATTATCACTTTGCCAGTAAAGAAGACTTATTTAAAGAGGTAATAAAAAGAGAAATGATTTCTATACAAGAGCAATTGCTTGTTATTATCAATAATTCTGAGCTCAATGCAATAGGTAAACTAAAAAGCTACCTAATTCTGCGAATGGAGCTAATTAATAAAGCGGCTAATTATCACGAAACTCTTAAAGAAGACTTTTATCTGCATTACAAGTTTATTGATGATATTAGAAAAGAAGCGGATAAATGGGAGATGGATAATTTACGAGTTATTCTGATACAAGGCATAAACGAAGGATATTTTGATAAAACCATGAATATGGAGGTATTAGTCGAAATTTTGATTATGATTTTAAAAGGATTAGAGATTCCTTTCTTTTTGCAAAATAAATATCCTAAGTATTCATCACATTTTGACGATTTGATTGGTATTTTAATAAAAGGATTAGCCAAATAATTTTTTTAATACAAACTGACTATAAAACAAATAAAGTATAAAAGGAGTAAAAATTTAACTATGGAAAAATTAGCAAAATCAATTATAAAATTTCGATGGATAATCGTAATAACGGTGCTGTTGTTAACACTTTTCTTTGGTTACCAAATGAAGAACCTAACAATCAATTCAGATATTTTTAGTTCGTTACCCGATAGTGATCCTGCAGCTTCGCTTTATAAACAGATAGGTGAGGAGTTTGGTGGCAATAACATGGGATTGATCGTTTTAGAAACTGAAAATATTTATACCAAAGATGTGCTTGAGAATATCCAACAAATTACTGATACTTTGCGGTTCATTCAGGGTGTTTCGACTGTTACGAGTATTACCAATATTATCGATATAAAAAGCACCGAAGAAGGTATTGAGGTTGGTAAATTGGTTGATGAATATAACTTACCTCAAACTCAGGATGAATTAGACAGTTTAAAAAAGTACATTTTATCGAAAGATCTGTACAAGGGTTCTATTGTTTCGGAAGATGGAACATCTACTGTAATCGTATTTACATTATTTCAGGATGTTGATAACAAAAGTGTTGCAAACGAAATACGGACAAAAGTTCTTGCTCTAAATTTGCCCGAAACAATCCATTTTGGTGGCATGCCTATGATGCTTGATGATATTTCGAATTTGATCCTTTCCGACATTGTATGGCTTGTTCCGATTGTATTTATAATTATTGCACTTGTTTTGTTTTTAAGCTTTAGATCTTTAAAAGGAGTTGTTCTTCCATTGCTAAATACAGGTATTGCAATTATCTGGACACTCGGAATTCTTGTAATGACAGGATATGAGCTTACAATTATCTCGAATATCATACCGGTTGTGTTACTCGCCGTTGGCAGTGCTTATACTATTCATGTATTAAATAGTATTAACCTAAACAAGATAGCTGACAAGAAACAAGCATTGATTAGTGCTCTTGTATATATTATTATACCAGTAATTCTTGCCTCTGTTACCACAGCAATTGGATTCCTCTCCTTTGTATTCGGATCGTATCTCACTATGATTAAGGATTTTGGTGTTTTTACAGCCATCGGTACAGTCATCGCTCTTTTATTGTCCATATTTTTTGTTCCTGCCCTTATCTCTGCTTTTTCGATGTACAGCAAAACTGCTGCAACTGACAAACCTGAAAAACCAGGTATTTTATCGCATGTAATTCTTAAACCATTAGTAAATCTTTTGTTTAAACATCCAAAATATATTTTTACCACATGGATCATTTTTATCGCTCTAAGTATAGGAGGTACATTTCTTATTAAAATTAGCGTAAACATTGCCGATTACTTCAAAAAAGATAATGAAACAAGAATCTCCGAAGATATATTGCAAAAGAAATTTGGCGGATCAGCACCTATATTTGTGTTGTTCGAAGGTGATATGCAAAGTCCCGAAGTATTAAATACGATGATTAAGACCGAAAAGTTTATGAAAGAAGATCCATACATTTCATTTACACAATCGGTGGCCGATCTTGTGGAGCAAATGAACGATGCAATGGGCGAAGGCAAACAAATTCCCGACGAAAGAGCCAAAATAGAGCAACTCTGGTTTTTGCTCGATGGTCAGGATATTATGCCGCAAATTGTATCTGATAATTTGGATCGTGGAATAATTCAATCAAGATTTGGTTCTTCTAAAAGCGAGGATATCAATAAGTACCTTGATCGTATGAATGCTTTTATCGCCGAGAACTCAACCGAAGAATGCAAAATAACCTTAACCGGAATGACATCGGTTTATATGAAAATAAACGATAGCCTGGTTAGTAGTCTTTATAGCAGTTTAACCATAGCCGTAATACTGGTTATTTTAATTGTTGGAGTCATTTTAAAGTCTTTGTCAAAAGGTATTTATGCCGCAATACCTATTATCGCTACTATTTTTCTTTTGTTTGGATGTATGGGTGTATTTGGTATTCCTCTCGATATTGCAACTGTACTTGTTGGAAGTATTGTGCTGGGTATCGGTGTCGATTATTCGATACACGTTATTTCGGGATTCAACTATTATCTGAAAGAAAATAATAACGATCTGGCTTTGGCTATCGAAAAAACAATTTTTTCAAGTGGTAAAGCGGTAATCATTAATGTGTTGTCTGTAGCAGCAGGATTTTTAGTATTGATATTTTCTCAACTGGTTCCCTTACAACATTTTGGAATACTAATTGCTATCTGCATGATTGGATCAGGCACAGGAGCATTGACCTTATTGCCGGTAATATTGATTTTAGTAAATAGAAAACGTAAAATAATCGCAAAATAATTAATAAATTAAAATTTAAAACAATGAAAAGTAAGATTAAAATAGCGCTTTTAGTCGCTTTAATTGGTAGTATGTTAACTGCCAATGCACAAGATGCAAACGACATTTTAAAGAAAATGGATGCTGTAATGTACTCTCCTAAAGACATGACAGGTAAAAATAAAATCATTTTAATTGATAAAACTGGTAAGGAAGAAGTACGCGAGGCTACTATCCAACAGAAAGGTAACAATAAACGTATGTTTCGTTTTACATCACCCGCATCGCAAGCTGGAATAGCTGTTTTGTCGTTACCCGATGATGTAATGTATTTGTATTTACCTGCTTTCGGTAAAGAGCGCCGAATAGCAACAAGTGCAAAGAATCAGAATTTTGCAGGCACTGATTTTTCATACGACGATATGGAATCAAAACCTTTTGCCGAAAAATATACTCCAAAATTCATTAAAGAAGATGGTGATGTGTATGTATTGGAATTGTTGCCAATCGGAAAATCTGATTATTCGAAAGTGATAATGGGTGTTCATAAAACAAATAATTATCCAGTATTTACTGAGTTATATGACAAAGGCAATAACAAGATTAAACAGGCAAAATATACTTTTAAAAAAGTTGGTAATTATTGGAATGCCGAAGAAATTGAAATGACTGACCTCAAGAAGAATCACAAAACCAAAATGCAAATGTCGGAAATTAAGTACGATTCAGGATTAAGTGATGATGAGTTTACAGTAAGAAAACTTAAACAATAATATAATATAACTTCTTGTTTAATTTCAGTTATACTAAATGTTTTGTCAGCCTGAGCTTGTCGAAGGCTGTCCCGATAGCTATCGGGATGTCGAAGGCTGTCGAAGCCATATACAACAAAACTTTTATACTGATTCTTTAAACATATAATCTCGTAACAAGTTATAATATAACTAATTAAATCATATCAATATGAAACATTTGTATAGCTTCTCAATATTTATAGTGCTTTTATTATCATTTAACATAGTTAAAGCACAAGATGAGCCCAAATTGACTATTACGGGCGATCTGCTTACTGATCTGCGATTTTTGCTTAGTACCGGTAACGATTGGGCATGGAACGAAAACCGTTTGACTTTAAAATTTGATAAGAAAATAACCAATAACTCTAAGTTCTACAGTGAAATATGGCTACGAAATATTGGTCTGCCAAATGTAGCGCATATGAGCGATTTGTATAACAAGGGCATCGTAGATCCTTATAATCTCGAAATCAGGGAGCTTTATATTCAGTTATATGGTTTTCTATTCGATAATTTAGACGTAACAATTGGTCGCCAGCGTATTGTTTGGGGTACTGCTGATAAGCTAAATCCAACCGATAATCTTAATCCGTTAGATCTCGAAGATATTCTTGATTTTGGTCGCCGCCGTGGATCTGATGCAATAAATGTTAATTATTATCTTAACAGCGATTTCTCCTTGCAGGCTGTGTATATTCCTTTTTTCCAACCTGCTAATCTCCCTGTAGGAATATTTTCAAATGCATTATTTCCTGAGATGGAATTGCCAGTCGGGATGACTTTAATGGGTTTCTCGGATTCTGTAGTAACTCCAAGATATAACTTAGCCGAAAGCTCATCTGCAGGTTTAAAGTTCAAAGGTTTTGTCAAAGGTGTTGATTTTTCGTTGAGCTACGTTTGGGGATACGATGGATTGCCGTACTCTTCACGAAATATGATTATACCCTTAGATATGTATGGTGGAATAAAGATTAATTCTCAGCTTTCATTTGTCCGCACTCATATTTTTGGAGTTGATATGGCAACAAGTATTGCAGGTATTGGTGTTTGGGCCGAAGCAGCTTTGTTTAAACCCGAAAAAGATGTGATCATGGTTAATGATTTATCCGCCGTTTATTTCTTACCTCCTGGAACAATTACAAATGATTCATTACTTATTGATAAAGACAAGCCTTATCTTAAATTTATTGTTGGTGGTGATTATAATTTTGCCGATGGCTCATATCTTAACCTTCAGTATATGCATGGATTTATTCATGAAAAAGGAAGCAAAGAGCTAAATGATTACTTCTTTATGCGTTATGAAAAGAAATTCTTTATCGAAAAACTTAGGTTTGCTCCAATTGGCGGAGGATTTATTGTAACCGATTGGGCTGATCTGAAGAATAATTATGCTATTGCTTACATTCCCGAAATAGGTTATAAAGCTACCGATGATGCTGAAATAATATTATCAGCAGCTATATTCGAAGGAAAAGGTGATAATTTATTCGCTCAGCTCAAAGATTATAACATGTTTATGTTTAAAATTAAATATAGTTTCTAATTAATAATTAAACAAGGGGATAAAGCCCAAGCAGCATGATTGTTTGAATTAGGCTGAATCAAAAGTCAGTTTTTAGTCATTGCGAACGAGGTGAAGCAATCTTAAGTTGTTGAATATTTATAGATTGCTTCGTTCTCCCGTCCCGAAAGCTTTCGGGAGTTATCGGGATCACTCGCAATGACTTTTTTGTTTGTTTTGAGACAACCATCGCTTTGCTTTCTTAATAGTTTTATCCATAGTAAAGTCTGCGTATTAATTTATTTTACCCGCCTAAAAAGAGCTATTTTACTTTATAATAAAAATACGTTATATTTATTTCCTGTTATTGAAACCGCTATGTCCGAAAAATCGATCTCACAACGCTTGTTTATTAAATCTGGATATAGAGTAGCATTAATTGGCGCTCCCGATGATTTTATTGATAAAATGGGTCAACTACCCGAAAATGTTGTTATTACTCGTGCTGTTGGTAAAAACACCAATATTGTTCAGGCATTTGTTGAGAACAAAATCAAACTTATCAATTTTCTCGAAAATCTTTATAAAGATAATAAGGAGCTGATGATCTGGATCGCTTATCCAAAGGGAACCTCGAAGATTAAAACGGATATAAACTGCGACATTATTGTAAAAATATCTTCGGAATATGGATTAAAAGCAGTTGCTATGATTTCTATAGACGAAAAGTGGGCATCATTACGTTTAAAATTAGTTTAACTTAATTAACAGATTATGAAGAATCTACTACTTTATTGTATTGTTTTTCTGGCTTTATTTTCATGCAATTCAAAGCAAAGCGAAATTCCTATGGAGGATTATAATTTGGCTCTTGAATCTGAAGCAGTTCCTGTTTCACGACAACAGAATTTTTCGCCAGAAATATCACCTTCGGCAGGTTCAATCCAAGAACCAACTACAATCAAAAAGAAGATTATTAGAGATGCAGACGTTGGTATTGAAGTGGATGATTATAAATTATTTAGAGTTAAAATAGATTCTGTTGTAAGAACTTTAAATGGCTATATTTCGAACGATAACTTATATAATAACGATCAATCTATAAATTGTAATATTAACATTCGTATTCCTGAACAGAATTTTGACAAGTTCCTGAAGTATCTTGACAATGGCGAAGCAAAAACACTATATAAAAACATTTCATCTCATGATGTAACCGAAGAGTTTATTGATATTGAAGCACGTTTAAAAAACAAAAAGAGTATCGAAAAAAGATATTCGCAATTGCTCGTGCAGGCAAAATCAATTACAGATATTCTCGAAATAGAAGAAAAACTAAGGGTTATTCGCGAAGAAATAGAATCAACAGAAGGTCGGTTAAATTATTTAAACTCACAGGTTTCGTACAGCACTGTTCACCTGATGATAACCCAAAAACTGGATTATAAATACGAACCATCGAAAGGGAAAAACTTCTTTCAATTATTAATTAAATCGTTAGATCGGGGATGGGGTGTTTTTCTGCAGTTTTTATTGTTTGTTTTTAAGCTTTGGCCATTTATTATTCTGATTTTTGTGCTTATTTTTACCTATTACAAATTTTGGAAACCTAAAAAGGAGCGAAAGCACAAAAAAGAAAAGTAATTAAATAGTAATCATATAAAAAGTAACAAGAATGGAAAAACAACAAAACATAGGTAGAGCAATATTAGGTATTGTTCTTATCTTTATCGGATTTGCATTTGTAGCAAAAACATTTGATATTATTCCTCACAACATAATGCATTATGTTTTTTCGTGGCAGATGATCCTTATTGTTCTGGGTATAATTTTCGTATCTTCTGATCACAACAAGACAACTGGATGGATTTTGCTTATAGTTGGGATTGTGTTTTTAATTCCGGAATTTATTGATATTTCTTATCCTGTTCGTAGGTTATTCTGGCCTGTTTTATTAATTTTAATTGGAGTTTTTATCATTATTCGATCTTTTAAACCCATGAACCCAGGAAGAACTGTTGCTGGTTCAGATTACGTTGATGATGTAGCAATATTTGGTGGCGGCGATAAAGTAATTACAAGCGAGAATTTTAAAGGTGGTCGAATTACTGCCATTTTTGGCGGTTCAAAAATTGATTTTATTCATTCTAAACTTGCTCCTGGAAATCATGTTATCGATGTATTCTGTATGTTTGGTGGATCAACAATTATTGTTCCCGAAAACTGGAACCTTAAAGTTGATGTTGTTTCAATTTTTGGAGGATTCTCTGATAAACGATACAAAAAACCCGAAAATTTGGAAGTTGGAAAAGAAATTGTGATTAAAGGATTTGCTATTTTTGGAGGAGGCGAAATTAAATCCTGATTTCAATTTATTAGAATTTGAATTGGAGCTTTTTAGATTTTAGTTTTCTAAAAAGCTCCAATTTTTTTACAGACCTTGATATTGATTTTAAGGTTGATTTTCACCTTAATTTTTCATTTTTATTTCATACTGTAATAAGTCTTACTTATCGATTCTTTTTTAACCATACGTGGATATAAATCGTTTTTTACGTATGCCAGTTCGGGTTCCTTTTCGAGTACAGTTTTTAAAATCTCAATTGCCTGATCGTATTTACCTATCTTATCGTACGAAATAGCTAACCAAACCATCGTATTTAAATATTGCCAGTTATTTTTATCAGTTTTTTTGGTTTCCATAAATCTGATGGCCTTTTTATAATATTCTATAGCATCGTTTATATTTCCTCCTAAAATAGAAGGTGTATGATATGCATAGTTTCCCATCTCAATCATTACTGATGCTGAGCTGTTTTTTCCTGATGAAGCCTTCTCAATATAATTTTTTCCTTTTGGACCGTTTATTATTACATAATTTGGATATAAAATAATCTTAAATCCATAAATGCCTGCTAAAAGTGCATGCGCATCTACTGATTCAGGATTTACGTTAACAAGCTTTTGCGCATTCTGTTCTGCTTTCGGAAGTATTTTTTTTGCCTTTTCGAGTTCTGCTCTATCAATTAATAAACCGATATAACCATACTGACTTCTGGTAAGATCGTATAAATTGCTTTTGCTTTTAGTTTGCAGATAAGTTTTTTCAAGCTCATTCATTGCATCTAGCCATTGTACTGTGTTATCGGTTACATAAGCCTTATACATTTTTAATTGAATATCAGCTTTACTATTAAATTTTTCACTTGCATTCAAATTAAATGCTAGTGTTATTATTATTGAGATGGTTACTATAATTGATTTCATGTTTTATCTTTTAATTTAAATATTAAACAATACAAATATAATAATGTTTAAATAATAAACAAAAAAATTAAACAAAAAATTTAAAATATTATTTCTAATTTAATTAAATAGTTGAAAAATAATAAGTTAGGTTAGTAAGTTAATTAGCTGGAATAGTAAAATGAAATGTGCTGCCTTCGTTTTCGATACTTTCAACCCAAATTCGGCCACCATTTTTCTCAACAAGTTCGCGACAAAGGATTAAACCTAAACCTGTTCCTTTTTCCTTTTCGGTACCGTAGGTAGTAACATTTGTTTCAATTCGGAATAGTTTTTCGATAATTTCTGATGAAATGCCAACTCCATGGTCAGTAATAGTAACTTCAATAAATTTATTATTAATAGGATATGGTGTTGATTTAAGAGTAACTTTCGATTGTCGATTTGAGAATTTTATGGCATTTGATAATAGATTTCTAAGAATGGTTTTAACAGCGGTATCGTTGGCGAAGAATTCTGTATTTTCATCAATTAAATTAATGATTTCGATATTCTTTTTCTTTGCATTCTCTTTTACTATCGCAATTGATGAGTTTGCAATCCTTAACAAATTGTTTTTTTCAGGAGTTAAATCTATTTTGTTCATTTGTATCCTCGACCAAAGCAGCAAATCTTCGAGCAAATCGTTTGTTTTTATCGATAAATCATATAAGGTTTTTATAATATCCTCTTTTTCTGATTCAGTGTAATCATTAGCTTTTACTGTAATTAACTCTAAAAACTGAACAAAATTACCAATCGGGCCTTTTAAATCGTGTGCTATAATTGAAAAAAATAAGTCTTTTGTAGCATTAGCATGTTTTAGTTCCTTTTCTGATAATTTTAAGGCATCCTCAGCTTCTTTTCTTGCTGTAATATCCTCTTTAACTGCTATATACTGAATAATTTTACCTGTTTCGTCAATAATTGGGCTAATGGTGGCCAACTCCCAATATAACGTACCATCTTTTTTTCTGTTATGAAACTCTCCTTTCCACATTCCTCCTGATGTAATTGTCTTCCATAGCTTATCGTATTCTTCATGTGATGTATATCCTGATTTTAAGATCCGTGGGTTTTTACCAAGAGCTTCAGAACTTCCATACCCCGTTATTTTAGTAAATTGTGGATTTACATATTCAATATTTCCTTTAAGATCCGTAATAACAATAGATGCAGGACTTTGGGTTACTGCCGTAGAAAGTTTTAAAAT
>JAVEZW010000070.1:0-16037 GCA_034002805.1 Bacteroidales bacterium | reverse complement strand
TTCCTATTTTTAGTAAGTTTTGTCATACCTTCTTTCGAATTTTTAACAGTTAGTTATTACCCGGAAATTCACCTTTTACGGTTATACCCATACTTCTGGCAGTTCCGGCTACCATCTTCATAGCTGAATCAATCGTGAAGGCATTTAAATCGGCCATTTTATCCTGTGCAATAGCACGGATCTGTTCCCAGGTAACAGAAGCAACTTTGTTTCTGTTGGGTTCAGCTGAACCTGATTTTAATTTAGACACTTCAAGTAATTGAACAGCTACCGGTGGGGTTTTAGTAACAAAATCGAAAGATTTGTCGCTATAAACAGTTATTACTACAGGAATAACCTTTCCGGCTTTTTCCTGAGTTCTTGCATTAAACTGCTTGCAAAATTCCATGATATTCACACCTTTTGAACCTAATGCAGGTCCTACTGGAGGTGATGGATTTGCAGCGCCACCTTTAATTTGCAATTTTATAAATCCTGCAACTTCTTTAGCCATAATCCTAGTTTGTTCTTAAATTTACTCTTTCTCAACTTGCATAAAACTTAACTCTAATGGGGTTTTTCGTCCGAAGATCTTAACCATAACTTTTAGTTTTTTCTTCTCTTCGTTAACCTCTTCGATAACACCATTAAAACTATTGAATGGTCCATCAATAACTTTTACAGTTTCTCCAACATAATAAGGTGTATTCAACTCTTCATCGCTCTCGGCAAGCTCATCAACCTTACCAAGTATACGATTTACTTCTGACTGACGCAACGGCGTTGGATTATCACCCTCAGACTCAAGGAAGCCTATTACATTAGGTACATTTTTCAGGATATGACTAATTTCTCCAACCAAAGCTGCTTCGATCAGAATGTAACCAGGGAAAAAACTTCGTTCTTTCGAAATTTTCTTCCCATTTCTGATCTGGTAAACTTTTTCTGTCGGAATCAATACCTGAGAAACATACTCCTGTAGTTTGAGTCGTGCTATTTCGCTTTCGATGTATTCTTTAACTTTCTTCTCTTTTCCACCAATAGCACGGAGTACATACCACTTTTTGTTAACTTCAGTCATGTCTCTTCTTATTAATAGAACAAACCGTAAATGATATCCATTAGATTTTGAAAACTATAATCCATCACAAATACAACTATTGCGATGATTAACGAAGCAACCATAACTACTAATGCACTGCTTTGTAATTCTGACCAAGTTGGCCATGATACTTTGTGAAAAAGTTCGTTAAATGCTTCTTGAAAATAGATCTTAAGTTTCATGTTTCTTTTTAAAATTTGCACGGGTGGTAAGGATCGAACTCACGACCTTTGGTTTTGGAGACCACTGCTCTACCAGCTGAGCTACACCCGTATTAAAAAGAAGATTCGATATTATACGAATCTCCTTTTTATAGTTATTTATTCTACTATTTCAGTTACCTGTCCAGCACCTACTGTTCTTCCACCTTCGCGGATAGCGAACTGTAATCCTTGGTTAACAGCAACTGGAGTGATTAATTCAACAATAATTGTTAAGTTATCACCTGGCATAACCATTTCAGTTCCTTCTGGTAACATGATTTCACCTGTTACGTCAAGAGTTCTAATATAGAACTGAGGACGATATTTATTATGGAATGGAGTGTGACGTCCACCTTCTTCTTTTTTCAGGATATAAACCTCAGCTTTAAATTTAGTATGAGGAGTAATTGAATTTGGTTTACAAATTACCATACCTCTTCTGATCTGGTCTTTATCAATACCTCTTAATAATAAACCTACGTTATCACCAGCTTCACCAGTATCAAGAATTTTACGGAACATTTCAACACCAGTACAAACTGTTTTGATTTTATCAGCACCTAAACCAATAATTTGCAATTCGTCACCTGTGTTAACAACACCTGTTTCAATTCTACCAGTAGCAACTGTACCACGACCTGTAATCGAGAATACGTCTTCAACTGGCATCAAGAAAGGTTTTTCACGTTCACGTGGAGGTAATTCGATATAAGAATCAACTGCATCCATTAACTCCATAATTTTATCTTCCCATTTAGCCTCACCGTTAAGCGCACCAAGAGCAGAACCTTTAATTACAGGAGCATTATCACCATCAAATTTATAGAAAGTTAATAATTCACGAACTTCCATTTCAACTAATTCAATAAGCTCAGGATCATCAACCAGATCCACTTTGTTTAAGAACACAACAAGTCTAGGTACGTTTACCTGACGAGCTAAAAGGATGTGTTCACGTGTTTGAGGCATAGGACCATCAGTAGCAGCAACAACGATAATTGCGCCGTCCATCTGAGCAGCACCAGTAACCATGTTTTTAACATAGTCAGCGTGTCCTGGACAATCTACGTGAGCATAGTGTCTGTTAGCTGTTTGATATTCAATGTGAGATGTATTAATTGTAATACCTCTTTCTTTTTCTTCAGGGGCATTATCAATTGAATCAAAACTTCTTACTTCTGACAAACCCTTCTTTGCTAAAACTGTTGTAATAGCAGCAGTTAGAGTGGTTTTGCCATGGTCTACGTGTCCAATAGTACCAATGTTTACGTGTGGTTTGGACCTGTCAAATTTTTCTTTAGCCATAACTCCAAATATTAGATAATTAGATAATTTATAATAACATTCACTTTTAAAAACAACAATATTGAGCCAATGATGGGAATTGAACCCATGACCCCTTCCTTACCAAGGAAGTGCTCTACCCCTGAGCTACATCGGCAAGGAATAGAGCGGGAGACGGAACTCGAATCCGCGACCCTTAGCTTGGAAGGCTAATGCTCTACCAACTGAGCTACTCCCGCGTTTTCAAGTTTAAAGATTAAGGAAAAAATAAAATTTAACTATTTCGTTTACTTTTATCTTTTAACTTTTGTCTTCTTACTTGTAATTGTGGGGAGAGCAGGATTCGAACCTACGAAGGCGTACGCCAGCAGATTTACAGTCTGCCCCTGTTGGCCACTTAGGTATCTCCCCAACAAACTTAACTACCGAGCCGATGGAGGGATTCGAACCCCCGACCAGCTGATTACAAATCAGCTGCTCTGGCCAACTGAGCTACATCGGCAATAAAAGAACGCCGATTTTGGAAAATACTTCCAAAATCGGTTTGCAAATGTATAAATTTTTATTTATTACGCAAATAAATTCTTATGAAATTTATTGGTTTTTTTATAATCATTATTTACCTCTTTGCTTTTCCTTTGTTTTCTTTAGTTGCCGCTTTAATGCATCAACAACATTATCGGTCGATTCTTCGAAGGATTTGCTTCGTTTTTTTGCAAAAAGATCATTACCCGGAATACTCAATTTTATTTCTGTTACTTTATTCTCAGTACTAGAGTCTTTATCCAATCTTAAAAATACTTCAGCTTCAATAATGTTGTCGTATAACTGAACGAATTTTTTAACTTTACTATTTACAAACTCAATTAGTTTTTCGTCAGCATCAAAGTGAATCGAATGAATTTTAATGTCCATGATGATTCCTCCATTTTTTATGCCCGTGGATGGGCTTGTTTATAAATTGTTTTTAACTTCTCAAACGTATTATGTGTATATACCTGTGTTGCCGACAGATTTGCATGACCAAGTAATTCTTTTATTGCATTTAAGTCGGCACCATGATTGAGCATATGGGTTGCAAAGGTATGTCTCAAAACATGGGGACTTTTTTTATCGATAGTCGAAACCATTGATAAATATTTATTTACAATTCTATAGACCATTTTTTCATAAAGTTTTTCGCCCTTATCTGTTACAAAAAAACAATCATGCTCTAAATTTCCAAATTCTAAGCTTTTAGATTGCACATAATCTTTTAAAGATTTGGCAAAAGCCGAATGAATGGGTATTATTCGTTCTTTCTGTCTTTTTCCTAAAACTTTTATTGTATTGTTATACAGATCAATATCTTTATGTTTTAGTCCTATAAGCTCAGAAAGTCGGATCCCTGTATTGTAAAATGTTTCGATTACTGCTCGATTACGAATTCCGGAAAAGTCTTTGACAAATGATACATCATCGAGCAGTATAGCAATCTGCTTTTCTTCAACAAACAATGGAATTTTCTTTTTGGCTTTTGGAGACACCACTCTATCCATCGGATTTATTTGGATAAACCCCTGAATGGTAAGAAATTTATAAAAAGTTTTAAGTGTAGATATTTTGCGGTTAACCGTGATAGGAGAAAAACCATTATCCATTAAATAAACGATCCAGGACCTGATTACCTTTTCGTTGGCTTTATCAGGTTCTGAAATAGCAAATTGATTTTCAATGAAATACACAAACTGTGATAAATCATTAGAATATGATTTAACTGTATTTATTGAAAATCGCTTTTCGAATTGTAAGTATTTTAGAAAAAGATCATTATACATATAGGGTTTTTTAAATATTAAAAGTAAAAATATCCTAATAGGATAGAATACTTACCCTAAATGCATTATTCTTCTTTCTGCTGCATTTGTTGGATGTAAATAGCTTTTTTAAGAAGTTCTCTCTTACGAACTGATGGTTTTGTAAATGCCTGTCTGTCTCTTAATTCTTTAACAACACCAGTTTTTTCAAACTTTCGTTTAAACTTCTTTAACGCTCTTTCGATGTTTTCGCCTTCTTTTAATGGTACTACTATCATAATTTTTTTCAATTTTTTTTAGAGTCGCAAAAATATTAATTTAAAACTCACTTTTCAAAGAATATCAGCAAAAAAAAACTAATATTTTATAATTTTTTGATAATTAATTAGTTAATTTTTAATTTTTAAGTACAAACTTATCATTTTACCTAATAAATGTATGCTATTTATTTATTAAAGTCAAAAAAAACACTAGTTAAATTATTTAATTATTAGATAAGGGCTAACTTTATGGTAAACGCTTTGGGGTATTAATTTGTTTTCGACAAGTTCGTTTAAATTATTAATTCGTCCGTTTAATTCGCGATATTTTAAAATTGCCTGAACCTGAAATTTATTCAGATATTGTCTTTTAATCAGATCGTTATATTTTATAAGGTTTATATCGTGTTTAACAATCAATGATGTATCGATAAAAAACTGATCTTTTAATTGGTTGTATCGGGTACTATCCATTCCATATACTTCGAGAAGCTGTTCTTTTGAATGAAATCCGCCTAGTATTTCGCGATATTTGCATATTCTTTTGGCATACGATTCTCCAACTCCGTTAAGCTCAACTAAATCGGACTCTGTTGCTGAATTAATTTCAATAAATGTGATTTTTATTGTTTTTTCGAATTCTTTTTTGGAATAAGAAGCGATATTTTCAGTTGGTTTAATTTGTATGTACGGCTCCAAAAAATTGTATTGATTTCTTGATATTCCGTATATTTTCAAAAGATCTTGTTTATTTTTAAACTTTCCTCCTTTATCTCTGTATTTTATAATTGTTGATATTTGTTTTTCTGTAAATCCCAAATTTTGAAGTTCCTGTTTGTCAGAACTATTTGGATCGAATAAAAATGGAGCATGAGGAGCTTTCCATTCTTCAGTAGTTTGTTTTGTAGAATAATCCTTTTCGGGATGGATTTCTTTTAGTTTTAAGGATTCTTCGAACCTGGAAAGTTCAGCTAAAAACTCTTCATTTTCGGTGTTTATTGCTATATCTCTTTGTTTTAAAATAACAAATCTGAAACAAATAATTATGATCAGGATCAGAATCAGAATGAAGATTCCGTTCCTCTCTTTTTTGGTAAAAGTAAAAATCTCAATAAACCTCCTTTTAACCATTCAATCAGCTTTTTTTTAATAAATTAATGATGTTATGATTGTGCTTATAACATTAACAAATCAGGTGTTAGTATCAAAAAAAAAATCGGTAATTTTAAAAACCACTTCTCTAATTTCGTTTTTCACAAAAGTCGTTTCGACTACTGAATTTACTTAAGCAATAATTACATGATCCCTCTTTTATAAATTATTGCGCTTAGAAACATCAAAATCAGCCAAAATTAATCTTAAGGGTTTTTAAACGGTTAACAATTTTACGAATTTAGACTTTATTTGCAAAATTTAAGTTTATGTTGAAATAAAAAAAGCAGCATCCTTTGACACTGCTTTTATCATTAATATAAAACATTTTAATTTCTATTTTCTGCATTAAGATCTTTAAAAGCTTCAGCGAGCCTATTAATAAAACTTTTTTCTGCTTCGCGCAACCATACTCTTGGGTCATAGAATTTTTTATTGGGTCCATCGGGATCTTTTGGATTTCCGATCTGGCTTTGAAGAAAACCCTGGTTTTTATTATAATTGTCTAAGATACCTTTCCACATTGCCCATTGCAAATCGGTATCAATATTCATTTTTATTGCTCCATAGCTAATCGCTTCAGCAATTTTTTCTTTTTCAGAACCTGATCCTCCATGAAAAACAAAGTTTACCGGTTTTTGTCTGGTTCCAAATTTCTTTTGAATCAAATCCTGGGATTTTTTAAGTATTTCAGGGCTTAATACAACATTTCCTGGTTTGTAAACGCCATGAACATTACCAAAAGATGCTGCAATGGTAAAGTTTGGGCTGATTTTCATTAAATTTTCATAAGCATACGCCACATCTTCAGGTTGAGTATATAATTTTGAAGAATCGACATTTGTATTATCTACTCCATCTTCTTCTCCGCCAGTAACCCCTAATTCAATTTCCAGGGTCATGCCTAATTCTTTCAACTTTTTTAGATAAGTTGCTGATATTTCAATATTCTCTGCCAATGGCTCTTCGCTTAAATCAAGCATATGTGAACTAAACAATGGTTGTTTATTTTTCTCATAAAATTCTGTACCTGCTTTAATTAATCCATCAACCCAAGGAAGGAGTTTTTTAGCACAATGATCGGTATGAAGAATAACCGGTACATCATAATACTTTGCTAAATGATGTACATGATGTGCTCCAGAAATTGCACCAATAATACTTGCATTTTGATTTTCGTTTGAAAGTCCTTTACCTGCTATAAAAGCAGCTCCGCTATTTGAAAACTGGATAATAACAGGAGAATTAATATCTCGAGCAGTTTCTAATACTGCATTTATAGAATTTGTACCTGTAACATTTACTGCCGGTAATGCGAATTGTTTTTCTTTTGCATATTCAAAGAGATGAGTTACTTCGTCTCCAAATAATATTCCGGATCTAAATTTTTTTACCATATTTTCTTTTTTATTAATTTGTAATCTAACAATACTAAACGAGATAAAAAAAGCAGCCTAAAGAATCAGGCTGCTCAAAATTATAATTTTTATTTCGATTATGCTATATCAATTTCTGATGCTAAATAAACATCCTGAATTGCATTTAACAAAGCAACACCTTCTTTCATTGGGCGTTGGAATGCTTTACGGCCAGAAATAAGCCCCATACCACCTGCTCTTTTATTAACAACAGCTGTAAAAACGGCTTCGGCTAGATCAGATGCGCCTGATGATGCTCCTCCGGAATTGATTAATCCAGAACGGCCCATATAGTTGTTTGCAATTTGATATCTTGTTAGGTCAATTGGATGTTCAGTGGTTAATTGTGTATATACTTTTTCGTGTGTTTTAGCAAAATTTACGGCTTTGAATCCACCGTTAGTATCGGGTAATTTTTGCTTAATGATATCAGCCTGTATTGTTACTCCCAGATGATTAGCCTGACCAGTTAAATCGGCGGCTGTATGATAATCAACACCATCCTTTTTGAAAGCATTATTACGAGTATAACACCACAATACAGTAACCATACCCAACTCATGAGCTCTTTCGAAAGCTTCTGCTACTTCAATTAATTGGCGATTTGATTCTTCCGAGCCAAAATATATGGTAGCACCAACAGCTTTTGCACCAAGATTCCATGCTTCTTCAACAGAGCCAAACATTATTTGGTCAAATTTATTAGGATATGTCAGTAACTCGTTATGGTTTAACTTAACTATAAAAGGAATTTTATGGGCATATTTTCTGGAAACTGCCGCTAAAACACCAAAAGTAGAAGCAACAGCATTACAACCACCTTCGATTGCCAATTTTACAATATTTTCAGGGTCATAATACATTGGATTTGGAGCAAAAGAAGCTCCTGCAGTATGTTCAATACCCTGATCAACAGGTAAAATAGACATGTAACCAGTACCAGCTAATCGGCCATGGTTAAACATTTGCTGCATATTACCCATCAATTGTGGTGAACGGTTTGAATGATAAACAACCCTCTCGATAAAATCGGGACCAGGTAGATGAAGTTGGTTTTTATCGATGGTCTTACTTTTATGCTTTAAAAGATAATCCGCATCTTTTCCTAGTAATTCAATAATTTTATTATACGTCATAACCTTATATTTTAAATTTTTACCAGTTATTTACAAAGGTACAAAATAAAAATACGTTTTACAATCAGTTATATAACATGGTTTAATAATCTGACTACTAGAATGGATATCCGATACCGATATTAAATGTCAGATCATCTCTCATGAATGATCTGTTTCCTACGATCCAGCGACTATCTTCCGGTAATGAAGGATCTCTGAGTTTTAATCCAATATCAAGACGAAGAATTACAAATGACAAATCGAAACGAAATCCAAGACCTGTACCGAGGGCAATTTCTTTATAAAACTGATCTTTTTTAAAGAACGCTCCTTCGCGGTTATCTTCTTTAATAGCCCAAATATTTCCTGCATCTAAAAACAAAGCAGATTCTAAAATCCAAAATAATTTAAACCGGTATTCAAAGTTCATTTCAAGTTTTAGATCGCCGGTTTGATTAGGATATCTGGAGAGAGTATCGCCGTTAAATGAGCCAGGGCCCAAATCGCGAACATTCCAAGCTCGTATACTATTTGCTCCACCTGAGAAATATTGCTTTTCGAATGGTATTGTTTTAGAATTGCTGTAAGGTACTGCTCCGCCCAAAAATATTCTATAAACAAAATTATTGGTCTCATTTAATATCTGATAATAACGAAAATCAATATCGGCTTTAAAGTATTGTGAATAAGGCAACCCCATAATCTGATAACTACCATCTACTTTTGGAGCATCAGAAATGCTATTAATGGTTGTAAGAAGATTTCCGGAAAGCTCTGTATTTACCCTTAAATAATTGAAATCGCTATTCTTTTTAATGTCCTGATTATTATAGATAAAGCTATAACTGGTAACTGAAACCACATGGTTTTCGTAACTAGACGAAAGCAATGTTTTTTCGATATATGTTTTAAAATTATCAGTAACGAATGGCAGTTTTACTGCATTAATCTCTACAAGTCTGAAAATATGCCGTTTAACTTTACTTTCCTCCCAAGCATATCCATACGAGAAATTCGCAATTGTTCTTTGATAATCAGGTCTATCCTGGTAATTATAACCAACCGATATTTGGGTTTTTGGTTTATGTTTTTTGCTGAAATCTTCGGCCCGGAATATAGGTAACACAAATTTGGGGATATTTACAGTAATATCACCACCTAATTCGAGTGTATTCTTAATGTTGCGGATATTTTCATTTAAAGTTTCAACAGAACCATTGATTTTAAAATCAACTACCTCTGCCCCACCAAATAAACTGCGATGTTGATATAAAACGTTTCCTCCAACACCTATATTTCCTGATGAATTTGTTCCCTGAAGCTCAACAGTATATGATTGCAAATAGTATTTACTCAGCTGAATTACACAATTTAAATAACCAAGGTTTAAACTATCGTTAGTTAATGAATCGATCTCGTTAAACTGGATATTAATCAATTTAAAAATCTGTAATGAATTTAAATGCTGATAAGTGCTATTTACATTTTCGATATTATAAAGACTGCCCTCTCGGATAAAATTAGCCTGAAAAACTACTTTGTGCTTTAAATTTTCGGAAGGTTTCGAAACAAAGTAAATCCCCCGATCATAGATTGTATCGAAGATATTATAGTACTTTTCTTTAAGCTGCAATGCTTGTCGCGGGTCAAAATCGGTTATAACATATACTTTATTTATCTGATATTTTTTATGATCTCTATGAATAGTTACTTTATTGGAATCAACCTGCTGAAACTTTTTAATAACCAGAGTAAGGTTAACCATTAAATTATTTGATGCGCTATCGGCCAGATAATTAATAAATTGTTTGTTAAAATTGTAATATCCTTTTTGTTTAAGCAATTGCTCTAACCTCTCCCTTTCTTCCTGCAGCATATCGGTATCGAAATTTGCACCAATTTTAATCAAAGAATTAGGAGTATCGTGCATCACGATCGATTCAATTTCCTTATCGTGAATGAGATAACTTAAACTTCGGATAATTATGGGTTCATTTGTGGTAATGTGATAATTTACTTTTACCCGTTTTTTCTTATAATGCACAGTATCATCAACCTGAGCACCATAAAACCCTTTACTATGAAGATATCCAGTAAGTTGTTCAGTAGATTTGGTCTTTAAAAACTCATCGTAAATAACTGGCTCCTCACCTATTTTACGTAGCCAGCCACTTATTCCTTTTTCTTTTTCGGGATTGGCCATATTATAAAGCCAGAGGTGAAACCGCAGACCAAGAATTCTTTTGTTCGATTTTTGGCGTATATATTTTTTAAGCTCCTCTTTACTAACTTTGCCCTGATCAACCTTTATTTTAGATTTATCGAGGAGATAATCGGTCTCCGCAACACGTTTTGTAGGGCTACATGAAAATACTAGAGCCGAAAAAATGAGTAATAAAGCAACATTTCTTATCCAGCGGACATTATTTGCCTTAGGGAGAAGGATTGAAAAATTAATTTTATATATTTTTACACTATACAAAGTCAAATTAAATAATAATCATGTTCAGCAAAAATAAAATTAAATTCATTAATTCGTTAAAAAAAAGCAAATACCGTGAAATACATAAGTTGTTTTTTGCTGAAGGCGAAAAATTAGCTGACGAACTGTTAAACTCCGGCATTAAAATTACGAATATACTTGCTACAAAAAGCTGGTTAGAATCAAACTCGAACAAATTAACAAGTTGTAAAGCAGAAGTTGATGAAATTACCGAAAGTGATTTATCAAAAATAAGTTCATTATCAACACCCAATCAGGTTTTTATTATTGCAGAGCAACCCATTTACACATACAATATTGATGAAGTTGCAGGACAACTTAGTCTTTTGCTTGATGATATAAATGACCCAGGAAATCTGGGAACCATTATCAGAATAGCCGACTGGTTTGGAATACAACATCTTTTCTGTACAGAGAATAGTGTTAATCAATATAATCCGAAAGTAATACAATCAACTATGGGAGCTATTTGCCGTGTAAAAGTGCACTATGTTGATTTTACTGTATTAATCAATTCAGTTAAAAAAAATCCTGATTTTAATATTTACGGCACATTTCTCGAAGGCAATACAATTTATAATGAATCACTTAGCGAAAGAGGATTTATTATAATGGGCAGCGAATCGCATGGCATTTCGGATAAAATAAAACCTTTGGTTAATAAGAAGTTGTTTATTCCTAATTATCCTGAAGATAAAAAGACGTCAGAATCGTTAAATATTTCTGTTGCAACAGCGATTGTTTGTTCGGAGTTCAGGCGCAGAGCATTTATTACTCAAAGTGGAGCGAAAACATAAGAAGGCGCGACTTAAAGCTATCAATAGAGTTTGCATATTCCGGGTAATCCTGTGATGCATCTGATGAAACAACATCACGGGTTCCAACAGAATATTTTAATTCAGCCGAAAGCTTAAAGAATGTCATATAAAAATCTAATCCAAATCCTACTTCGTAATAAATATCGAAGGGTTTTAGTTTGATATAAATTTGTTCATCCTCATTAAATTCTTTATTACGAGCCATATCATTCCTAATATTCACCCCACCAATTAGATACGGACGATGGTTTTTAATTCTGTCGGCCTTATATTTGATAAGAAAAGGCAAATCGATAAAGGTTGATTCGATACTCATCTCTTTATCAAAAACATTCAAGCCATCAATCTTATTATAAAACAAAACATTTCGTTGTCCTAATGTAATACCGGGTAGAAACCGAAAATCAAACTGATCGGACAATCGTAAACTTGAGACTACACCTACATGAAATCCAGGAGAAAGATTATTTAGCTCAGGTATTAAAGTGTCTGTCCCATTAACCTTCATGGAAGGAGTGATTCCAAAATCCATGGTATTAAACCCAACAGTAAATCCAAAATGCAGCACTTTAAAATCAATTTCCTGGTAATTGTATGCAAACTCTTTTTGTGCCCAGGAGGTTTGGGAGATAACTATAAATAAGATGAATAAAAGCTTTTTCACAAAAATAAGTTTGAAATTTAAAACGCTGATTTTACAAATATAGTATTATCAATTTAAATTGTTATTCTTTATTACCTATGTAAATAGTTGCAATACCAAAGCTAAGTGATTTGTAACTGCAGTTTGTAAATCCTGCAGATTTTAGCTGATTTAAAAAATCCTCTTTCTCGGGAAATTGCATAACCGAATCGGGCAAATACGTATATGCCGAATTGTCTTTAGAAACCATTCTCCCGATTAAAGGCAAAACTGCTTTAAAATAAAAAGCATAAAACTGTTTTACCGGAAATTTATGAGGTTTCGAAAACTCAAGTATTACAGCTCTTCCTTTTGGCTTAAGCACCCTATACATTTCCGCCAGCCCTTTGGTAAGATCTTCGAAATTACGCACACCAAAAGCAACAGTAATAGCATCAAATGTATTATTGTCAAAATTGATATTTTCTGAATCGCCTTTTTGTAGAGTGATAATATGATCAATATTCTTCTTTTGGATCTTTTGTTTGCCAATCTCGAGCATTTGCTCTGAAATATCAATACCAATGATCTTTTTAGGCTTTAACCGCAATGATTCGATTGCCAGGTCGGCTGTTCCGGTTGCAACATCAAGAATTTGTCCAACATTAATATCTTTTAGGCAGTTTATAGCCTTTTTGCGCCATATTTTATCAATACCAAGAGATAAAAAATGATTTAAGAAATCGTATCGCCTTGCAATATTGTTAAACATTGCTGCGACCTGTTCCTTTTTTCCGGATTGCTGATTGCTATAAGGTTTAATCACAAAAACAGATATTATTCCTCTTTTAAAATATTTTCCAGAGCATTGTCGTACATTTTTTTAATATCGGCAATAAATCCAAATGAATTATCATCGATACGAAGCTCCGACTTAGTAACATGGCCCAATGCAGAGAAAGGAACTTTTTGTTCGATCATAAAATCGATAAAATGATCTTCGTGAGATGGCGAAACAGTTACTACAACTCTTCCCTGGGCCTCACCAAACAAAAAGGCATCTTTTCGAACTTCTGCATCGGTAGTAATATCAAATCCATATCCACGAACAATTGCAGATTCGACAAGAGTTACAAACAACCCACCATCAGAAACATCATGAGCAGAGCGTATCAGATGCTTTTTAATTAAGCTTTTTATAGCTTCCTGAACATCAAATTCTTCATCGAGATTAAAATAGGGTGCAGGAGATTGATCGATATTATGAATATAATTTAAATATTCGGAAGAGTTAATATCATCGCGCGATTTGCCGATAAGGAAAATCATATCTCCTTTATTTTTAAAGGCCATCGTCATATGATTCTTTTTATCGTCGATTATACCAATCATACCAATTGTCGGAGTTGGAAATACAGGTTCAACCTTACCGCTGATAGACATTTGGTTGTAAAAACTAACATTTCCACCAGTAACAGGAGTATTAAATTTTCGGCAAGCATGAGTCATTCCCTTAATAGCATGTACAAATTGCCAGTAAACCTCAGGGTTATATGGATTTCCAAAATTTAAGCAATTTGTAATTGCAAGTGGCACACCGCCCGAGCATACAATATTTCTGGCAGCTTCGGATACTGCGATTGTTGTTCCCTTTTCAGGATCTGCATTCACATAACGGGCATTGCAATCAACGGTCATAGCGATTGCTTTATTGGAATCTTTGATATTATAAACACCCGAATCAGAAGGAAAATTCGTACTCATATTGCCCGTACCAACCATAGTATCGTATTGTTCGATAACCCATTTTTTTGAAGCAATATTTGGGCTTTTTAATAAGGCAAGTGCTGTTTCTTTATAATTCTGCGGTTCAGCAACCGACTGAATATCAAATTTTTGATTCTTTTTATATGATTCAGGTTCTTTATATTCACGTTCATAAACCGGAGCACCACCACCAAGAACAAGAGTTGAAGCAGGTACTTCAGCAATCAGTTCGTTGTGCATATAAAAATAAAGCTTGTCATCGGCTATTACCTCGCCAATAATAGCACAATTCAAGTCCCACTTTTTAAATATATTTTCAACAATTTCTTCTTTTCCTTTATGCACCACAACAAGCATACGTTCTTGAGATTCGGATAATAAAATCTCCCATCCGTGCATTTCTTGTTGTCTTAGAGGCACTTTGTCTAGATCAATTCTCATTCCATGCTTTCCTTTTTCAGACATCTCAGAAGTTGAACAAATAATACCAGCTGCGCCCATATCCTGCATTCCGACAACAGCACCAGTTTTATTTAGTTCGAGAGTAGCCTCGAGCAATAATTTTTCCATAAATGGGTCACCAACCTGAACAGAAGGAAGGTCTTCGGCAGAGTTCTCGTTCAAATCAGCAGATGCAAAAGTAGCTCCATGAATACCATCTTTCCCAGTTGAAGAGCCAACAATATATACAGGATTTCCGACACCTTTAGCAATGGCAGAAATCATTTCGTCTTTTCTCATAATACCCACCGACATTGCATTTACCAACGGATTTGTATTATAACATTTGTCGAAAAACACTTCGCCACCTAGAACAGGAATACCAAAAGCATTTCCGTAATCACCAATACCTTTAACAACACCTTTTAAGTGCCATTTGGTGCGCGATGCATGAATATCGCCAAATCGTAATGAGTTAAGCTGAGCAACAGGGCGTGCGCCCATAGTAAAGATATCGCGGTTTATGCCACCTACACCTGTAGCTGCACCTTGATATGGTTCAACAGCTGATGGATGGTTATGAGATTCGATCTTAAAAGCACAAGCAAGTCCATCACCAATATCCACAAGACCTGCATTTTCGGTACCAGGCTCGGCAAGCAATTGTTTACCGGTGCGTGGTAAGGTTTTTAACCATTTTATCGAGTTTTTATACGAGGCATGCTCCGACCACATTACTGAGTAAATACTTAACTCGGTAAAATTCGGAGTGCGACCTAACAGTTGCTTTATTTTTTCGAATTCTTCGGGGAGCAAACCTAATTGTTCAGCGGTTTTTACTGTAACTTCCATTGGTTAAAACTTTTGAATAAATACTATGGGTTTAAGACTCAACAAATATAAATAACAAAAACATCATTTAAGCACTTATCGACCCCTTTTCGACTTTATAAACTTTTTAACATTTTATTATCGTACACTGCCATTGGATTTTAGGTTATTCATGATAATAAAAATGATCATTATTCATTTTATTTTATCTAATTTTATGATTTTAAAATTTAAATCACTATGAATAAGATAGCATTAATTACAGGAGCTACTTCCGGAATAGGAAGAGCAACCGCTTTAAAACTGGCACAAAATAATTTCGATATTATTATTACAGGCCGAAGAATTGAATTACTGGAAGAGTTTGAAAAAGAGATTAAGGAGCAAACCTCAGCAAAAGTTTATATTCTGCATTTTGATGTTAGAGATAATGATCATGTAGTAAAAGCCATTGACAGCCTGCCAAAAGAATGGAAAAACATTGATGTACTGATAAATAACGCTGGCCTTGCTGTTGGAATGGAGCACATAAACGAAGGATCTATTGATGATTGGGAACGTATGATTGACACCAACATAAAAGGATTGCTTTATGTTACCCGAAAGATTTCACCCATGATGGTTGAACGAAAAAAAGGACATATTGTTAATATTGGATCAATTGCTGGCAAAGAGGTTTACGAAAATGGCAATGTTTATTGCGGAACAAAACATGCTGTGGATGCGATTTCAAAAGGTATGCG
>JAVEZW010000069.1:0-16120 GCA_034002805.1 Bacteroidales bacterium | reverse complement strand
TTATTAATAATGGGCTTGAATTTACAGTACGAAATTCAGTTGTAGATGGAGAACAAAATAATGAAAAGGGTGGAATTGGGCTTGCGAATATTAAAAAACGACTTGATTTAAATTATCAAAATAATTACAAGCTAACCATTGATCTGGAAGATAATTGGTATATTGTTAATCTTTCTATTTTTAACCTTAGAGCTATTCAAAATGCCTGAAATAACTCATTGCCTGATTGTTGATGATGAGCCAGTTGCTCGTGAGATTATTGAAAATCACCTTAGAAAAATACCATCAGTTCATATTGTAGGTAGCTGCAAAAGTGCCATGGAAGCATTTAATAGTATTAATTCGGATAAAGTAGATTTAATTTTTCTGGATATTAATATGCCGGAGATTTCTGGTTTGTCCTTTGCCAAATCAATAAATAAAAATATAAAAATTATTTTTACAACAGCTTATAGAGATTACGCTGTTGATGGATTCGATTTGCAGGCTGTCGATTATTTATTAAAACCAATTTCTTATAACCGATTGTTACAGGCAATTAACAAATACCATAACGAAAATAATGTTGCTGGAATCAATTTAACTGAAGAAATATCTTCCGAAAAAAACGATTTTATATTTGTGCGTTCCGATAGAAAAATGATCAAAATAAAGTTTTGTGATATACGCTTCATTGAGAGCCTCAGTGATTATATTAAAATTCATACGCCAGATAAAACAATAATAACGAGAGAAGCTATATCAACTATTGAAGCAAAGCTGCCGTACAATGATTTTATAAGAGTACATCGATCGTTTATAGTTTCTTTGTCGGGTATTGATTCGTTTACAAATGAATATATCGAAATAGGGATACACGAAATTCCAATAAGCCGAAGCTACAAAAAAGAAGTGTTGCTTAGGTTCGAAAATAAATCCTAATGATTAATTTATCAGATAAAGCAATGTTATTTACTTTTTATTAAACTTGACATAAGAATCAAAGTCCAACACACAAACTTTAAAAAAATTATCATGAAAAAAGCTGGAATAATTTGTGCTCTTGTAATACTTAGCTCTTTTGGTTTTGCCCAAAAGACAGTAAATATGGATCAATGGCTTGTTGCCGGACCCGAAAAAATCAGTATGCCTGTTTTTGCATCGGTCGAAGATTTTAATGGAAATACCATTACAGAATCAGACATGTTAAAAAAGTACCAGGTGGTACTTTCCGGTATTTATCCAAAAACGAATGATGTAATTGCTCTTGGTAAAAATACATATGCATGGAAATCAGCCAGTATTAACTCAGATAGCATTCTGTTATCTGATATTGACAAGAACAATCTGGTTTTAATGACTAGCTATATCAATGTTGATCGTTGGACAAAAGGAACGATAAATTTTACTACCAACGGGTTATTTGAGTTTTATGTTGATGATGAATTGATAAAATCAAAAACTACTGGTGATTTAAAAAACACGAAGATTGATGTTAAATTAAATATTGGTAAACATAAGATTACCGCAAAACTAATCTCAACGGATAAAACTATAAAAGTAAATTCAACTTTCGAGGTTACTGATGAATTTGCTGATTGCAATGCTATAATTGCCGTTGATCCCAAACGCATGATAACCATAAATGATGTGTTGGAAGGTGAGCGAGTTTCGTCAGCATCTATCTCGCCATCTGGAAAATATGTTTTAATCGATTATTCTGAAGTAGTTACAGGCAGTGGTAAAAGCAAGCGCTATTCGGTAATTTATGATCTTACAACGAAAAAGAATGTATTGGTTTTACGTAACAAAAGCATTGATAATGTTAGCTGGCTACCAAGAACTGATAAATTAACCTACTCATCTGAATTCGAGGGGAAAATAGAAATATTTATTTATGATTTCATAAATGGTGTTGAGCATGTTGTTGCAAAAGATATTAAAGATATGTCGTACTTTGTTTGGTCGCCTACCGAAGATTTTATTATTTATTCGGTTGATGTTACTGCCGAAAAACCTGGTGATCTTAAACGTGTGTACGAAGTAGATGACAGGCTTCCTTATTTCCGCGATCGATCGTATTTATATAAAATCGATTTAAAATCAGGTAATTCATTTCAGCTAACAGCTGGTAATCAAAGTACATATCTAAATGATATAAAACCAGATGGAACAAAAATGCTTTTTTCGTCAAGCAAAATTGATTATACCCAGGTTCCTTTCAGCAAAGAAAGTCTTTTTGAGTTGGATATGAATACAGGTAAGCTTGATACAATATGGAACGATAAACTTTACGGAGGAAGTGCAACTTATTCGCCCGATGGCAAAAAACTACTTATTCAGGGTGGCCCCGAAAGTTTTGGACAGCTAGGAGTAAAGGTTAGCGAAGGCAGAATACCAAATAGCTACGACGGACAGTTGTATATTTTTGATCTGGCAACAAAAAATGTTGAACCTATTACCAAAGAATTTGATCCTGCAGTTGAATCGGCCTATTGGAACAATTTGGGAGAGATTTATTTGTCAGTTGCTGAACGTGATTATGGCAACTTATATAAGTATGATATTAAATCTAAGAAATTTAGCAAGGTAACCATAAATGTAGATGTGTTGGGACGTGTAGATTATGCTTATAGCCAGCCGCTGGCGGTTTATTCTGGCACAAGTATCTCTACTCCAAACAAATTGTTTCTTATTGATCTGAAAAAAGGTATTAGCACATTGCTTTCATTCCCCGATAAGGATAGATTCTCGAATATTGATTTTGGAAAAACCGAAGACTGGAACTTTGAGAATAAAAGCGGAACCACAATTTATGGAAGAGTTTATTATCCAAATAATTTTGATCCATCGAAAACATATCCTGTAATTGTTAATTATTATGGTGGCACTTCGCCAATCGAGCGATCGTTTGGTGGTCGTTATCCAATACATACCTGGGCAGCAAACGGATATTTAGTTTATGTATTGCAACCAAGCGGAGCAACAGGCTTTGGTCAGGATTTCTCTGCGCTACATGTTAATGGCTGGGGTTTTGATGCTATCGATGATATTATTGACGGAACGAAAAAGTTTCTTGCATCGCATACCAATGCTGATGCTTCGAATGTTGGGTGTATTGGTGCATCTTATGGTGGTTACACAACAATGTTGCTGCAAACACGAACAGATATTTTTAAAACAGCTGTTTCGCATGCCGGAATTAGTTCTATAACAAGTTATTGGGGCGAAGGATATTGGGGTTATTCATATAATACCGGAGCAGCAAAATTTAGTTATCCATGGAACCGTAAAGATATTTTTGTTGAAAATAGTCCTTTATATAATGCAGATAAATTTCAGAATTCTATTCTATTATTGCACGGGACACAAGATACCAATGTTCCTATTGGTGAAAGTTTACAGTATTATGCTGCATTAAAATTGCTTGGCAAAGACGTGGAAATGGTTTTAGTTGATGGACAAAACCACCAGATTTTCGATTACAAAAAACGTATTCAGTGGCATTACACCATTACATCGTGGTTCGATAAAAAGTTAAAAGATCAGCCACAACAATGGGATGATATGTATCCCGATAAGAAGTTCTAAATGGTTTAATGGAACGCTGATGACGCTGATCTTTTATGATTTTTGAACTATGATTAATCAGCGATTATCTGCATAATCTATGATATTAAACCCTACGAGAGTTCTAAACTCTCGTAGGGTTTAATAATTTATTCAGTTCGTGAGTTAAATTCTTCCACCCCAATTAACCGTTCATAATTTCCCCGGTAATCAAAGTAGTAAACCAGAACGGTATAGTTGTTTTCGGTTTGGGCATGGTTGCCTTCGAGAAAAGTATAATCGGGTTTGTCATTTTCAACCAAAACATACTGATAGTTATAATAGCCCTGTTTTAGCAGTAGTCTGCATTCATAAACTTTTTGCTCAAAATTGTAAACCATCTTGTTTTCATTCGAAAATCCATAACTGGTCAGTCCGCCGTAAACATAAACATCGCCCTGGGCTGGTATTTCCATCTGCAATGCAAAATAAACATACACATAATCGGCTTCGGTTGCAGGATCGGTTACGTTATCTGCATCAATCTTAAACCTTCCGTTAATATCGGGTTCGTAGATATAATCCTTAAACGTTCTGTCGGTATTTGGTTGCAATTGAAAATGATACATATTATCAATAAAATCGATATTCATGATTTTACCAATGGCTGTTTGAATATGTTTTGTTGTAAAAGAATAAAATTCGTTGCCTCCTTTAAATTTTAAAAGCTGATAATTGTTATACGTAATCTCTTGATTGTAAATTTTATCGGGCTTGGTGGCTAAAATCTTTTCGTTCCAGTTATAATTTTTAAGGATAACAAGTTTTACGTTCTGACTAGGATCGTAAATATCAGATCCCGAAAAATCGAGTTTTATTTCCAACTCCTGATCATTAAAAAAATACCCGGGCTGACTTAAACTTTTTATGGTAGCTTCGGTTGTTACTTTATATTCCGAAACCAAAAATCGCTTGGTAATGAAAGGTTTATCTGAAGTGTTTAAGTCAAAAACCTGCAAAACATAATTACCCGAAAGTTTCGGTTTTAAATATTCATTTGGAATAGTGATGGTATAATGCGTATAATTTACCAGCGAATTAAATGATGATTGGTATTCGTTTACCCGTTCATCATAATAACCATCAATATAATCGGTTTCGAATAAATTTGATTTGCCCCAGTCGGAGTTACAATGAGTTATTTTGTAGGTGTATGATTTAATATCTGCATCCAGATCATCGAAGGTAAAGATAAGCTTCTTGCGGCCATTAACGTCAATTACCGGAAACGATAATTCATCCCCATCAGTATAAGCAATAACATTTCTTATGTTTTCCTGATAAATTTTATCCTGAAAAATTTCTTGCGCAAAATTTGGTTGGCACAAAAGAATTAGGATGAAACTAGTTAGTATGTTTTTCATTCTGATAGTTAAATATTTGCAAATATAACGAATCTGCCGGCAAAAAATTTGCCAGATATTCAAATAAGGTTTATAACTTAATCTGAGAGTATTAAACCATAATCGATAAATTTATTCTAAATACATATTTTGTTTAAACAAAAACAACTATTTGAAATCGAATTTATTCGATTTGAGTATTTTATTATTAATTTTAATCATTTGAAAATCATTTTACTATATTTAGAATTCTATAATTAAAACTTAATTTTCAACCCTAATTTTTATGAAAAAATTTACGTTTTATTTTTTCGCTTTTCTTTTACTGGAGTTTAGCGTTTTTGCAGGTACTAACGACCTGATAAAAAAAGCCGGAACATCGAAAGAGTATCCGCAAGCCGATTATCTTGTGGTGCTCGACGAAATATTTGTTGATGTTCAGGAGTCCGGTTTGAGTTATAACAATATTCATAAAATTTATAAGGTTCTGAATGCCCAGGGAGCCAAGGAATTGAGTAAGTTGATTTTCGACTATGATCCGCTTTCGGCATTTGTCGAAATAAAGGAGGTTAAAATCTTTAGGAGTTCAGGTGTTGTTGATATAATTAATCAGGATCGTGTGTACGATTATCCTGCACCAGCAAGAGCAATATATTGGGGTGCGCGACAGAAGATGATAGATATTGGCAGATTAGAACCCGGCGATGGCATTGAGGTTTCTCTTTTCAGAAAAGGATTTACCTATGCGTTGCTTTATGATCAGAATCAACCCGATGATTCGAGATACATACCACCTATGCGTGGTCAGTTTTACGATATTATTGAATACTGGTATTCGCAGCCTGTACTAAAAAAAGTGTACGAAGTAAATGTTCCGAATACCAAAGAATTGCACTTTCAGGTTTTTAATGGTGAGATGGATGTAAAAACCACTAACCTGGGCGAAAAAACACAATATCGCTTTGCTAAAGAAAAAATGATGCCGATGAGAAGACAACCAGGATCGGTAGCTTTTTCTGATATTGCCTTAAAATTATTGGTTACAACAACTGCCGAATGGGAAGAAAAATCGCGCTGGTTTTATGGTGTTAACGAGGATTACGGGAGTTTTAAATCAACCCCTGCAATCGATAAAAAAGTAAAGGAAATACTTAAAGGCGCAAAAGATGAAATGGACAGTATTTCAAGATTAAATCATTGGGTAGCCGATAATATACGTTATTCAGGTATTTCGATGGGCGAGGGCGAAGGTTTTACTTTGCATACTGGTGATATGACATTTACTGATCGTTGTGGTGTTTGTAAAGATAAAGCTGGAATGCTTATTACTATGCTTCGTGCTGTTGGTTTCGATTCGTATGCTGCCATGACAATGGCCGGATCACGAATTGAAAATATTCCTGCCGACCAGTTTAATCATAGTGTTACGGTTGTTAAGCGTCGCAATGGTGAATATATGCTGCTCGATCCAACATGGGTTCCTTTTGTTCGCGAAGAATGGTCGAGTGCCGAGCAACAACAAAATTATCTTATGGGATTACCAGAAGGAGCTGACTTAATGATTACTCCAATCTCCGAACCTGAAAATCATCCTTTAAAAATATCGGGAACATCTACAATTTTGGAAAATGGAACACTTGAAGGATCGTTCTCTGTAACTGCCGATGGACAATCAGATGCTGCATTACGTGGTATGTTTACACGCGGGTATAAAAAAGATTGGAAACGAAATCTTGAAACAGAACTCAGAACTATTGCTCAGGATATCGAAATATTAGAAATGACTTTTAGTGATCCTTACGGGCACATGGAAGGCCCAATTCAGATTTCTGTTAAGTACAGAATTCCTGATTACGCCGTTGTTACTGGTAATGAGATCATCTTTAAACCTATTATTGCATCGAATATCTTTATGAGAGCGCAGGCTCATCTTTATGCAAATACCGAATTAGCCGAAAGAACAGTTCCTTTTACTGATCGCTGCAGTCGTTTGGTTGAGCTTAATGAAACCATTACTCTACCTGCATTTAAGAATGCAGTTTATGTTCCAACGCAAAATGAAATTGATGGAAGTGCCGCTTCATTTAAAGGTACTTACGAAATTGGTTCAAACCAAATCAAAATAGCAGAGAAAATTGTAATCAAGAAAAGAGTTTTCGAAGCCAATGAGTGGACCAACTATAAATCAGTTGTCGAAGCTCAGCATAAATTTGCAAAAGAGAATCTTATTTTATCGCGATAATAAAAATGATTAATACCTTAAGAAAATGAAATCAAAACATATAATTCTATTTATCCTGCTAATTGCCATATTTAGCTCATGTCAGCCAAATGCGTTGGAGCAGGAGAATGATGCCGTTTTTAAATTTATAAAAAAAGTATATCAGCTAAATGATGATGGATCTTTTAATTACCAGTATCAACATCAGTTAAAATATATTACGCACAATTCATTTAACCGCATGTTTGGTGAGTCGTTTATTATTTACGATCCACGGTTTCAGCAGTTAAAGATCAATAAATCAGAGACTAAAATGGTCGATGGAAAGCTTGTTGCATCACCGGCGAATGCTTTTAACGAAGTGTTGCCGGGATTTGCTGCCGGAGCTCCTGCATTTAATCATCTGCGCGAAATGGTTGTTACTCACACCGGATTAGAACTGGGCTGTGTGGTTAATTTCGATTACGAACTAACCTCAAACGCAGGATATCTTCCATACTTAAACGATAATATTGTAATTCAGCAAAGTACTCCAATCGAGAATATGGAAATTGTGGTTATGGTTCCCGAGGGTAAATCATTGAATTATAAATTGATTAATTCGAATGTTAAACCAATAATTAGTAAAAAAGATGGGTTAACTACCTATACTTGGAAGTTTAAAAATCTTGATGTGGTTGCAAATGAATCGAATCAGCCAAATGAAAAACTATTTTTACCACGACTAATTTTTAGTACTGTGAGTCTAAATGAAGCTATTACAGATGTAATTTCAAATGCAGATTTAAGCCTAACCGATGAGATGAAAAGTTTTGTTCAGAAAAGGTTGGCTGGCAAGAAACAAGGTTTGGAATATATAAAAGAACTTCAGAAAATTGTGGGTAGCGAAATAAATAGCTTTAATATCCCGATCGAATATGCAGCATACTCTATTCGTCCATTAAAGGAGGTTTGGGCGTCGAATGGTGCCACACAATTGGAGAAAATGGTTTTGGTAAATGAATTTGCCAAATTAATGGGGTTCGATAGCAAACTGATATTCTCAATACCAGAAAAAACATATGATCCATCAATTGGTAATCTGAAAGATTTTGGTACAATTCTTATGCAAACAAAAGTTGAGGATCAGGAACTTACTTTTCAATGTAATCCATCACAAAAAAATACGCTCAGTTACGAAATCGTTGCTAATAAAAACATTGATATTGCTGGTAATGAGCTGATTTTACCATCGTATATTAAAGAAACCAAAAACATGGTTTCAGCGACAGGTACTATTGATGTTTCTGAAACTGGCGATTATCAGGGATCATTGCTCATAAAGCTTTCAGGGGTTAAATACCCATATTTTGAATTATTAATTAACTCAGAAAATGCTAAAGCGATAGTTGAATCCATTGTTCCTGCTGGTTCAATAAGCAAGGTTGATTTAATTGCTTTCGACCAGAGTGGTTGCGAGATAAAAGCAGAAATCAAGGGTAAAGAAATATGGAAGAATCAGGGAGATTACTTCTATGTTCAGCCATTTTCTTCATCACTTGGAATTGATGCAGCTCATTTACGACCCTTAACTGGTAATAGAGAAACACCAATTAGTATTGGTTATCCGGTTTTTGAGAATTATGAAATTACTTATACACTTCCTGCCGGATTTGCCTTGGTTGGAAATGAGGTTAAAAATGAAATTACTAATACAGCAGGTGAACTAAAAATCAATATCAGTTCAGCTGAAAACAAAATAAAAGTTAACCGAATACTAAAAATAGAAAAAGGCGATATAATTCCGTCAGATTATATTGGTTTTAAGGCAATTGTTGATGGATGGCAAAAAGAAAAATCAAAGACTTTAGCAATAAAGAAAGTACAAACTGCAGAATAATTAGGAATTAATAGTAATGGAGGCTTTTTCAAAACAATAAAAAAAAGTCATTGCGAGTGAAGAATGAACGAAGCAATCTATAGATATTCAATATTTTAAGATTGCTTCACTTCGTTCGCAATGACTAAAAATAGGCTTTTAATACAGTCTCTTTATCGTTGTTTTTCAAATTATTTATTATCCGAAAAATACTTCATAAACTGAGCTCTCTCATAGGCCAGAGGGTTGCTTACTTTTTTCAGGCTTAACTTGCCAATTATCTGTTCAAGCGAATTGTATTCTTTGCTCATCATCCAGTTTTCAATTTGTTGCAACATTACCGGAATATGTTTAGCTGTATTTTTATAAAGTGTTGAAGCCACCTGTACTGCTTTGGCACCAACCAATAAATTTCTAAGAGCATCATATCCATCATAAATACCTCCTGATGCAACAAGGTCGCAACGTACTTTGTCGGCTGTTAAACCAATCCATCGGATGCAGTTGCTGTTATCTTCTGCCTGGCTAAAAACTCTTGACGAAACCATCTGTTCTTTCTCAAGATCTACTGTTGGGCTATAAAAATGATTAAAAAGTACCATAGCCGAAATATCTTCTTTGGAGATTTTAATTAAACTGTCGGCCATACCCGAAAAGTAAGTGCTTAACTTTACAGCAATAGGTAGCTTGGTATTTTTGCGCACACCTCGTATTATATCAAAATAGATTTCTTCGATTTCAGCTCCGGAAAATTTCTGGTCGCTTGGCAAAATAAACATATTTAGTTCAATTCCATCAGCTCCTGCAGACTCAATTCTCTCTGCGAAGCTTACCCATTGGCCAATCGAGAAACAATTTAAACTTGCAATAACTGGTATGTTCACTGCTTTTTTTGAATCCTCAACAAACCGAAGGTATTCATCGATGTTATGTTTGCGTGTATAAAAGGAGATGTAATCATCGGCTTCACTATTCTTGTTATATATGTTACTTGCTGTAATAGCATTGATCTCCATCATTATTTGTTCTTCAAATAGTGATTTAAGAACAACAGCTCCGGCGCCATTTATCTCAAGGTTTTTAACCTTGTCGGCCGAATCGGTTAATCCTGAACTTGCTGCAACTATTGGGTTTTTTATTTTAAAACCCATGTATTTTGTGGTTAAATCAATCATTGTATTTAGGTTTATCGTTTAACAAATAAGTAGTGGTTAAGTTTTAGATTTGGATAAAATTATGAATAAATAAAATGGGATAACCTAATTGGCAGATATTTTAATATTAATTTAACATCACTTAAAAAGAATTTTGTGTACCTTAACACTTTATTTGCAGATACTTAATACGTAAAATGATTAGTGGGCTATGGCAAATGTTAATGAATACAGCTATTTTGATCGGGAGTTAAGCTGGTTAAGCTTTAATTACAGAGTGTTGCAGGAATCGTTCGACAAATCAAACCCTTTGGTCGAGCGGTTGCGATTTCTTGGAATATATTCAAATAACCAGGATGAGTTCTTTAGAGTGCGCGTAGCAACATTGCGCAGGCTAATTCAACTTAATATTGATAATAATACTCCTGAGGAAAATAAAGCCATTCAGAATACACTTAACAAAATAAATAAAGAGGTAAAAAAGCAGCGCGATGTATTCGAAAAAACGTATGAATCACTGATTAAGGAATTACGTAAACACAATATTTTTAAAATCAACGAAAAAGATCTTTCACCCGAGCAAGGAGTAATTGTACGACAATATTTTAAAGATAAAGTACAAACTCATTTGTTTCCGATTATGGTGAAAAATTTTAAAGGAGCAAATACGCTGGCTGATAAATCAATATATTTAGCTATCGAGCTTTTGCGTGCCGACAAACCCGAGAAAAACACCTATGCCATAATGGAAATCCCAACTTCCAGTGTAAACCGGTTTTTTATTTTACCCGAAAAGGATGGCAAAAAATATTTTATTCTACTTGATGATATTATTAGGTATTGCCTCGACGAAATTTTTGTACGATTTAAGTTCACAGCTTTTTCTGCTTTTACCTTTAAGTTTACCCGCGATGCAGAGCTCGATATCGATAACGACGTATCAAAAAGTTTTCTCGAGATTATGGCCGATAGTCTGGAGCAGAGGAAAACGGCTTCAGCACTCAGGTTTGTGTACGATAAAAGCATGCCAAAAGATATTCTTAAAGTAGTAGTTAATAAGTTAAAAATAACTGATTACGATCAGCTTGTTGAGGGTGGACGATACCATAATTTTAAAGATTTTATGGATTTTCCAAACTTCGGTGATACATCACTCGAATATCCAAAAGTAGAACCCATCATTCAAAAAGACTTTCCCGAAAGCGGAAGTATAATAAAAGCCTTTCGTGACAAGGATATCATGCTCCATTATCCGTATCAGAGCTTTCAGTATATTGTTGAGCTTTTGCGCGAAGCTAGTATCGACCCCAAGGTTATTTCGATAAAAATGACACTTTACCGGGTTTCAAAACCATCAAACATAATTAATGCATTGATTAATGCTGCCCGCAATGGTAAAAGAGTAACTGTTTTTCTCGAGCTTCAGGCTCGTTTTGATGAAGAAGCAAATATTTATTACTCTGAAGAACTTCAGAAAAATGGAGTTAAAGTGTTAACAAGTATTCCCGGCCTTAAAGTACATTGCAAGTTGCTGCTAATTAAACGACAAGAAATTGATGGCCTTCGTTATTATGCAAATATAGGAACCGGTAATTTTCACGAAAAAACTTGTAGAGTTTATAGCGATAGCTCATTACTTACCTCTAATCCCGAAATTACCTTTGAAGTTGAAAAAGTGTTTGGTCTTTTTTCAATGAGTTTCAGACCATCGCGTTTTAGAACATTGGTTGTAAGTCCGTTTAGTAATAGGAGTTTCTTTATTAAACTTATCGAAAATGAAATAGAAAACGCCAAACTTAAGCGCGAAGCGTGGTGTATAATTAAGTTAAATAGTCTGGCCGATATTAAACTGATTAATAAATTATACCAGGCAAGCAATGCAGGTGTTAAAGTATTCTGCATCATTAGGGGTATTTGCAAATTAGTTCCAGGTGTTAAAGGAATGAGCGAAAATATTCAGGTAATAAGCATTGTCGATAAATATCTCGAACACTCTCGTATTCTTGCTTTTTGTAATAGTGGTGATGAACGATATCTTATCTCTTCGGCCGACTGGATGATGAGAAACCTTGATAACAGAATTGAAGTAACTGTTCCTATTTTTGATAAGGAGATTCAGAGAGAGCTCAAGGAAATACTCATGATTCAGTTACGAGATAATACCAAAGCCCGCATAATTGATAAGGATATGAAAAACAATTATGTAAAAAAAGTAGGAAATGCGGTTCGGGCACAAGTTGATTTTTATGATTTTCTTTATAGTAAGCATGTAAAAGATAAAAAACTGTAATCCTTTAAATACAATTCTGTTAAGCCTTTCAGTTTAATCTGGTATATAAAATAGGAGATCACCAATTAATTGAAAATAAATTCTATTTTTGCCGGCATTAAAAAACTAAAACCATTTTAAAATGACTGAAAAACAAACTGTTCTTTTGGCCGACACAACCACAAATCCTGCTCCGCTGGGTTTAACAGGCTTTGGATTAACAACTTTATTATTAAATCTTCACAACATTGGACTTTTTCCATTAGATACAATGATTATGGCTATGGGACTTTTTGTTGGAGGCGCTTTGCAGGTTATCGCAGGTAAGCTTGAATGGAAGAAAAACAACATGTTTGGCATGCTTGCATTCTCTGCTTATGGATTCTTCTGGATTAGTCTTATTGTTTTAATGATTTTACCTAAATTAGGTTGGGGTGAAACTCCTTCAGCAACTGCAATGGGCTGGTTTTTAACAGTATGGGGATTGTTTACATTAGGTATGGTGGTGGCAAGTTTTGCTTTATCAAAAATAATGAGGGTTTTATTTATTACTGTACTTATATTGTTTGCTTTATTAGCTACAGCTGATTTTACAGGTAACTCAACCATAAAACTTTTAGGTGGCATTGATGGAGTTATTTGTGGTGCTTTAGCTTTATTTATTGCAATGGCCACAGTTATTAATGATACTTTTAAGAAGGTTATTATTCCTTTAAACTAAACAGGTAGTAATAATTAGTTGTAAAGACATTCCTTAATAGGAGTGTCTTTTTTTACAATTATGAGTTTCAAATAGTTTAAAATATCCTTTAAAGATTGAAGAAAATAAATATATATTTGCAATTAATTTATATATCAATATTGATATGTATATTTATGTATATTATAAAAAAATGAAAATTAATTACACATTTAAGTAGTTAAATTCTTATTTTTGCTTTTTCTTAAAAAAATACTGATTCTTGCAGAACAAATTAATTTATTAGGGGTTTTATTCACAATATTTGGATTCGCATATTCTGATTTTCACTAAATTTGTTTGAGGATTAATAAAAATAAATAGAACAAAATAATACAAAATGCCAAAAGTTATACGAATAAAAAAAGGATTAAACATTAGCTTGGATGGTATTGCTGAAAAAGTTTTGAAAAAATCATCACCATCTGAATTTTATGCTGTTAACCCAACTGATTTTAAAGGTATTCGTCCAAAATTAGTAGTAAATATTGGCGATAAGGTAAAAGCTGGATCTCCATTATTTTACGATAAGTTTCAGCCCGAAGTAATGTTTACATCTCCGGTTAGCGGCGAAGTTACAGCAATAAACCGAGGCGAAAGACGCGTTATATTAGAAGTTGTAGTTCGGGCAGATGCAAAAATCGAGTACAAGGAATTTAAACACGGTGATCCTAAAACCATGTCGCGAGATGAAATTATTTCACTCTTGCTCGAAAGTGGTTTGTGGCCTTCATTGCGACAACGACCCTATTCAACTGTTGCTAATCCTAAAGATAATCCAAAATCAATATTTATCTCAGCCTTTGATACGGCACCGCTAGCTCCAGATATGGATTTTATTGCAAAAGATGAAACGGCCATGTTTCAGAAAGGGATTGATGCCTTAACAAAACTTACCTCCGGAACAATTCATCTCAACCTGAATGCCGATTATCCTGCTGCCGAGGCATATACCTCAGCAAAAGGAGTTCAGATTAATTATTTTACTGGTCCGCATCCTGCAGGTAACGTTGGAGTTCAGATTCATAAAATAGACCCGATCAATAAAGGAGATATTGTTTGGTACACTTATCCTCAGGAGATTATTGCAATCGGACGACTTTTTGATAAGGGAATTTACGATGCAACAAAAAATATTGCAATTACCGGATCTGAGGTTTTGCATCCTTCATATCTTAAGATTATTAACGGGGCATGTGTTCGAACTATTTTAAAAGATAATTTAAAACAAGGTGAGTACCGCATAATTAGTGGGAATGTGCTTACTGGCACAAAACTATTAAACGAAGGATTTATCGGATTTTTTGATAATCAATTAACCATAATTCCCGAAGGTAAGTACCACGAATTCTTTGGATGGGCACTACCGGGCATTAAAAAATATAGTGCTTCGCGTACTTTTTTATCAGGTTTTTTCTCTGGAAACAAGTATAAACTTGATACAAATATGCATGGAGGCCATAGAGCTTTTGTTATGTCGGGTGAATACGACAAGGTATTTCCATTTGACATTTATCCTGTTCAGTTAATCAAAGCTATTTTGGTTGATGATATTGATCTGATGGAGAAACTTGGAATTTACGAGGTAGATGAAGAAGATTTTGCTCTTTGCGAGTTTGTATGCACTTCGAAAACTGATGTTCAGTCAATTATTCGTAAAGGTCTCGATTCCATCAGGGCAGAAATGCTTTAATAGTAAGTGTTTAATTAGTAACAAAATACGATTCAATTAATGAAATCATTAAGAAGATATCTGGATAATATAAAACCAAAATTTGAAAAGGGTGGAAAATTTGAAAAGCTCCATTCTACTTTTGAAGCATTTGAGTCTTTTATGTTTGTTCCTGACACTGTAACTACCAAGGGAACTCATATTCGTGATGCAAATGATATGAAACGCACGATGACAGTTGTAGTTCTGGCACTTATACCTTCACTATTATTTGGTATGTGGAATGTTGGTCATCAGCATTTTATAGCTACCGGACAAACAGGTACCATTTGGGAGTTATTCTTTACTGGCTTTTTAAGAGTATTTCCAATCATTGTAGTGTCCTATGTTGTAGGTTTGGGGATTGAATTTGCTTTTGCTCAATATCGTGGTCATGAAGTAAACGAAGGGTTTTTAGTAACCGGAATGCTTATTCCATTGGTTTTACCTGTTGATGTGCCATTGTGGATGGTTGCATTAGCAACTGCCTTTGCTGTTATTATTGGTAAAGAGGTTTTTGGTGGTACAGGAATGAATATTCTTAATCCTGCCCTAACTGCACGTGCTTTTTTATTCTTTGCATATCCAACATATATGTCGGGAAATGCAGTCTGGACACATGGAATGCTTAAAGGAGAAGGTATTGTTGATTCATACTCAGGAGCAACACCATTAGCTGAAGCAGCTGCCGGACATATGGATAAGCTACCCAGCGTATCTGATATGTTTTTTGGGTTTATACCCGGTTCAATAGGTGAAACTTCCACTTTTGCTATACTTATCGGTGCAGCAATATTATTACTAACAGGAATAGGTAGTGCACGTATTATTATTTCAACATTTATTGGTGGACTTGTAATGGGATTGCTTCTGAACGCTTTCGCTGTAAATTCATACATGGAGCTACCTGCATATCAACATTTATTATTGGGCGGATTTGCTTTTGGAGCCGTATTTATGGCTACCGATCCAGTATCGGCAGCACAAACAGCACGTGGTAAAATAATTTATGGATTCCTGATTGGATTCCTGGCAGTGCTGATTCGTGTATTAAATCCTGCATATCCGGAAGGAATGATGTTAGCTATCTTACTGATGAATGTATTTGCGCCACTTATCGATCATTATGTAATTGAAAACAATATTTCCAAACGATTAAAAAGAGCTAAAGTAAAAGCATAATAAACTAGTTACAACCATGAAATCATTTAGTAATACCTATATTTTTATTTTCTCT
>JAVEZW010000068.1:0-16345 GCA_034002805.1 Bacteroidales bacterium | reverse complement strand
TTATAATAATTGAGTGCTTTTATAAAGCAACAAAAACGGCATCGGTTTATTATTTGTTTTTTGATATTGCTACGAGAGAGATATTAGATAATTATAGATTTACTACAAATAAACCAGGAGGAACTGGCTTAAAATCATTTTGGGGTGAGAATCTGGAATACAATTTTAAAAAATATATCCACAGCTATTATCTTCCTGAGAAAAAAGCGAATAAATGAATCGCTCAATTGGCAATTTAGCTGTCAACTATTTTATCCTCCTAAAAAATTTACAAACTACATTTAGGTATTAAGGAAGAAAAACTAACTACTCGTTATCTTGCCATGAGAAAAGCCACTAAAAAAGAGAACCTGTTGGGATTTTTAATTTTTATTCCCACTATACTGAATGAATTTTTTGGATTAAAACAACGATTTTTATATGCTGGGTGGACTGTTTGGTCGATTTATTTAAGCCATAGGTTTTTAGCAATAAGTGGTGAATAAAAATCGACCTAATTTTGCTACCTTTGTTTTAATGGATCAACTATTTAGGATACTTAGAATAGACACTGCCAAGGCAATCGAGATTGCCGATAAGCCAGGCGAGCCTCACGCCCATGATTACGAACAACTTATTGTAGGGATAAAAGGCCGGCTGGAGCATTTTATCGATTATAAGTCAACCATTGTTGATGCTCCTTTGGTGAGTTTTATTGCAAAAGGAAAAATCCATCGTATCATTACTAAATTGCAGAACAACCAGTTCGAAATGTGGGTGCTTCGTTTTAAAAGCGAGTTTATTGCCGAAACCATTTTTCAATTATACAGCAGTTTTCATAATAACTCCGATCAGGTTTTGCAAACCGGAGCATGCTTTAATCGCTTAGGAACAATTTGCGAAATCATTAACGGAGAGATGAAACAACCTGTTCCCGATTTATCTATCGTAAGGCATTTGTTAAGCGCCTTATTTATTATGATTGATTCGGAGCGTAAAAAAATTGATGACAACGAAAACTCAGGCAACTCAATTCAGAACGAGACTTTTATTAATTTTCTAAAAATACTCGAAGAGAATTTTCGTCGTCCGTTGGGTGTTGATTTTTATGCCGAAAAACTGTTTATGTCATCACGAAATCTGAATCTTATCTGCCAAAAAGTGATGAACCAGAGTGTTTCGGAGATTATTGAAACCCGCAAACTTACCGAAGCTAAAAATCTACTTGCCAGCACCAATAAATCGATTTCTGAAATTGGATTTGAGCTTGGTTACAACGAAAAATCGTACTTCTCGAACGTATTTAAAAAGAAATCAGGCCAAACACCATCGGAGTTTCGCGACGAAATGCAAAAACTCATTTCCTAAGTTTACAACCCTTCTTCCGAAAAGTATTACTACCCGCCTCCTTTACCATTGTATTTTTGTGTCATAAATAATTTAAAAAATTAAACAATGGAAAATTTAAACAACAAATCAGCAAAATGGGTATTAGACCCTACACATAGCGAACTTACATTTAAGGTTAAACATCTGATGATTAGCAATGTAAAAGGCGAGTTTAAAAACTTTACAGCCGAAATTGATAACGAAGAATTCGAAAAAGGCTCAGTAAAAGTTACTGTTGAAACTGCTTCGGTTTTTACAAATAACACTGATAGAGATAATCACTTAAAGAGTGCAGACTTTTTTGATGTAGAAAAACATCCAACGATGACTTTCACAAGTACCCGCTTTACAAAAGTAGATGATGATGAGTTTAAACTAAAAGGGTTACTAACTGTTAAAGAGGTAAGCAAAGAGGTAATTCTTGATGTTGAATTTGGAGGAATAAACAAAGATCCTTGGGGAAATATCAAAGCCGGATTTAGTTTTAAAGGAAAAATAAATCGTAAGGATTGGGGCCTCAATTGGAATGCAGCTCTCGAAACCGGTGGTGTTTTGGTAAGCGACGAGGTAATAATTGCAGGCGAAGTGCAATTTGCAAAACAAAGTTGAAAATAATTCCCACTATTTTGTAAAAAAAAAATAATTATGACAAATACAGTATTACATAAATCAGAAACCCGTGGCGATGCGGACCACGGGTGGTTACACAGCAGACATACATTCAGCTTTGCCGACTATTACGATCCTGAAAGGATTCAGTTTGGTGCTTTACGAGTTTTGAATGATGATTATGTAGCCGAAGGAATGGGTTTTGGAACTCATCCACACAATAATATGGAAATTATTTCCATACCGCTCGAAGGTGATCTGGAGCACAAAGATAGTATGGGAAATGTATCGGTAATTAAGCATGGTGATATTCAGGTTATGAGTGCTGGTAGCGGTATTACACACAGCGAATTCAATAAAAACAAGGATAAACCAGTAAAGTTTTTACAGATTTGGGTTTTCCCAAACAAAAAAAATGTTACACCTCGTTACGGCCAAATTACACTTGACATTTCGCAACGACACAATAAATTGCAACAAATTATTTCTCCGAATGAACACGATGATGGTGTTTGGATACATCAGGATGCATGGTTTCATCTTGGTATATTTGATAAGGGTTTCTCGACAGAATACTCCGTTAAAAAAGCCGGCAATGGTCTTTATGCTTTCGTTATCAGAGGCGATATTACAATTAACGACATAGCGCTGAACGAGTGTGATGGATTGGGAATCTGGAATACTGATAAAATATCACTTAAAGCAAATTCGGCAAATACCGAACTATTACTTATGGAAGTACCAATGATTAACTAAAAATAAAACGATGAAAACACTTTTAAAATTGAGTTTCGACACAGGGAACTACCCGAACAGTATTTCTGCATCCCTATTATTTCTAAGAATAATTGTGGGTACATTTATGTTAACACATGGTTTTGGCAAGCTCCTGATGCTTTTTGGTGATGATCCTATTCAGTTTGCCGACCCAATAGGGATTGGTGTAACAGCATCATTTGTATTAACCGTATTTGCAGAGTTCTTATGTTCAGTATTTTTGATTTTTGGGTTTGCAACACGTTTTTCGGCGCTTTCAATCCTGATAACCATGTTGGTGGCTGCATTAATCGTTCATGCTCCCGATGCTTTTATGCGCAAAGAACTACCATTGCTTTATGCTGCTATCTATTTAGTTTTGATAATTACAGGTGCCGGAAAATATTCTGTTGATCAGTTAATTTCCAAAAAGATAAAACAATGAATTTAAATACCTTAAATAAAATAGCGACACAATTTGACAGCACACCAATGATGCCGGTATTGTTTGCCGGACATGGCAGTCCGATGAATGCTATTGAGGAGAATGAGTTCGTTGCTGGATTCCGGAATATCGGCAAAATAATTCCGGAACCCAACGCTATTCTTTGTGTATCGGCCCATTGGGAAACACGCGGTACTTTTGTAACAGCCATGGAGCAACCAAAAACAATTCATGACTTTGGAGGTTTTCCAAAAGCACTTTACGACGTGCAATATCCTGCACCAGGTAATCCTGAGCTGGCCAACGAAGTAAAATCGATGGCAAAAACCAGCAATATTGAACTGGATTACAAATGGGGCCTTGATCATGGAGCCTGGAGCGTTATAAAACACTTATATCCTGAGGCAACCATTCCTGTTTTGCAATTAAGCCTGGATTACTACCAAACACCACAATATCATTACGATTTAATGAAAGAGCTGAGCTCTCTTCGAAAAAAAGGAGTGCTGGTAATTGGCAGTGGAAACATGGTACACAACCTGCAACTAGTTGATTGGCAGAATTTTAATACTGATGATTTTGCTTTCGATTGGGCTTTAGAAGCCCGTGAAAAGATGAAAAAATACATCCTCAGTGGTGATCATAAAAACCTTATAAACTACCGTTGCCATGGTAAAGCCTTTGAGATGGCTATTCCAACACCCGAACATTACCTGCCTTTGTTATACGTTTTGGCGCTGCAGAAAGAAAACGAGGAGATAAAACTCTTTAATGATAAAGCTGTTGGAGGATCATTAACCATGACATCAGTAAAAATTGGATGATAGCTACTTATTAGTGAAAACTATTTTTTCACTTAAACTTTAAAAATCAGTTGTTTCCCAAATAAAGAAAAGATCATCTGATTACACCATTTAGATCATCGTTCAATCTTTTACTTAATCATTTTTAATCCATTAGCCCAAATCAGATACTTAGTTTCTCTATCGAAAGATTTATCGCAATCCATATTTTTAGGGCAGATTAAATTTTTCGAAAATATTTGTTTTACTTTTGGGATTTGATTCTAGATTGAATTTATATGGAGAAAATAAACATCAGAGAAATATTTAAAGAAAAGAATCCGAAACTTGCCCGTTTGATTCCCTGTTTTATATTCAGATATATTGAGAGAGTAGTACATCAGAAGGAGATTAATGATGCATTACCTGTTTTAGGTAACAAAATGGGGCTTGACTTTGCCAATGCAGTAATCGAGATGTTTAAGGTTAAGATATCGGTAAAAGGTGAAGAAAACATTCCGAAAGAAGGTAGGTATATTTTTGTTGCCAACCATCCACTCGGTGGACTCGATGGACTTGTTTTTGCAAAAATGGTGGGCGAGAAACATCCTAACCTTCAGTTTTTAGTTAATGATATCTTAATGAATCTTAAAAATCTCGAACCAATTTTTGCCCCGGTAAACAAACACGGAAAACAATCGGTTCAATATGTTAAAAGGATTGAAGAGATTTACAAATCCGATGCTCAGGTGTTAAATTTCCCGGCAGGAATGTGTTCGCGTAAGGTAAATGGCAAAATCACCGATCTGGAATGGATGAAAAGCTTTGTGGCAAAAGCTGTTCAGCATAAGAGAGATGTTGTTCCGGTTTTTGTGGATGGCACCAACTCGAAATTCTTTTATTACCTATCGAACATTCGCACTAAGTTAGGTGTTAAAGCTAATCTGGAGATGTTTTATTTACCAGACGAAATGTTTAAACAAAAAGGAAAAACAATTACATTAACATTTGGCAAACCAATTCCTTATTCCACATTCGACAAATCATTTAGTCATCTAGAATGGGCGCAGAAAGTAAAAGAACATGTTTATGGCATTGCATTAACTCCAACTAAGGAATTTAAATAAACTCTTTGTAAATTTGTAGTACAAAACTTCCGACAGGTATATGAAAGAAATAATTGAACCCATCGATAAAAAGCTGATAAAAGCTGAGTTAACACACGAAAAGTTTCTTCGCAAGACCAACAATGGTGGAAATGAATTGTATATAATAAACTATCATAACTCGCCCAACACCATGAATGAAATAGGGCGGTTAAGAGAACTTACTTTCAGAAATGCCGGCGGAGGAACAGGTAAAGAAATTGATATTGACGGTTTCGATACTCAGGAGAATCCTTATGAACAGCTTATTTCGTGGGATCCTGAAGAAGAAGAAATCGTTGGTGGTTACCGTTTCCATGTTTGTAATCACGACAGCGATCCAAAAAATCTGGCAACCTCAAAATTATTTGAGTTTTCAGAAGAATTTAGCAAAACATATCTTCCGTACATGATTGAGCTTGGAAGATCGTTTATTCAGCCCAAATTTCAATCGGCTTCAGCCGGGCGAAAGGCTCTGTATGCCCTAGATAATCTTTGGGATGGATTGGGAGCATTAATTATTGAAAATCCGCAGACAAAATATTATTTCGGGAAAGTAACCATGTATCCTCATTTTAATAAGGAAGCCCGAAACATGATTTTGTATTTTTTAAACAGCCAATTTCATGATAATAAAGATTATGTTGTTCCCAGAATTCCTCTTTCATTAGATATTGACGAAGCAGAAATGAAGGCAACCTTTACCGGTGCTGATTATAAAGAAAATTACAAAATACTCCAAAAGAAAGTTCGTGAATTTGATTTGAATATTCCTCCGCTTATTAATGCCTACATGAACTTATCTCCTTCGATGAAATTTTTTGGAACAGCCATTAACGAAACATTTGGCGGCGTTGAAGAATCGGGCATTATGATTACAATTGATGATATTTTCCCCACAAAAAAGGAAAGACACATTAGTACTTATATCCGAAACAAACTGTTTAAAAAGTTTAAATCTAAGATTAGAAATCATAAAAAATAAGAATGTCTTAATTCAGCAAACCTGAAATTGGTTTTATTTATTGTCGTTAATTAAATACAAATAAAACTAAATAGATAGTTCTTGATTTTTCTATTGTATTCTAATATGCTCTCTGATTACGTCCTTCGATAAAATTTATAAATGATCGGTTTACCACTTTGTTCCCACCAGGAGTAGGATATTTACCTGTGAAGTACCAATCACCATTATTATTGGGGCATGCAGCATGTAAGTTTTCAATTGACTGAAACACAATTTCAACTTCGGCATTTACATCCCGTGTTCGCAACATTTCAGCAATTTTAACTGAAATATCCTCAGGAGTAAATGGTTTATAAATTTCTTTTACATAATTCACGATTTCTTCTTTCGGAAGATTTTCCTGTGCTTTGGATTTTTTATAAACTTCATTGATAATGTGTTCATTGCCAGAATCTTTTAATAACTCAACAGCTGCCTTAAACGCAACAAAATCAGCCAATTTAGCCATGTCAATTCCGTAACAATCGGGATATCTGATCTGTGGAGATGAAGAAACAATAACTATTTTCTTAGGTTTTAGCCGATCGAGTATTCGGAGAATACTTTCGCGCAATGTAGTGCCACGAACAATAGAATCATCAATAACAACGAGGTTATCGATTCCTTCGCGTATTGTTCCGTATGTTACATCATACACATGGCCAACCAGATCGTTACGACCCTTGTCTTGTGCAATAAATGTTCTCAATTTAATATCCTTAACAGCAATTTTCTCTACCCTGATTTTTTTTGACATCACTCTGTCAAACTCTTTTTCGGTAAGTTTTTCGCCAAAAGCTAAAATTTCCTTTTTCTGTTCCTGAAGCAGGTAACTTTTTAACCCATCAACCATACCATAGAATGCTGTTTCGGCAGTATTTGGAATAAAAGAAAACACCGTATTCTCAATATCGTAGTTTATCGATTTTAAAATTGATGGGATTAACAAACGCCCCAGCTGCTTTCGCTCCTGATAAATATCCATATCACTGCCACGAGAGAAATAAATTCGCTCGAACGAACACGAACTTCTTTTTTGAGGAATCCTTATTTCTTCTAAAGCTACATGCCCATTCTTTTTTACGATGAGCGCTTTGCCTGGATCGATCTCTTTAACAGCCTCTGCTTTTAGGTTCATTACCGTTTGTATTACCGGCCGTTCTGAAGCAACTACTACGATTTCATCATCGGCATAATAAAACGCAGGACGTATTCCCCATGGATCACGCATTACGAAAGAATCTCCATGACCAATAATTCCGGCCATTGCATATCCTCCATCCCAGTCTTTACTTGCATCCTGTAATAGCTTTTTTACATCAATATCCTTAGCAATAAGTTCCGAAATCTCTTTATTTGTAAACCCTTCATTTTTATATTGTCGAAACAGCAATTGGTTTTCCTCATCGAGAAAATGACCTACTTTTTCGAGAACTGTAATCGTATCAGAATATTCCTTAGGATGTTGACCAAGCTCAATAAGACCTTTAAAAAGCTCATCAACATTGGTCATATTGAAGTTACCAGCCAATATAAGATTTCTTGATTTCCAGTTATTCTCACGCATTAGTGGTTGAACAAATTCGATATCGCCACCGCCAAAAGTACCATAACGTAAATGTCCTAGATAAATGCAGGCTGCAGAAGGCAGATTTTCTTTGGCCCATAATGGATCGTTTAATAATTCAGGGTTTTTTCTTTGTGCTCTGGAGTGAAACGCATTTACCTCATCGAAAACATCTTTAATAGGAGTTGAGCTGTTCGATCTGAACCGGTGAATATATTTTCGGCCTGGAATCGGATCCAGTTTTAACGTTGCTAGGCCTGCCCCATCCTGACCACGATTATGTTGCTTTTCCATAAGCAGATATAGCTTATGGAGTCCGTACATCCACGATCCATATTTAGATTGATAGTACTCCAATGGTTTTAACAGCCTAATAAAAGCTATACCGCACTCGTGTTTTATCTGATCGCTCATTGTTATTCCTTTTTCAACATTTTTTTTACTGCTGAAGCAATATGCTCAGCCTTCATTTTATATTTCTGCAATAGTTCATCGGGATTTCCCGATTCACCAAACTTATCATCCATACCAATCATAAACATAGGTACGGGTACATTTTTAACAACTACCTCAGCAACTGCGCTACCTAAGCCACCATAAATCTGGTGTTCTTCGGCTGTAACAATAGCCCCAGTTTCTTTTGCCGATTTTATAATCAACTCAGCATCAATAGGTTTAATTGTGTGTATATTAATAACACGCGAATTGATATTTTGTTTTTCGAGATCATACGCCGCCTGCAATGCTTCCCACACAAGATGACCTGTGGCAATAATAGTAATATCATTCCCCTCTTTCAATGTTTGCCCTTTACCTATTTCGAATGGCAGATTTTCGGATGTAAAATCAGGTACAGGTTCGCGGCCATAACGAATATATGCTGGACCTTTAACTTGTTCGACCGAAGCAATTGTTGCAAGCTTTGCTTGAGTCGCATCGCATGGCGACAGCACAGTCATGTTTGGTAAAACCCTCATTATAGCAATATCTTCGAGAGCCTGATGAGTTGCTCCATCAGGACCAACAGAAATACCAGCATGTGCACCTCCGATTTTCACCGGTAAATTATTATAACAAATTGAAATCCTGATTTGGTCTGTTGTTCGTAAAGCAGAAAAAACACCATAGGTAGCTGCAAAAGGTACTTTACCAGCCAGAGCCATTCCTGCGGCAACGCCCATAATATTTTGCTCGGCTATCCCTAATGAAAAAAAGCGGTCAGGAAACTGATCCCGAAAGAAATTCATACTTACAGATGATGTAATGTCGGCACCTAAAGCAACTATTTCGGGATACTTTTTCCCTAGCTCCTTAAGGCCTTCGCCAAATCCAAACCGGGTAGGTTTTAGCTGTTTAACTTTATACATCACTTACTAGAATAACTTTCGTTTAGTTCGATAAGAAATTTCTCAGCCTGCTCTTTTGAAGGAGCTTTGCCATGCCACATATAATCGTTTTCGATGCTTTTAACTCCTTTACCCATCACCGTTTGTGCAATAATAACCGTTGGAGCCAGATGTTGCTGAAACGCTTTGTTATACGATTCAATAATTGCCAGGTGATCGTGTCCGCTACACTGAATAACATTCCATCCAAAAGACTCAAATTTCGCAGCCAGAGGTTCGATCTCCATTACATCCGATGTTTTTCCATCAATCTGCAATGAGTTTCTGTCGACCAAAGCTACCAGGTTGTTGAGTTTATAATGCGCGGCACTCATTGCGGCTTCCCATATTGAACCTTCCTGCAATTCGCCATCACCATGAATAGAAAATACGCGCCATGGTTTATTATCCATTTTTGCAGCAAGAGCGAGTCCAACAGCAACCGACAATCCTTGTCCGAGTGATCCTGAAGAAAGTTCTATTCCTGGCAAGCCATGCTCTTTGCCAGGATGACCCTGTAATCGGGAACCCAATTTGCGTAAGGTAAGCAATTCGCTTTTTTCAAAGTATCCTGCATGAGCAAGAGCAGTATAAAAAACCGGAGCAACATGACCAATAGATAATATAAGGCGGTCACGGTCTGACCATGTTGGATTTTGGGGATTGTGACTTAAAATATTAAAATAAAGACAAGTAAAAATATCGGCTAATCCTAACGATCCGCCAAGGTGTCCTGATCCAGCTTCGGAAAGACTTTTAATAACATCTTTCCTTATTTCAAAAGATATTTTTTTTAGTTCGTTTATATCTTTTATTGCTGGCATTAAGAATTTAGTTTAATCAAGTTTGGGGAAATTTATTCGGCTTGGAACAATAAAAGCAGCAGGAAAATACTGTTTGATTCTTTTAAAATCTATCAATGCATCATTTTTTGTTCTGTAATCTCCTGCATATACTTTAAAATAAGGACTGTCGTATTCACGATAAACAGCAACTTCAGGAAACAGTTCGTTAAATTTTGCATTGGCTTCCTGTGATTTTTCGCGAGCCGTTTGCCCTAAATCGGAGAAAATACGAATCCTGAAACCTTGTATTCCATTATACTCCTTATTTTGAGATACATGTTTCCAGACTAGTTTATTTATTCTGCTATCCTGATAAATTACCACATTCCCGTTCCCGTCTTTCTTTTCATTCAGTTTGTAGAATATTTCAGTAGCATATTCGGTTGACTGATGTGTATTTTGAGCATAAACATCAACAAAATAAAAGAAAGATAAAAAGACTATAAGCAGATAATATATTTTCATATTATTCAATGAAATTACAGCGCTAAATTACTCTTTTTTTGCAATACTTACAGGTTGATTTTTTTCAATTTTTCACCTATATCAACTACTTGTTTTTCAGATACTTTTATTTTCTTGTTATGCAGAAATGATTTTACAATTATTTCGCCTTCAACTTTAATTTCGACCTGTTTTTCTTTTTTAAGTTTATAAAACATCATTGCATTTGTTAATAAATTATCTAATTGCACATACACTGGAAAATCCTGAACTCCATCAAAATGTTTAGGTACAATAATAAGTGTATCGTTTTTCATTTTTCCAATAAAACGATCATTTACTGATATATCGAAATCGAGCGACTTAATTTTAAGCTTAAAATTATTTGGGTTTGAGATGGGTACTTTCAGGTCAAGCGATAATTTGTTGCCAGCCATTCCTCTGAATTTTACATCATTTACATCGCCCACATCAACTGTTTTATAAATGTTACAAGATGTGATTAGCACGATTAAAGCGAAGCTGACAAAAATTATATTGATATTAAATCTTTTCATAATAACGGTATTAACTTAGTTGTAATGATTTGTAATTCTTTTTTTACTGGTTTTATACTACATTATTTTCTGTTGTCAATAAAGCTCAAATGTAGTAAATTTTATAAAAGCTCTCTGAAATCCTCATAAAACGTAATATGCTGCATTCGTGTGTTTAAATTTGAAGATAAAACCCAATTGTCCAATTTTCAGGTTTAAATCCAAGGTTGAACTCTTTGGTTTTTTTGTCAATATTTTGCCTGGAGTCTTCTGTTTTAATTCTGTATTCCATAGAACCAAAAGTTAAGTCAACTCCAAAATTTTTATAAAGATTTATTCTTAAACTCGGGAATAATCCAACATTCAAATATTGTCTTTTTATTTCGGTATTTGAGGTAAATGATCTTTCATAAGTATAAGTTGATAGATTTGGGTTATATAATATGCTCTCTGTTTTAGTAACATTAAAATCATATTTCGAATAAAGATCAAAAGAAATATATAACCGATCATTTAGTCTCGTAAAATATTGAAAGTAAATTATAGGACTAATTTTATTGCTTGAAGCGATTTGATTTACATAAGAGGACACACTAATATATCCTGCAGAATTGTCTAATTCAGGTACGTCACTCTCAGGATTAATCTCTTGCATTAAGGTATTATAAGAAATCCCCAGTCCGTAATAAAAATGTGACTTCAATGTTTTCCCTGCTAATAATGATATTTTCAGATCATTAATCTTTTCACCATAAGCTAGTCCTTCATAATCAGAAGAAATATCGCCACGATCATTATGCTGATAATCGTATCCAATACTAGTTTTAAGCAGGATGCTTTTGTCAGTCTGAGCTTTTAGCCCTACAAAACAATAGAATAGAAAGAACAGACAAGTCAAATACTTCATAAGTTTTTTTCGATGTTCTATAGATTAATTAAAAATTATTGTTGCCAATGCATGGCTTTCTCGACTGCTTTTTTCCATCCATTATAGAGTTTTGTTCTATTCTGCTCTTCCATTAACGGTAAAAAGGTTCGATCTATTTTTCGTTGTTTATTTAAATCTTTAATAGTCCAGAAACCAGTTGCTAATCCGGCAAGACATGCAGCACCAAGAGCTGTTGTTTCAATATTATCGGGTCTTACAACCTCCACATTCAAAATATCAGCCTGAAACTGAAGTAAAAAATTGTTTGCCGAAGCGCCTCCATCCACATTAAGCGTTTTTAACTCAATGCCAGAGTCTTTTTCCATGGCTTTTAAAACATCCATGGTTTGGTAAGCAAGTGACTCTAGTGTTGCTCGCACAATATGCTTATCGGTAACCCCTTGTGTAAGACCCAGTATAGCTCCTCGGGCATACATGTCCCAATAAGGAGCTCCAAGTCCTGAAAAAGCAGGCACAACATAGATCTCTTCGGTATCTTCTACTTCATTAGCTATGTTTTCGGTTTCGGAAGCAGACTTTATAAGCTTTAGTGCATCTCGCAACCACTTAATAGCTGCTCCGGCAATAAAAACACTACCTTCGAGAGCATAGTTTATTTCGCCATTTAGTCCCCAAGCAATAGTAGTTAGCAATCCCGATTTTGACTCAACCATTGATTTACCTGTATTCATCAGCATGAAGCAACCTGTACCATAAGTATTTTTGGCCATTCCCTGAGTAAAGCATGTTTGTCCAAACAAAGCAGCCTGCTGATCACCAGCAATACCTCCAATCTTGATTTCGCTTCCGAATATATCTTTATCAGTTACCCCATAAATTTCTGATGACATTCGAACTTCGGGGAGCATTTTTTCGGGTATTTCGAAAAGATGAAGCAATTTTTTATCCCACTTTAATTCGCGAATATTAAACAACATGGTTCGCGAGGCATTCGAATAATCGGTAATATGCAATTTACCTTTGGTTAGTTTCCAGATAAGCCATGTATCAATGGTTCCTGCTAACAAATCTCCTGCTACAGCTTTCTCCTTTGCTCCTTCAACATGTTGCAGAATCCATTGAATTTTTGTAGCAGAAAAATATGAATCGATAACCAATCCCGTGTTTTTTTTAATATAATCGCTCCATCCCTTTTCTTTTAAATCCCTGCAAATATCTGCGGTTCGCTTATCCTGCCACACCAATGCATTACAAACAGGAATACCTGTATTCCTATCCCATACAACAACAGTCTCACGTTGATTAGCAATGCCTATTGCAGTTATGTCGGCAGAATTTATTTTAAGTTTTTGAATCGTTCTTTGCGCTGTTTCGATCTGAGTTCTCCAGATCTCTTCGGGGTTATGCTCTACCCAACCAGCATGAGGATAATACTGTGTAAACTCCTGTTGTTCAGATCCTACAGCTGAAAGTTCATTGTTAAAAATAATTGTTCTGGAACTTGAAGTGCCCTGATCGAGTGCTAAAACATATTTTCCCACAGTAATTAAGTTTTGTTAAATATACAAAATATTTAACGGTTGGTCGTATATAAAACCTAGGTTCTGGTTACTATTCCATTGCTGCAGCAATCTCATCGGTAAGTTCGAGATTGTGGTAAACAGACTGAACATCTTCAATTTCCTCAAAAGCATCAATCATTTTCATTACTCTAAGGGCCGGATCAACACCCAACACTTTTGTTTCGTTTGGAATTCGTTGTAAAGACGCGTTTTGAATTTGAATACCTAATGAATCTAATTTTTTCTGAACACTTCCGAAATCTTCTTTTGCGGTTGTTATAGTAATTACCGAGTCTTCTACTTCAAGATCCTGAGCACCTGCATCAATGATCTCCAGCTCAAACTCTTCCATATTTATTTTATTGGTTATAGGAATAATAAAAATGCCTTTAACCTCAAAAAGAAAACTCAAAGAGCCAGTTTTACCTAGAGTTCCGTTATATTTATTAAAAACAGCTCGCACACTACTTACCGATCGGTTTGTATTATCAGTCAGGCACTCAACAACAACAGCTATACCGTTTGGCGCATACCCTTCGTAAACAACCTCTTCGAGATTAGCTCCTTCTTTATCAGCTTTGCTTATGGCTCTATCAATGTTATCTTTGGGCATATTTACGCCTTTAGCATTTTGAATCGCCAGCCGCAACCTCGAATTTGATTCAGGATCAGCACTCCCACCTTCTTTAATCGATATAGTTATTTCTTTAACGATGCTAGAAAATATTTTTGAACGCTTAGCATCGGCGGCACCCTTTTTTCTCTTTATTTTAGACCATTTGCTGTGACCTGACATAATTTGATTTTTAAATTGAATATGTAAAATTAATAAAAGAGATAAATTATCAAAGAAGGAATCCTTTTCAAATTATTTAAATTAAAAAAAAACATATTGATGCTGAAAAACACAAGAGGTAAAACCAAATGAAATCAGGGAGTCTGAAACAAGTTTCCTATTTTGGTCCTCACATTAGTTATTTAGAATATAATAAGCCTAATTTTTTGATAAATTTACCCCGATAAAATGGTTATAAAACTAATTGAATGGGTACAATGGCTAAGTTATATATTGAGACATATGGATGTCAGATGAATGTTGCAGACAGTGAAGTAGTTGCATCTATTCTTAAAGAAAAAGGATACGAAATTACCGAAGATATCCAGGTGGCTGATGTAATCTTAGTAAATACATGTTCTATCCGTGAAAACGCCGAACAACGTGTTTGGGGACGATTAGATGTTTTCAAACAAATTAAAAAGAAAAAACCGGAGCTTACTGTTGGTGTAATTGGTTGTATGGCCGAACGACTAAAGGAGAAACTCATCGAAGAGGAAAAAACTGTTGATATAGTTGTTGGACCCGATGCATATCGTGATTTACCAAACTTACTTGAGAATGCTGGGTCAGGACAAAAAGCAGTAAATGTGATCCTCTCAAGAGAAGAAACATACGCAGATATTAGCCCTGTAAGGTTAGATAAAAATCATATTTCGGCTTTCGTTTCGATAATGCGTGGTTGTAACAATATGTGTTCTTATTGCATTGTACCTTATGTTCGTGGAGCCGAAAGAAGCCGCGAACCTAAATCGATAATAAAAGAAGTTGCCGACATTTTTGAAAAAGGATATAAAGAAGTAACGCTTATCGGTCAAAATGTTGACTCTTACAACTGGAAAGATAATGGTTCAGCCGTATCTTTTTCAGAATTATTAGAAATGGTAGCATCAATAAGCCCTGCATTGAGAGTTCGGTTCTCCACATCGCATCCAAAAGATATGTCGGATGAGGTATTGCACACCATGGCCAAGCACCCGAATATTTGCCGCCATATTCATTTGCCAGCACAATCAGGGAGTACACGAGTACTCGAGCTGATGAAAAGAGGATACACCCGCGAATGGTATCTTAATCGAATAAAAGCCATTAAAACGACTCTGCCCGACTGCGCTATCTCAACCGATTTAATGACTGGCTTTTCGGGCGAAACCGAAGAAGATCACGAACAAACACTTTCTTTAATGAGAGAAGTTGTTTATGATTTTGCGTATATGTTTAAATATTCCGAAAGACCAAATACTCATGCTTCGAGACATTTAAAAGACGATATTCTCGATAGCATTAAAACACGAAGGTTAACTGAGATTATCGACCTTCAGATTGAACTATCAGCTAAAAGCAAGAAGGATGATCTTGGAAAAACATTTGAGGTATTGGTTGAAGGGTATTCGAAAAAATCGAAAGATCATTTATATGGAAGAACATCACAAAACAAAGTAGTTGTTTTTCCGCGCAGGATGCACAATATTGGTGATTATGTTCAGGTGGAAATCATCGATTGCACATCTGCAACCCTCATTGGTGAATCAGTGAGTTAGTTGTTAAACCAATTCAAATACTTTATCGAGTTCAACAAGTTTAAGAAGCTCAAATGCTTCATCCGAAACATTCATTAACCGGAATGAATTATTATTCATTTTAGCTGATCGATAGATATTTAACAACGATTCAAATCCTGCGCTATCAATAAATTTTACTTCAGAAAGATTTAAAATAAGTCCGACACCTTCTTTTTGCGCTAAATCAATAAGCTGAGACTCAATTTCTTTAGAGTTTATGATACTTATCTTCGGAATATTATTAAATGAAACGTGATACTCTTCACCAATTTGATTAATACTTACCATACCTTGGGCTATTAGTAAAAATAAAGAGGTGAAATTACTGCATATCTTATAAAAAGAAACAAATAATTGGTTAACTTTTCAACAATTGATGTTTATTTTTTGATTTTTTACCTTGATGAACCTTTAGATCTTATAAATTGTTCTCAAGCACAAAATTAGTATTGAACATAATTTATTTATTTACTGTTATTTATAAGATTTGTTGAAACTGATATAGGGTAATTTTAGGTTTAGTAATCTTAAGATTAGAAAACACAAACTGAAAGTTTCAACTTATTAACTAAAAACATACAACTATGAAAGCAATGATGAAAATTATGA
>JAVEZW010000067.1:0-16538 GCA_034002805.1 Bacteroidales bacterium | reverse complement strand
TCCTTAAAGCACTTGAAGAGAAGAAGATTTCACGCGTAGGTAGTGATAAAGATATACTTGTGGATGTTCGAATTATTGCTGCAACAAATAAAAACTTAAAAGAAGAGATTCAGAAAAACAATTTCCGTGAGGATTTGTATCATAGGCTTAGCGTAATACTTATTCATGTTCCGTCACTTAACGATCGAAAAGGAGATATTCCGCTGCTTGCCGAACATTTTAATCAGTTGATATGTGGAGATTATGGAGTTCCAAAAAAGATTATTAAACCGGATGCCATAAAAGAACTCCAAAAAATAAGCTGGACAGGAAATATCCGTGAGTTTAGAAATGTTCTGGAGCGACTAATTATATTGTGCGATAAGGAAATTACAGGTGATGATATAATAGCCTATGCTCATCCAATTTCAAAGTAGAATATATATCTCTATTATTGGTTATTCGTTTCGGGATAACCCTTTATAGCATTTTCGTAATCCGGCGATTTTATTAGTTTGCTATAATTTTCAGGGAAATGTTGTTTGCCAAAAACAGCACAGTAAGCTTCTTTGGTCATTGAATCCCAGTGTATTATTGTCCGACGATACTGCCATGTCTGGAAAAGATTCAAACAAAGCATCATAATGATTAAAACACCGGCGATATATTTTACGGGTTTTATTTGCTTAAAAATAAAATCAATAAAAACAGCTAAGGGAATTGAAAGAAAAACATAAGATTCGATGAGAGGACGTGCCCCAAATCCACCTCCGTACCACCAACTCCACCAGCTAAAAATGATGAAAATATTTATTCCAAAGTAAATAATTATTGGATAGAAGAATTCTTTTGCTTTAAAAAATAACATGGGCAATCCAATCAATGCAAAAATCATTATTGGTGTATAAATAAGCCAACCTTTACGATAGCTAAATAAGCCATTAATTATCTGTGGGTTTGAAAAGAAAAATCCTTCGTTGCCATATGAATAAAACAAATAATTACCAGTTGCAAATTTCCAATAAAGTAGCTGAGGAAGAAAAATTAAAAAGACAATTAGACCAATTATTAGTAATTTAAACCAGTTTTTAATAAATAAATTACATGCTGATCTTAAGGTGTTTAAATTATAAATACCAAACAAAATTGGAATTAGAAAAGCAATTCCATTTGTTGGTCTTACTAAAATGATTAAACCTCCAGTTAACCCAAGTGCAATAGTATTTTTTATTGATTGATTTTTATTCCATTGTAACGAAAAATAGAAAAATAGGCTGAAAAGGAAAAACGAAAAAGCATGAGACATTTCCCCTTCGTTGGTAACGTAATAGAAAAAATTTGTTCCAAAGGCCAGGATTAGAATTACCAATGCGGTTATTTTATCATTGAAGTATCGCAGAAGGATTTTCGAAAGAATAAATAAACCGAGTAATCCATAGAATAATCCGGCAAAGCATAAAAACATACCATAAATCTCGGAATATCCGTTAGCTTTTAAATCTGCTATATGTGCAATTGAGTGTGCAGCAAAAAAAAATGGAGCATATAAAACTGACAATCCCATGGTCATTTTTTGTACCCGATCTCCGGATGGAGTTGTTTGAAACCATATTCGGCCTTCAAAATCTTTGGGTAAACTATCAACAAAACTAAAACTTAAATCCTTGTAAATAAAAGCAGCGGGTAAATACGAATAATATGAAACAGCATCATTGTTTATTACTTGGTTTTTGCGCCATTTCGAAATATTAAAAACGGTCCAGGTGTAAACAATAATAACTAAAATAAAAACAACTAATGTATATTTATTATTCCGTTTCACTTTCGAAAGTCTTTATTGGTTGTAATCAGTTCTCTGAAAAATATATATCTCATAATTATACCCATTGAGTACTTTAAATGGTTCATCGGGTTTAATTACGTTGAGAACTTTAAAACGAGGATTATTTATCAATGTTTCGAGAGGTAATTGTCCTTCGTTTGGACCAAAATGTGCATCCCATTGCAAAATACTTCCGATTGGCATGTTAATCCCCGGATTCAGGTTGTCAGGTACTTTTTCAAAACATATACTCTGATCAAAAGGATTGATATCCAACTGATGAATAAAATACAAATCATAATAGTAAATCTTTTGAGTTGTAAGGTTATTTTGTTTTACCCAAACGGCTGCTTCTGTAAGTGCTTTTTCTCTACCATCTTGCTTTACTGGCAATGAATAGATATCGTAAGGAACTTTAATCACAATTATTAAAACAACAATCTTTAATCCAAGTTGAACAAACTGATTAAATTTAAACCAATCGTAAATAAGATTATAACCGCGCAGACTAAGTATTGCAGCCAACGGAATAACAGCAGCCATTACGCGTATCAATCCGAGTGAGCCTCCAATACCTAGCCACCAGGCAATTGAATGTGCTGCAAGATAAATAATGAAACCAGATAAAATCAAAATTATCTCTAGTTTCAGCTGTTTTGTTCTTCTGGATTTTCTGGTCAAATCTATTCCAATACTTATGATCCCAAATCCTGCCAGTATAGCCAATGGAATGCCGTTAATCTTTTTTGTATTTTGTATGAAATGGGTTAACTCTCCTGATCCATAAATACTTTTTGCTCCTGTATATGGATTCTGATTTATGAACCACCAAAAATCATCCAAAACAAAATATCCAAGAATGCTAAAAAAAATAAAACCCGTAAGTAAAAATGGAATAGCCTTATATCTTTTTTCGATTATAAATCCAACTAAAAACAGAATTAGGAACATAAAACCTTCGGTTCTAGAAAAAATAATGAATGATACTATAATCGATGAAGCAATAATTCTTTTATCGAAAAAAAGATAAATCGAACACATCAGAATTAGGCTAAACAGAATCTCAGTTAATCCCGAAAGCATTATAATGAAATAAATAGGTGCAAAACAGGTAAAAATAATTACCAGCCATGCATTATTGAACTCAAGTTTGCGAACGGTTAAATAGGCAAAAAAGGCCGATAATAAACCTGCGATAACATTAAAAAACTGAATACCCTTAAATCCGAACTGAGCAAAAGGAGAACTTAAGATTGTAAAGATTGGTTTACCCCAGTGATCGAGAAAAAATCGGGGGTATTTAAAAGCATAACGGGCAAGTCTGAAATGTGCGTAATTATCAGCACCTCCTTCAGCCGAAGTACTGAATAAAACCAATAATCCGAATAAAATAAATAATGCTGAGAAAATAAAAATAAGCCACCGTACCCTTAAGTTAATTCTCATGGTTATTTTCGTGAAAATAAATTATATTTAAATATGCAGTAGATCGCTTTAAATCCGTCTTTCCAGTTTATTTTCTTTCCTTCTTCGTATGTTCGTCCATAATAAGATATGCCAACTTCGTATATTCTGATTTTAGGAACTCTTGATAGTTTAGCGGTTATTTCTGGTTCAAATCCGAAACGTTTTTCTTTAAGATTTAATTTCTGAACAATCTCTGTTCGCATCAATTTGTAGCACGTTTCCATGTCGGACAAATTGAGATTGGTAAACATATTCGACAGCGAGGTAAGAAACCGGTTTCCGATGGTATGCCAGAAGAATAATATCCGATGAGGGTTTGCTCCAACAAATCGTGATCCGTAAACCACATCGGCATTGGCTTTAATAACTGGTTGCAACAAATCCATGTACTCATTTGGGTCGTATTCCAGATCTGCATCCTGAATTATGAGATAATCGCCAGTTGCATTTGCAATACCTTTATGCAAAGCTGCTCCTTTGCCTTGATTTATTTCCTGATTTATTAACCGAATGTTCTCCGAAGAATGATCATTGATATATTTTTCTATGATGCCTTTTGTATTGTCTTTAGAACAATCGTTAACAATAATTATTTCCTTTAAAATAGTTCCAAGATTTACGGCAATTACCTTATCGAGAATTTGATTAATTGTTTTTTCTTCGTTGTAGGCCGGAATAATAATTGAAAGGCTTTTTATCATGTTAGTTTAATTGAGTATTCTTTGAGATTTGAAGCTAAAAATATTACTATTTTTTCAAAATGGCATAATTCAATTTAATTATTCTTCTGCTATGTTCTGGTTACTTTTTAAATGGAGGTGTTTTCTATGCAGAATAAACCAAGCGAATTCACTTTACTTTAACTTTATTATTTTGTAAATTAACCCTTTATAATTTAATATGGATCAACATGGCAGAAGTAATTAAGAAAAAAGGAAGAATAGGAATTCTTACTGGCGGAGGTGATGTTCCTGGATTAAATCCGGCAATTAGGGCTGTAACTATTCGAGCTTTGCGCGAAGGTTATGAGGTAATTGGTATTCGTCGAGGATGGGCCGGTCTTGTGAATATTATTCGTGATAAAAAGGAAGATAATTCAGAATGTTTTCAGGTTCTTACCGAAAACTTAGTAAACAAATCAGCCCGAACTGGTGGTACATTTCTGCATTCATCGCGAACAAATCCTGAAAAAGTTACCAAATACGATGTTCCCGAACATTTAAAAGCCAAGTATAACAAAGAAAAAAACGACCTTACTCCAGAAGTATTAAAAAACATCGAGTTTTTGGGTATTGATTATCTTATACCCATTGGTGGAGATGATACGTTGAGTTATGCGGTTCGTTTATATCGGGAGAATATTAAAATCGTTGGCATACCAAAAACAATGGATAATGATGTTCCCGGAACAGATTATTGCATAGGGTTTAGCACGTGTATTACCCGAACAATTCAGATGACAAATAATCTGAGAACATCTGCAGGATCGCATGAACGTTTTCTCGTAATTGAGGTATTTGGCCGATACGCAGGATTTACTGCTATGTTACCTACAATGGCTGGTGCTGCGAATCGTTGTGTTATTCCTGAGTATAAATTTAATATGGAAAAACTGACCGAATTATTAATTGAAGACAGGTATAATAACCCAAGCAAATATTCGGTAGTTTTGGTTTCTGAAGGTGCCATGTTCGAAGGGAGCGATATGATTTTCGAAGGTCAGGACAAAGATGCCTTTGGTCATGCAAAACTGGGAGGAATAGGAGATTTGGTTTCGCTCAAACTCAAAGAACTTTCACCCCAATTTAATAAGGGTAAACCAATCGGTATTATAAATCAAAAGCTCGGATATTTGGTTCGCGGTGGCGACCCGGATGCAATTGATTCAATAGTTCCTATGGCATACGGAAATCTTGCTTTAGATCTTATTCTTAAAGGTATTCATGGTCGACTTGTGGTGTTGAGTAACGGACGATACGATAATATTCCCATAGAAGTGGTTATCAATTCGAAAAAAGTGGTAAACGTAGCAAAACATTATAATACCGAAAGGCTAAGACCATTCTATAAGAGCTTTGAATTACAACCTTTCTTTATCATGACTAGTGAATAGTACAGAAAAACAAAAGGGAGTGAATACGCTCCCTTATATGTTTAGTCTCTTTTATTAATCTTTATATCCTTAATGTTTAGCTGAATCGTTGATTTATTCCTAAAATTGTTTTCATCAATTGAATAGCAAATATCAAACGAATCACCTGATCGGATATAATCGTAAAAATCACCTTGCTGAAATGCAATTGCAGGATATGCTTTAAAGGGCTCTTCTTCGTGAATAATACCTAATTTTAAATGTTCTTTGCTTGTGCCAACAGCTCTGGCTTCGCCATTATCTGATACATTCTCAGTTAGAAAAACAGGAGCCATATTTTCAGGGCCAAATGGTTGAAATTGTTTTAATATCCTGAAAAACTTCGGTGTGATTTCACTTAGTTTAAGCTCCGAATCAATTTCTACTTGAGGTATAAGTTGTTCATCTAAAATAGTTTCTGAAACAATTTGTTCGAAGCGAGCCTTGAATTTATCTACATTATCAATTTTCATGGTTAGGCCTGCAGCATACATATGGCCACCAAAATTTTCGAGCAGATCACTGCATTTTTCAATAGCCTGGTAAATGTCATAGCCTGTTACAGAACGAGCTGATCCTGTTGCCATTCCGTTCGAAGCTGTTAATACAACTGTTGGGCGATAATAGGTTTCAATTAATCGTGAGGCTACTATACCTACAACTCCTTTATGCCATTTTGAGTTATACAAAACAGTTGATTTCTGCTTAGAATCTTTCATTTGCCCGGAGAGCATCCTTAATGCATCCTGAGTAATAGAACGGTCAATATTTTTTCTGGCATCATTAAAGTCATCAACACTGTTTGCACTTGTTTTGGCTTTTGCAGCAGTAACTGCGAGTAATAATTCAACAGCTTTATGTGCTGATTCCATTCTGCCGGCAGCATTAATCCTTGGGCCAATTTTAAATACGATATCTTCAATAGCAATTGATTTTCCGGTAAGTCCGCTAATCTGAATAATTGATTTTAAACCTTCACAGGGTTTTTGGTTGATTTGTAAAAGTCCGTAATGTGCAAGTATTCTGTTTTCATCAACGATAGGTACAATATCAGATGCAATGCTAACAACAACCAGATCAAGGTATTCGATTAACTGATCAAAAGGAATTTCATTTTTTTGTGAATATGCCTGAATTAACTTAAAACCAACACCACAACCCGAAAGTTCTTTGAATGGATAGCTGCAATCGGGTCGTTTAGGATCAAGAACTGCGGTAGCTTTAGGTATTTCGCTGCCAGGATAATGATGGTCGCAAATAATAAAATCGACTCCGTTTTGTCTGGCAAATTCAACTTTCTCGTTTGCTTTTATACCACAATCGAGCGCTATAATTAATGAAAAGTTTTTATCGATAGCGTAATTTATTCCTTGCACCGAAATGCCATATCCTTCGCTATATCTGTCGGGTAAATAAAAATCAATATTGGCATAGAATTTTTTTAAGAAAGAATACATCAAAGCAACCGATGTAGTTCCATCTACATCATAATCGCCATAAATCAGAATGTTTTCGTTGCTTTTAACCGCTTTCTCAATACGATCAACAGCGAGATCCATGTCTTTCATCAGAAAAGGATCGTAAAGATCGCTTAATTCCGGTCGGAAGAACTTCCTGGCATCCTCAAAAGTCTTAACACCTCTTTGTACCAAGAGGTTTGCTAAAACAGGTTCGATATTTAGTTCTTTGGCCAGGTTTTCTACATCTTCTTTTCTCCCATATTGTTTGAGAACCCATCTTTTTTCCATATATAATGCTTCATATTTTTCATAGTGTGTTAGAATTGCATCCCAAATACTTGTTCCATTTTTCTTTTTAATACATTTTTAATCAGGTTAAAATCCTGTTTTTGTCCAAGTTCTTTTTCCATCGAAGTAACCCCTTTATCAACAAATCCACAGGGATTAATGTAATTAAAGTATTCAAGATTTGTGTTTACGTTAAATGCAAAACCGTGCATGGTAATAAAACGACTTGCTTTAACTCCTATTGCACAAATTTTTCTAGTTTTTCCGGGCATATTTGTATCTAACCATACTCCAGTTGCCCCGTTTAGTCGTTCAGCCCTGATTCCAAAATCACTCAGGGTTAAAATAATTGATTCTTCTAAATTAGCAATATATTGTTTCACCTGCAAGTTAAATCGTTCAAGATCGATAATCGGATAACCAACTATCTGACCGGGGCCATGATACGTAATATCACCGCCACGATTTATTTTATAATAGGTTGCATTAATCTTTTTTAAAAACTCATCAGCGATAAGTAAGTTGTTTTGTTGTCCGCTTTTTCCAAGGGTATACACATGAGGATGTTCGCAGAAAATTACCTTGCCTTCAATTTCGATTTGCTTATCTGTTGGTAAATCTCTGATCTGTGCTTTTATATTTAAATAATCGGCAAAGATTTTTTCCTGATAATCCCAGGCTTCTTTATAATCAATTAATCCTAAATCTTCAAAATGTACTTTCTTAGCCATTATTAGTTTCTGCTTTTTATTTAACATGATATTCGGCATGATACGAAGATCTTACCAGCGGACTACTTTCTACAAAACGAAATCCTTTTTTTAGGCCGATTTGTTTATATTCTTCGAATTTCTCAGGTGTAACATATTCTTTAACCTGAATATGGTCGAGTGTAGGAGCCAGATATTGGCCAATGGTAAAAACGCTGCATCCTACAGCTAACAGATCGTCCATTACCTGAAAAACTTCTTCTTCTGTTTCGCCAAGGCCAAGCATAATACCCGATTTAGCTACAATACCCGATTCTGCTATAATCCTTATTACTTCTAAACTACGACGGTATTTTGCGCGTGTCCGTATTTGGGAAGTAAGTCTTTCGACAGTTTCGAGGTTATGTGAAATAACTTCAGGTTTTGCCTCAATAACTTTATTAATTAGTTCTTTAACACCATCAAAGTCAGGGATTAATGTTTCAATGGTTGTTTCCGGATTAACTTTCTTAATGGTTTTAATGGTCTCTGCCCAAAAAGCTGCTCCGCCATCATACAGATCATCACGATCGACTGATGTTATAACACAATGTTTAATATTCATTAATCGAACCGACTCGGCCACACGCATTGGTTCCTCAGGATCAGGAGGCAGAGGTTTGCCAGTTTTTACCCCGCAAAATTTACATGAACGGGTGCAGATTTCTCCTAAAATCATAAAGGTTGCTGTGCCACGATTCCAGCAATCGCCAATATTCGGGCAATTGCCACTTGTGCAAATGGTGTGTAATTTATGATGCTGAACAATATTTTTTACTTTCGAATACGATTCGCCTTTGGGCATCTGCATTTTCATCCAACGAGGCAATCGGCGTGTATTTTGTTTTCCAGATTCCATAATATTTCAATGATCAAAATGCAAATTTAAAACTATTCTAAATAAAAATGAGTATGGAAAAGAAGAAATAACAAAACACGTGATAGTGCTGATTGTTTAAGATTCTATTTATTTCTAAGATGCGTAATGTTATAAACTAAAAGGTTGTCTTTTTGAAAAACAAGGTTCTTCCTTAATAGGCTTAATTGAATACTATCAAGATCTGTTTTTTTATTTTTATTACAAAACAGATATTTGGCTCCCATATTTGCATATTTTTCATAATCCTTTAATGACTGGAAATTGCAGTTGTAACCTGTCCATCCTTTTTTGTCAAGCAATGCCAATGAATAGGTTGGAGACATATCAAAATCACAAATCACAGTATCCTGTGGTAAAATTCCATAATTATTTAATAAAGTATTGTGAGTAAATGGAGATATTTCTCTTAAAACTTTCCAATTTTTAGTGTCATCATCTTTAAAGAAATACCACATTCCAGATTCGAATTTCGAAGGAAGAATATGTGTAACGTTGATTTTCTTCTTGTAAGTTCTTTGACGCATATTTCCATATACAGAAATACAATTGAGAAAAAGTAAGGCCATTGCTATAATAATATAATATTTTCTTATATCAGATTTTTTGGCCAAATAGAAAATGTTAATCCAGATTAAGAAAACTATAGGAATAACTGGAACAAAATAATAATCATGTTGCTCAAAGATTCCAAACCATAAAAATATATAGATGAATGATCCTAAAAGATTTACTAACAGAACTGTAATCCAGAAAGCAGATAAATTTTTGCGATAAACTAGTAATAAAACTCCCACAATAATATAAAAAACTGCAAATCTGTAAATAAATCCAAATTGATAAATCATAAACCGAAATATTGATTCGTATGTACTTGAAATCTTTGCGGTAGTTAAATAACTATAAGTCTCTGAGGGAGGATAAGAGACAAAGTAATTGTTGTGAGTTTTCACATAATAATACCATATTAAAACTATAATTATGGAGGGAATGACCCATAATAAGTAAAAGGGTTTCTTTCTTAAAACCAACGTTGTAGCGATGTATGAAATTGGTAAAATGAGTACTGGTAATCTGAGTAATCCTGATAAGGTGAAGAACAATAATCCTGCAATTAGATGTATAACATTATTTTTTAAATAATACTTTTCAAAATAATAAATTGTAGAAAACCCAAAAGCCATTGCAGGAACATCAACCAGGTAATTTGCTCCATAGTAAACTACAATGGGGATTACAAAAGTTAGTAAACTTGTAAAAAAAGAAAGAATCTGATCGTTTAAAATCTGATTAGCAAGTTTGTATGCATGAAAAAATCCTATAAAAGTAAGAACTAGTATTAGCCATCTAAATATATTGGGTGAGGTAAAGGGAATCACCTGAATAATAATTGCAGTAATTTTGTGCAGTATTGGGAATTCCAGAATTAAATTGCCAGTATTATCATTATTGAAAAGATTGTTAATTGAGGGATGTAAAAAACCAGTATCTTCTTTTGTGTAATTCTGGATAATTGAAAAATGCATGCTTTGTTTCCAATGATGAAAACCTTTAGGCAACTCATTTAATTCTTTAAACCCATTATAAAAAAGAGCTGAGAGTATAATGAATATTGATACAAAAAGTATATCAATTTTGATTCTCTTTAACATCAATACAATTTTAAGTTGTTTTGTAAAACAAATTTAGGTTTAATATTTCAAAAATAAAGGGCGATTTGTTGTTATATGATTTTCCCTATTTAATTTTATCTTTGTACAGTTTTAAAAATTAGGAATTAAATAATTATGATCAATTTAGATTTAAGCGAACAGGAGATTATCCGCAGACAGTCGCTCGACGAAATCAGGAGTTTAGGCATTAATCCTTATCCTGCAGCAGAATATAATGTAAATACAAATACAACCGAAATACTTTCGAATTATAGTGCTGAGAAAAATAATTTTCAGGAAGTAAGTATTGCCGGACGAATTATGACCCGACGTATAATGGGTAATGCATCGTTCCTTGAGATTCAGGATGATAAAGGTAAAATACAAATTTATGTTAAACGTGATAACCTTTGCCCTGGCGAAGACAAAACTTTTTACAATACAGTTTTTAAAAGACTTTTAGATATAGGTGATATTATCGGTGTTAAAGGAAATGTTTTTGTTACCCAAATGGGCGAAACATCCATCAACGCTGTTGAACTTACCATTTTAAGTAAATCTATCAGACCGCTTCCTGTGGTTAAAGAAAAAGATGGTGTTATTTACGATGCATTTACCGATCCTGATCAGCGTTACAGACAACGACACTTAGATTTAATTGTTAATCCACATGTACGCGATGCTTTCTTAAAAAGAACAAAGCTTACCAATTCTATGCGTGAGTTTCTTAATAATAAAGGATATTTAGAAGTTGAAACTCCGATTTTACAGCCATTGTATGGTGGAGCTGCTGCACGCCCATTTAAAACACATCATAACACGCTCGATCAAACGCTTTACTTGCGTATTGCTAACGAGCTTTATTTAAAACGACTTATTGTTGGAGGATTTGATGGTGTTTATGAGTTTGCAAAAGATTTCCGTAACGAAGGTATGGACCGTTTTCATAATCCAGAGTTTACTCAGATGGAGCTTTACGTAGCATACAAAGACTACAACTGGATGATGAATACCGTTGAAGAAATGGTAGAGAAAATTGCTCTTGATTTACATGGAACAACAGAGGTACAGGTTGGTGATCACAAAATAAATTTTAAACGTCCATGGAAACGATTTACCATGTTCGAAGCCATTCAACATTTTACTGGTATCGATATTTCTCAAATGGATGAAAATCAGCTAAAAGAAACAGCTAAAAAACTTGGAGTTGAGATCGATGATACCATGGGTAAAGGCAAAGTTATTGATGAGATTTTTGGTGAGATGTGCGAGGGTAAACTTATTCAACCTACATTTATTACCGATTACCCAATCGAAATGTCTCCATTAGCAAAAAAACACCGTAGCGTTGAAGGGTTGGTTGAACGATTTGAGGCTATTTGCAATGGTAAAGAAATTTGCAATGCATACTCTGAGTTAAACGATCCTATCGATCAGCGTGAACGTTTCGAACAACAATTAATTCTTGGTAAACGTGGCGACGAAGAAGCCATGATGCTTGACGAAGATTTCTTACGAGCTATTGAATACGGAATGCCACCTACTTCTGGATTAGGAATTGGAATCGACAGGTTAGCAATGATCATGACTAACTCACAATCGATTCAGGATGTACTCTTTTTCCCTCAAATGCGACCCGAAAAGAAATCGCAAAAGGATGATTCTGAGAAATTTGCCGAAGCTGGTATTCCTGCAGAATGGATTCCTATTGTTCAAAAATCAGGGCATCTTACTGTGGAAAGTCTTAAAGGAATTAATCCTGCTGGCTTACACAATAAGTTGTGTGGAACAAATAAAAAGCATAAACTGGGGTTAACGAATCCAAGTATCGATGATATTAAATCGTGGCTTGATAAACTAAACTAATATGGAACACAAACCCAAAGTAGCTGTTCTGGGTGGTGGTAGCTGGGCTACAGCAATTGTTAAAATGCTCCTCGAAAATGTTCATCAGGTAAACTGGTATATGAGGAGCCAAGAAAATATTGAGTTTATTAAAAAACACCAACATAACCGATTTTACTTGAGTTCGGTTACATTAGATACTCATAAAATATTTTTATCCGACGATATTAATAAGGTAGTCGAAAATTCTGATATTGTAGTTTTTGCAATTCCTTCTGCTTTTTTAAAGTCAGCACTCGAGGAACTGAAAGTAGAATTAGCCGATAAAATAATAGTTTCGGCTATTAAAGGGATGGTTCCGGACGAAAACATGATCGTTGGTGAATATTTCAATACAAAATATAACATACCACTTGATTTGTTTGCTGTTATTGCAGGGCCTTGTCATGCTGAGGAAGTTGCACTTGAACGACTTTCATATCTTACCATTTCATGTCCTGATATTAAAAATGCGCATTGGGTTGCCGATGTTTTATCAACCAATTACATAAAAACAAGTGTTTCGGATGATATTTACGGAACAGAATATTCAGCTGTGCTAAAGAATATTTTTGCTGTAGCAGCCGGTATTTGTCATGGATTAGGATATGGTGATAATTTTAACGCAGTTCTTATTTCGAACGCTATTCAGGAGATTAAACGCTTTGTTGATGTTGTACATCCTATAACCCGTGATATTAATAACTCTGCTTATCTTGGCGACTTAATGGTTACAGCATATTCGCAATTTAGCCGAAACAGAACATTTGGAGCTATGATAGGGAAAGGTTATTCGGTAAAATCAGCTCAGCTCGAAATGAATATGGTAGCCGAAGGGTATTATGCTGTAAAATCAATTTATGAAATTAACAAAAAGTACATGGTAAACATGCCTATTACAGATGCTGTTTACAATATACTCTACGAAAAAATTTCGCCAGCAATCGAAATTAAGATACTTACCGAAAATATCAGATAGTTTGGTTTCTGACCAGCAGATTAATGAAAGATTCGTATATTTGTTGTAACCGATGGCAACAAAAAGTCACATAGTAGAAGTCATTAAAAATCATAAAAACGAATTATTTAAATTTGGAATTCGTGGTATTGGAATTTTTGGTTCGTTTGCAAGAGCTGAAAACAAACCAGGGAGTGATTTAGATATTTTGATTGATTTTGAGCCCGATAAGGAAACTTTTGATAATTATATGGCTGTCTATGATTTGTTGGAAAAGCTTTTTAAAAATCAAAAATTAGATGTTGTTACAAAAAATGGCCTTAGTCCTTATATTGGTCCGAAAATTTTAAATGAAGTGTTGTATGTCTAAAGATCCTGTTGAATACTTGAAACATATTTATGATGAGTGTCAATATATCTTATCAGTTATTCCCGAAGATTTAAAGAAAGAGGATTTTATAAAAGATGAGACCTTAAAGCGGGCAATAGTAAGAAGTTTGGAGATCATTGGAGAAGCTACAAAGAAGATACCTGCTGATTTTAAACTCAAATGGGACAATATAGGTTGGAAAAATATGGCAGGTATGAGAGATAGACTCATTCATGATTATATAGGAATTAACTATTCCATTGTTTGGGATGTAATAAAAAACAAAATCCCCGAGCTTACAATTCAGATCGCAAAGGTTATTAAGAATAACTAATTCTGATAACATTTAAAATAACAAAAACATAAAATCATGCAAAAAATTACAATCGATATAAAGAATGCTCTTTCGTTTTTAAAAACAGATGATTTTGAAAAGTATAACGAGCTTACAAAAAAAGCAGATCATGATTTGCAGAATAAAACAGGTAAAGGAAATGATTTTTTAGGATGGTACGATTTACCTGAACGATTATCCTTAAAAGAAATTGGTGAGATAAAAGACTGTGCCTCAGATTTGAGAAGAAAATCAGATGTTATTGTGGTTATTGGCATCGGGGGCTCATATCTTGGAGCAAAATCCGCAATCGAAGCTCTTTCGGGTCAGTTTGATCACCTAAAACATAGAAATGGAAATCAGCTGATTTTATTTGCTGGTCAGAATTTGTCGGAGGATTACTTAATTGAATTATTGGAGTTTTTAAGAGATAAAAAATTCTCGCTAATTGTTATTTCTAAATCAGGTACTACTACCGAACCAGCTGTAGCATTCAGAATTTTAAAGCAAGAACTCGAAACAAAAGTTGGTAAACAAGAGGCTTCATCGAGAATAATTGCAATCACCGACGAATCGAAAGGCGCTCTTCGCAGCATGGCCAATCAGGAAGGGTACAAATCATTTGTTATTGATGATAACATTGGTGGCCGATATTCGGTATTGTCGCCGGTTGGATTACTTCCGATAGCATGTGCAGGCTTTAACATAGACGAAATGTTAAATGGCGCAAAAGACTTTATGAAACATAGCAATTCGGCTTCTTTTAGCGAAAATCAAGTGTATCAATATGCTGCGATTCGACATGCATTATATAATCAAAATAAAACCTGCGAGATTTTAGCCAACTTCGATCCAAGATTAAACTTTTTAGCCGAATGGTGGAAACAATTATATGGTGAGAGCGAAGGGAAAGAAAATAAAGGAATTTTTCCTGCCAGCGTAAGCTTTACTTCCGATTTGCATTCCATGGGACAATACATTCAGGAAGGCCTTCGAAATATTTTTGAAACAGTAATCTCTGTTGAAAAACCTAAGTATAACTTAACAGTTCCAACAGACAAGGATAATTTTGATAAATTAAATTTTCTGGCAGGCAAACATCTCGATTATATTAATAAAATGGCTGAGCTTGGCACCATGCTGGCTCATGTTGATGGTGGTGTTCCGAATATTAAAATCACAATACCTGGAATTAACGAATATTATTTGGGTGAATTGATTTACTTCTTTGAAAAAGCCTGCGCGATAAGCGGATATTTGCTTGGAGTAAACCCATTCGATCAGCCTGGTGTTGAGGAGTACAAGCGCAATATGTTTGCTTTGCTCGATAAACCCGGCTTTGAAGAGGAATCGAAAAAAATAAAAGACAGATTAAAATAAATCAGATCACTTTTTATTTCTGTGAAACTAAAAAGAAAGCAAATATTTAACAATTCTGTACAAAAAGAAACGAGTTTTGCTAAAACATCCTTAGATTGTTGAAGTCTTTAATTTTAGAGTTGAATGAATCAGCAGAAGCATTCGTGCTCCTATTATAAAGGAAGCTTAGTTCTAATTAAAGCATCAAGAAATAAACTCCGCTCTTTAGTTATTAAATTTCTTTGTTTTACAACTTTTTTGGCTTGATCCAAAAAAGTAACAAAAAAAATCAAGACAAAACGATACTTCCGCGCTCTCTGCAATAAGCAAACAATTTCTGACAAAGTAAGCAAGCTCCTTTGTCGAAATTTTAATGCTTATAACATTCACACTACCCCATGGCGCGTCGTTTTGTCATGCCAACGCGCTTAGTATCCGCATCTGATAAATTTGTGTTAAAAATCTAGGAAAACCGATGTGAGATAGTACAGGTAAGCAACACTCAGTCTCGATATACAATGATTAATTAAAATTTACAATTAACATCGAGACGACTTGTGTTGCGGTGAAAAAAAGGTTTTCCTTAGATTTTAACAAATTAATCAGTGGCGGTGACTTTTTTTGGTTCTTTTTTGTGTGGCTGACAAAAAAGAACGATGATAATACTTTATATTTCTTAGATTTTCAAAACAAAGATTTGACTCTTCATATTTTGTTAATAGGTAATATCTTCTATAAAATCTTCCCTATTTTAAGACAATTTATTAAATCTCTTCAACTTGATTCAATAGATCACTCATCTATTCTAAGATTTATTTTAGCAAGTTTTTCGTTTATAAGAACCATTTTATTCATATTCCGAAACGAAAAGAAATCCTGATTATCATTTAAAAAGAAATAGATTTTTAAGGCATTGCGGAGTATTTTATTACTGGCTTTTAAGTTATTTTGTCTAAAAAGAATATCACCTTTTTCGTGCAAAACATCTGCTAATGAACTTAATTCTTCAACCGATAAGCCCTTCTCTTCTTTAAGTGCATCAATCAGAAAATCTTCTGAAACAGAATAAATAAAATGATGGTCGCAGTTAAAATATTTTAACAAGGTATGATCCACATTTTCGAGAGCATCTTTAAACTGACCTTTCTTTTTTAATTCTATCAGCAGAGCCAATAAATTTGAAATCTCATCAATTAAAAGTAAAATTT
>JAVEZW010000066.1:0-16650 GCA_034002805.1 Bacteroidales bacterium | reverse complement strand
TAAAAACGACATTGTTTTATAGTTTTTTGTATTTTTAAAATTGTGCCAAATTACAAAAAATTAGCAAATTATTGGGGTTAAATTTACATAATATCGAAACTCTCGATTTTTTTAACGATTTTTAACCAGCGTAAAAATACATTAAAAAAGCTACATGAACCAGTACGAACAAATATTGGTAAAATATTGGGGATATTCAAAGTTTAGGCCACTGCAGGAAGATATAATAACCTCAGTGATTTCGGGCAGAGATACGCTAGCATTAATGCCTACCGGAGGAGGTAAATCAATCACATTTCAGGTTCCTGCAATGGCAAAAGAAGGACTTTGCATTGTTATTACGCCATTGATAGCTTTAATGAAAGATCAGGTAGAGAACCTGAATAGCCGGGGAATAAAAGCCCTTTCAATATACTCCGGAATGACGAAAGACGAAATTGATAACACGCTGGAAAACTGCATCTACGGGAGTGTTAAGTTTTTGTATATTTCACCCGAGAGGATTGATACGGAGATTTTTCAGGCTCGCGCAAAACATATGCAGGTTAACTTACTAGCTATTGATGAAGCACATTGTATTTCGCAATGGGGTTATGATTTTAGGCCATCGTATCTTCGTATTGCTGAGCTTCGAAATTTAATTCCGGATGTTCCGGTTCTGGCACTCACAGCAACAGCAACACCACAGGTGGTTGACGATATTCAGCAGAAATTAGTTTTTAAGGAGAAAAATCTTCTAAAAAAAAGCTTTGAACGAAAAAATCTCGTTTATCTGGTTCGCAATGTTGATGACAAGTTAAAGTACCTCCTCGAGACAATCAATAAGGTTAAAGGATGTGGAATTATTTATGTGCGAAATCGAAAAAACACAAAAGAAATTGCAGTCTTTCTACAAAAAAATAAAATCTCAGCTGATTATTATCATGCAGGGCTAAAGCATGAAATCAGGAGCGCAAAACAAAACGCCTGGAAACAAGGCACAACAAGAGTTATTGTAGCTACAAATGCCTTTGGTATGGGCATTGATAAACCTGATGTGCGCTTTGTTATTCATATCGATTTGCCCGATAGTATCGAAGCATATTTCCAGGAAGCCGGACGTGCCGGTCGTGATGAAAAGAAAGCTTATGCAGTACTGCTGTATAACAACTCCGATAAAGTTAAAGCCGAACAACGCATTGATACTAACTTTCCTGAGATAAAAGAGATAAAGGAAGTATATCACGCATTGGGTAATTACTTTAAAATACCTTTTGGTGGCGGTAAAAATGGCTCGTATGATTTTATACTCTACGATTTTGCAAAAAACTACAATTTTAATCTTGGAAAAATAATTAGCAGTCTTAATTTTTTACAACGTGAAGGATACATTGAACTCACAGATGAACTAAATAATCCATCAAAAATTCATTTTAAAACTAATCGAGATGATTTGTATAAATTCCAGGTTGCCAATGCTCAGTTCGATGGTTTTATAAAATTGATTTTACGATCATATACAGGCGTTTTCTCCGATTATGTTAGTATTGAGGAACATTCACTGGCTCAGAAAGCAAAAACAGACCTCGAAACTGTTTTTAAATTTTTAAATCGATTAAAATCCGTTGGTATAATTGATTATATACCACAAAGAAAAAATCCGATTATCTTTTATTCCGAAGAAAGACTCGATGATAAGTCATTACATATTTCGCGCGAAAATTATGATTTTAGAAAACAACGCTATTTCGAAAAACTAAAGGCAATGGTTCAGTATGCTGCATCGAGCAATAAATGCCGCAGTCAGATTTTACTAAGTTATTTTGGCGAAAGCAATCCGGAACGATGCGGAATGTGTGATGTTTGTACCCGCAGAAACGAACTTGATCTCAGCAAATATGAGTTTGATCTTATTTTGGAAGAATTAAAAAACAAACTCCAGTTAAACCCATCTACTACAAACGATCTGATTGAACTCTCAAAATTTAAAAAAGACAAAGTAATCAAAGTAGTACAATGGTTACTCGACAACGAAAAAATTACCAAGACCGAAACCGATCTTTTACTTTGGGCCAGTTTAAAAGAGTAATCAAAGCGACAAAAGAACAAATACTCATTGATTATTTGTGCCTAAAATAATCCCGACTTTTTTTATACCTTTGCTCCCAAAATTTACGAATACCGAATGCAAAACGATTCAGAAAATAATTTTATTTATTCACAAGGAGTTACTGAGTTTATTACTATTTCAGCAGAGTTTTGTCTGTTTGTTGAGAAAGCGTTAACCATTCCTCCGGCTGAATTTTTAGATAAAACAAGGAAAATATTGTCGTTACTCTACTTAAAAGGTTCCTTATTTCCTAAAACAGACTATCAGGCCAATGACGAAATAGAAACATTTGTAACTGAAGAAGACTGGTATTTTGTGCACGATTCAATTCAAAAACAGCTTGGACCATATGATAGCTATAAGGATATTCTAATATCAGAGGCTACCGGAAATCCAGAAATAGTAACTTCGAGCATTTCAGAAGATATAGCTGATATTTACCAGGACATTAAAAATTTTATAAGCCTTGTAAACATGGGTACAGAAGACACCTTGCAGGATGCCGTTGGTGAATGCACCATTAATTTTGAGGAGTTCTGGGGTCAGAAAACTGTACGTGCGCTCAAGGCAATTCATATTATATTGCTTGATCCAGCTATTCAGGAGTTACCAACCGATAGCACATCTGATAATCCTGAGGAAAAAGACACCTCTGATTGGTTTATTACCCGACGACAGACAGACATTAACAACATGAATCTGAATTAACCATGTTTGCAGAAGAAATAACCAATGAAGAGATCAAGAACCTTCCTCTTGTGCAATTTACAGGGAAAATTTTTGTTATTGACTCCCAAAAAAAAGTGGAGCTTTTTACAGAGCTTATAAAAAATCAACCAATTATTGGTATCGATACCGAAACAAAACCTTCGTTTAAAAAAGGAGCAAAAAACCCGGTATCGCTTTTACAAATTGCCACATTAAACCAGGCTTTCCTGTTCCGTATAAATTTAATTGGATTACCCGATTCAGTAATCCAATTATTCGAAAATCCTGATATAAAAAAGATTGGCCTTGCATTAAAAGACGACATTCAGATTTTAAAACAAATAAAACAATACAAACCTGCTGGTTTTATTGACTTGCAGCATTATGTAAAAGCATTTGGAATACAAAGCACAAGTCTTAAAAAAATTATGGCCATTATTTTCGGTCAGCGAATATCTAAATCGCAGCAGGTAACAAACTGGGACAGACCCGAACTAACTGAGGCACAGCAAATTTATGCAGCCACTGATGCCTGGGCTTGTTATCAAATATATAAAGAACTTAACAATCAATTGTAAAGCATTAAAATACAATATTTTACCATGAGCTATCCAAAAATAATTCTTAAACCTGGCAAAGAACAATCATTAAAAAGATATCATCCATGGATATTTTCGGGTGCCATAAAAACCAATACACAGCAACTAACCGAAGGTGAACTGGTTGAGGTATATAGCTCTGAAAACGAATTCCTGGCCATCGGCCATTTTCAGATCGGATCAATTGCCATTCGTATCATTACGTTTAAGAAGGAAAATATTGATCAGAATTTTTGGAACAAAAAAATCGAATCAGCCTATACGCTAAGAAAGATGCTCGGGTTAGCTGAGAACGAAAATAATAATGTTTATCGCTTGCTGCATGGCGAAGGTGACGGATTACCAGGTTTGATCATCGATTTTTACAACGGAACAGCCGTAACTCAAATGCATTCAATAGGAATGTATTTATCGCGCGAGAATGTTCTCGAAGCATTGAAATCAGTTTATGGAAATAAACTTATAGCCGTTTTTGACAAAAGCGAATCAACAATTCCCTTTAAGTCTGATATTCATCCCAAGAATGGATATTTATATGGCAATTTATCAGAAAACATGTTGATTGAATATGGCAATAAGTTCTTAATTAGTTGGGAAGAAGGCCAAAAAACAGGTTTCTTTATCGATCAGCGCGAAAACAGAAAACTAGTTTCGGAATATGCCAAAAATCGTTCAGTTTTAAATGTATTTGGCTATACGGGAGGATTCTCGGTATATGCTATGCGTGGTGGCGCAAATTTAGTACATTCTGTTGATAGCTCGCAGATTGCCATAAACCTTACCAACCAAAATATTGAATTAAACTTTGGTAAAACCAATAAGCACGAAAGCTTTGCTGTTGATGCTTTTGACTATTTAAATTCAATTGATCAAAAATACGATTTGATAATACTAGATCCTCCTGCATTTGCAAAACACACCAATGCACTTAAGAATGCATTACAGGGCTATAAACGATTAAATGCAAAAGCAATCGAAAAAATAAAGCCCGGAGGCATTATTTTTACCTTTTCGTGCTCCCAAGTAGTTAGCAAAGAAGAGTTTAGAAAAAGTGTGTTTGCTGCAGCTGCAAATACCGGAAGAAATGTACGGATTTTGCATCAGCTAACTCAGCCGGGCGATCATCCGGTAAATATTTATCATCCCGAAGGTGAATATTTAAAGGGATTGGTAATTTATGTTGAATAAAGATTTCAAATCTAGTTAATTGGTTATTTTTGTATTTTAAGAAAAAATTACCATAAAATGAGAAAGTTGATCCTTATATTTGTTTTAGTACTTTTTACAACTATTTCTTACGCACAGTTTATTTTTCCTGTTTCCAACTATCTGGCAGAGGCAAAAAATGTTGAATTATCAAACTTCGATATAAAAGATACACTCCTCTTTTTGCCATTAGGAAACGAAGATTTGCAGATACTTAACATTTCAGATCTGAATAATATTAAAGATTTTTCGAAATACAACGAATACGAAATACGCTATCGAGAAAAGGTTTATGGTAAAGCATTAAACGTAAAAGTTATAGGTAACAGAGCTTATCTGGCTTATGGTGAATTAGGCCTAAAAATACTTGACATAACTGATCCGGCTACTCCATATAGTATTGCCACGTATTACCGACATCATGATGTAAATTGTGTTGAGATTTACGAAAACTATGCTCTGCTAGGTTTTGTCGGATTAGGACTTGAAATTATTGATTTCAGCGACCTTGAAAATTTGGTAATGGTTTCCAGAAGCAATATTTTAGGCTTTACTATAAATAATATCCAAATCTTGCCTCCGTATATTATGATTTCGGGTGGATCAAGAGGATTAAAAACATTTAAGTTTCAGGATCCATTTACTAATTTTAAACCAGCTGAGTTTCCCAAAGATTTTGTAAAAGAAGCGCCTGCAAACAAGGTCCTTGTTAGAGCATCAACTGGTTATCTTGCAAATGATTATGGAAGCCTTTCGGTATTAAACTTAAATCTACCATTGTATCCACATGAGGTTAAGGAATTAAAAACCAATGGCAAACCTTTAGATTTGCTAATTGACCGTAATTATTTATATGTGGCTTGCAACAAAACCATTGAGGTGTATGATATTAGCGAACCCGAAAAGCCTGAAAAAATATTCGAACACATCGATAAGGACAAAAAATTTCAGCATATTTATATTAAGGGCTCAAATCTTTTTGCATCATTTACCCAAGGCAAAAAGCAATACGGCATTATGGTTTTTCAGATTGAGTAATTACAAATCCCTTGTAAATACCCAGTTTTGTTGATCCGACAAATCTGAATTGTACAAATACCCTGCGGTATCAAACGTCTTTAAATCTTCCGGATTTTCGATACGATGTTTAATAATAAACCGGCTCATATAGCCACGAGCAGTTTTTGCGTAAATAGTAACCTGCTTAAATTCATTTCCTTTTGCTTCTTTAAACACAGGTGTTATAATGGTTCCATTAATTAAATTTGGATTTATCGCTTTAAAGTATTCATTCGAAGCCAGATTTATAAGAACCTTTGATTTTTGTTTTTTAAGTTCGGCATTTATGATCTGTGTAAGTTTTGTACCCCAGAATTTGTAAAGATTTTTACCTCTCGAATTATTTAAATCTATGCCCATCTCGAGTCTGTATGGCTGAATTAAATCCAGCGGACGCAAAACGCCATATAATCCAGATAATATCCGCAAATGATCTTGAGCAAATAACAACTCTTTTTCAGTTAATGTATTTGCTTCCAATCCAATAAAAACCTGACCTTTAAAAACAGTAAGCGCCTGTTTTGAGTTATCGGGTGTAAAAGGAAATCGCCATGATAAGTTTCTTTCAAAATTAAGGCTGGCCAACTCCTTATTGATACTCATTAATTTTTCAAGATCGGCAGGATTATATTTTTTTAGCTGATCCATTAAGATTTTTGAATCGCTCAATAATTCAGGCTGAGTATATTTACTGGTTTGAATTGAATTATTATAATCAAGTGTTTTTGCTGGTGATAAAATATGAATCATGTTGAAATTTTTAGGTAAAACAACTTATCCTAACAATTAGTTGAATACTTCTGAATTTAAAAACACAAAAAAATTAATCAACGAATAACTCTAAATCACTAATTATTGGTTATTAAAGATGGCTTTTTGATCTTCGGTATATTTAAGTTTGAAATATAACACAAGCGAAAAAATCGCATAAAGAGGAAATGTTAAAGCCGAAACAATTGAATTTAAGACCACTTGCCATATACCTAATTCATAAAGATTTAGGTTAAACGCATCTAAAAAACTACCTGTGTCGTTTAGGTTTCCAAAAAACATAATTACAAAGGGTATAGCTATTATTGCACTTAAAACCATCGAAATTAAAATAAGTATTAAAACAAATAAAACCAATGAACCTACAGCTTGCCAAAAATCTTTATGGGTAAGAGAGAATGATCGTCCTATGGCGTCGAAAGCATTTTTTTGTTCAACAACAATTATGGAGCATCCGCTAACCAAAACGGTGCTAAAATAAATAGCTGCTAATAATATACCTATTACAAACACAATAACACCTAACATCATACCAAAAAATATGATAAAAGAAGTAAGGATCATAAAAAATATCATATGAATGATAAATTTACTGATCGAATCGCCTAGAATTGAACCAGTAGAGGCTGTTGGATCGATATCTTTTACATACAAATAGTTAATTAAAAACGTATTAAGAATACCATATGCAAGTACAGATATAATTAATATTTTACCCATCAGTTTAAAGAAATAGCCCAAATTACCTTCAACATACTCCGGATCGAAGGTTTTCATAACTTCGTAAAAACCAATTGAGTAAAATAAATACTGAACCAACAAAACAGTTAAAAATGTAAAAAGAAATAGTTTAAAGAAATTTTTTAAATAGATGGTAAAAACGGTTGAAATAACCGAATCCACTTCCATTGGTTTATAAAGACTATGCTGCTTAAAATCGTACATAACGAGAAAATTATAAATTAAAATTTGCCTAATTATTCTTAATCCATTCTGGTCAAAGGTAATGATATTTTTTTATGCGATAAAAAGGAATCCTCAGTTTTAAAATTTTGTATTTAGCCACTGAAAGGTAGGAAAGAATAATGCAAACTCAAACAAGAGTTTTAAAACCTAATTATCAACTAAATACACTTTCATAATGCCTGCATAATCCATAAAAGTTTAAAATTCAACTTTTTTTATTAACTTGACTGCAATTTTAACGACAAAAATCATGAAAACAACATCAAACGGGAAATCGGTTTTTACAGTTTTATTCTGGCAGATTTCATTAGCTGTTTTATTATTAAACTCATTGTTTGCAATCATAATTATTAGAGATGCTATAAAAATTCAGGAGCAAAGCGAAGAAGCATTACGAAATAAAATTAAAGAAGAAATACTAAGTCTTAGTGATTTTCAGACCTCCTCGCTAAAAACCTTCGAAAAATCTTTTTACGATGTACAAAAAATGGTACTCGAAAAGCTTACCGTAATGAGTCCTGCTGTTGATTTTAAAACAGTTAACCTTATAAACGAGCTCAATAAATTGGGATTAGACACACTTTTTCATGATTTATATATTATTGATGAATATGTAATTGTTAATACCACTTATTCTCCCGATTGGGGATTAGATTTTTCTGCTTTCGGATCAGAGCGAACCGCACTTTTAGATCGAATACAAAAATCACGTGCATTTTTTGCTGAAAAATTTCAATTCGAGAGTTCTACAAAACGATTACGATCCTATTCGTATCAGGCTACAAAAGATGGTAAATATATTATAGAGATAGGTAGTTCGTCAGAAGTAGCCGACAAAATTATGGATATGTTCCGAAACAGGTTAAAGAAAATATCTGAGCAAAACGAAAACATTATTTCGGTAAATTATTGGTTTGGCAATGCCGAATACCAATTTGCACTTATCGACGAACCCTTGAACAGATATATTCCAGATAGTATCATTGCTCAAACTTTTGAACAAAAAGCAGATATGAATACCGATTTTGCTTTGGGCGATAAAAAAGCAAGTGTTGAATTTATGTATGTTCAGCAGGATCCATCAACACGACTCCCGGATTTTGCATTATCAGTTATAACAGATAATTCTGACAGGATGAGCTCTGTTTACAAATTGATAAAACGACAGGTGTTTTTTACGGTTGTATTTTTGATTCTAATAATTGGTATCGTATATATCTCAACCAGATCTCACAAAAAAAAGGATTTATTGGCTAAATAGATCTGAGACTGAATTAAAACTTTCTTGATTTTAGTACTGAAACCGGGCTAGCGGAGCAATATCCTGCGAGGCAAAATCTTTGTTTAAGAATTTATAATACCCGGTAATAGCAATCATTGCAGCATTATCTGTGGTAAATTTAAACTCAGGAACAAAAGTATTCCACTGATATTTTTTTGCCGACTCCAGAACTGCATTACGAAGTCCCAAGTTAGCAGAAACACCGCCAGCGATAGCAATATTCTTTATACCAGTAGCTTTACTTGCCAACACTAATTTATGCATTAATATTTCGATAATCGAAAACTGAATGCTGGCGCAAAGATCATTTATGTTTTCGCTAACAAAATCGGGGTTATCTTTAATATGATCGCGAATAGAATAAAGAAATGAAGTTTTAAGGCCGCTAAAACTGTAGTCAAGGTTTTTAATGCGTGGTTTGCTAAATGTAAAAGCTAGTTTGTTGCCTAGTTGAGCATTTTTGTCAATCACAGGTCCACCGGGATAAGGCAAACCTATTACCTTGGCGCACTTATCAAATGCTTCGCCAGCTGCATCGTCAATGGTTTGTCCGATGATCTCCATATCAAGAAAATCTTTAACCATAACAATCTGCGTATGACCACCCGAAACCAGTAAACATAAAAAAGGAAACTCAGGCAACTTATTATCCTGCTGATATTGTTTTATAAAATGAACAAGAATATGAGCCTGCAAGTGATTTACCTCAACAATTGGAATGTTCATAGCTAGTGCGAATGATTTTGAAAATGAAGTTCCAACCAGCAGCGATCCCAACAAACCAGGACCACGTGTAAATGCCACAGCACTAATCTCTTCTTTACTTATACCTGCAGTTTTTAAAGCTTGGTCAACCACCGGAATTATATTTTGCTGATGCGCGCGCGATGCAAGTTCAGGAACAACACCTCCGTATGCCTTATGTACATTCTGATTGGCAATAATATTAGAAAGTAAATAACCATCTTTAATTACAGCTGCTGATGTATCATCACAAGATGATTCTATTCCTAATATTATAACACTCATTTATTGCCCCAATTTAAAGGTTTTAACAATTTTTTTTATTTCTTTTGCGTTAGTCAAATCTAATGCACAAAAGTATCAAAAAAATATCGAAAATATCGATTACCACAATTCTGGTATTAATAATAATACCCGTATCTGCTTATTTTTTGCTTCAAAGTGCACGCGTACAAACATTTCTGGTAAAAATAGTTACCAATGAAATATCAAAAAATCTCGATGCCAACTTTAAAATCGAATCAGTAAATTATAGTTTCTTTAACAAAGTTGTTCTAAAAAATGTTTACATCGAGGATCAAACTAAAGACACTTTGCTGTTTGCTGAAAAACTAACCGTTACCATTAAAGGGATTGACAGAAAATCAAAAACTATTATTATTCAGAACGCTGATTTATTTCATACCAAGTTTTATCTATATAAAGATACCACAGCCTCAATAAATATTAAGTTTATAACCGACCAGTTTATTAGTAAAGATACAACTCGTAAAGATGAACCAAAATGGAAAGTTGATATTAAAAATATCGAGATGAACGAGTCCATTTTTAGGTATAGAACGAACAGAGTTAAAAAACAGGTTGGAGTTGATTACAATAACCTAATTTGTTCTATTATTAATCTGGAAGTTAGGGATTTAAGAGTTGAAAATGGAGATGTTACATTTTTAATTCGTAATTTGGCTTTTACCGATAGATCAGGATTTGGGGTTTATGATGTGAGAGCATTAACCAGTATTAGTGATAAACATTTGAAATTTAAAGATATAACTATTCGAACTGCAAATTCGTTTGTTGTATCCGATTCCATCCTATTTAGTCATAATGATTATGATGACTATCAGGATTTCAACAACCTGGTAAAACTCAATTTCTCGTTTAAAGAATCAAATGTTAGTTTATTGGATGTTGGATATTTTGCCTCAACTTTTAAAGACATACAATTAAACATTGGGTTATCGGGATATGTATATGGAAGAGTAAGCTCATTTAAAGGAAAAGATGTAAAATTCCAGGTGGGTAATCAAACCGAATTAATAACCGATTTCAACTTAAATGGATTACCCGATACTAAGCACACGTTCATATTTATTGACTTTAAGAAATTCACAACCTATGCATCCGACTTTGATGTTGTAAATAAAATTGTTGGTGAGGATAAAAAGATTGAGTTTCCAAAGAGCCTTCGTACTCTTGGAAAAATTAGCTATGAAGGTAATTTTACTGGATTTATTGACGATTTTGTTACTTATGGAAAATTTGTTACCTCACTGGGCAATGCATCAACAGATATTTCGCTCAAACCTATTGGTAACAAAAACCTTGCAATTAACGGAAACCTTAAAACAACAGGCTTTAACCTTGGCTCTTTTTTAAGCAATAAAGATCTTTTTGGTAATATAAGTTTTAATGCCCAGGTAAAAGGCACAATTGGCAACAATAATACTCTAGCTCTAAGAACAGAAGGTGTAATTAGCAGTATCGAAATAAATAATTACAATTACCAGAATGTTATTATAGATGGATATTTAACTGAAAAAAAATACGATGGTTTTTTAAGCATCACAGATCCAAATATTAAATTTGATTTTAGTGGAGGACTTGATTTTTCAGGACAAATACCTGTATTTAATTTTATAGCCAATGTTCCGAAAGCAAATTTGTACAACTTAAATATCGATAAAAAAGATACCTCCTCAACATTAAGTTTTGAGATAAACGCAAACTTTAAAGGAAACACCATAGATAATTTAATCGGAGAAATTCAATTAAACAAAACCAGTATCACCAAACGAAACGAAAAAATTGATTTTGAAACAATAAAGGTTATCTCAGAACAATTTAGCGATACACATAAGATTTCGCTTAAATCAGATTACATCGACGGATTGCTTTTTGGAACTTACAAATCAGCTACACTCGGTCAGTCAATTAAAAACTTGTTATACAACTATTTACCTTCTTTAATCAATAACCCTAGCGATACATTGCCGGTTGAATATCCAAATAACTTTACTGTGGATATAAATCTTAAAAATACAGAACTGCTTAGCAAATTATTTTTACCCGAAGTAAAGGTAGCCGAAAACTCTAAAATTGAATTTAAGTACGGAGCTCATGACAGTCGGTTTTTCCTTACAGCCTCTAGCCACGAGTTTAAATTTAAAGATCATACATTTACGGATATAAGCATAGTTACATTCTCCGATGATTCACTTTTTACAGCACTTACAAAAGTTAAAAAAGCTAGAATAAGCGATTATTTTGTTATAGAAGATTTTAAAACCACTTCATTAACAAGTAATGATGAAATAAATTTCAGGATCGACTGGAATAACCGCGATACAATCAAGTATCAGGGAAAGTTTCTTGCTTCGGCCAAAATAAGGAAAGATGAAACAACCCACAAACATGGCTTTGATGTTATTGTGTTGCCATCGGACATTATTATCAGAGACACATTATGGAGAATGAACCGGGCATTGGTAAGAATTGATTCAACCAATATTTCGATTAACAACTTTATTATTAATCATGATGATCAGTTTTTTAAAATAAACGGCCGGGTTTCAGAGAATAGCAGCGACTCCCTTTTTATAGATTTTGGCAATCTAAACCTTTCCAACATAAATATTATTTCGAAAGATATTGGACTAGAGTTTGGTGGGATAATTAATGGAAATGGCAATTTATCGAGCATTTACCGCAATCCACTATTTGGTTCGGATATCGTTGTTGAAAACCTGGTACTTAATAATGAACCTATAGGAAATTCCTATATCAGAACAAAATGGAATGGTGATGTTAAATCTATTGCACTTAGTTTTTTTAGTAACTTAAACAATATCAGAACATTATCAGCCGATGGGCAATATGTACCCGAAACCAAGCAGTTTGATTTTAATATATCACTTAATAAGTTTAATGCAAGTATTTTAAATTCGTTTTTAAAGAGTTTTGCATCCGATATTAAAGGCAAAGCCTCAGGTAACGTGGCACTAAAAGGCACTTTTAAAAACCCTGAATTTAATGGTTTGCTTATGATGGAAAACGGAGCTCTTACCATTGATTATCTAAAAACCCGTTATAACTTTAGTTCTGATGTGCTTATAAAAAATAATTCAATTATTTTTAGTGATGTTCCTGTTACTGATTCGCAGAAAAACAGAGCAAGAACAACCGGTAATGTTACATTCGGACCGAAAAAAAGCATTACATATGATTTTAATATAAATGCAAGAAACTTTATGGCTCTTAATACCACAGGCAAAGACAATAAGCAGTTTTACGGAATAGCTTATATGACTGGGGTTATTAACATAAATGGTGATAACGATAATATAATGATTGACATTTCCGGTAAAACGGAGAAAAATACCAAAATCAATATACCCATTTCAAAATCAGATGAAGTTGGGCAATCTAACTTTATAACCTTTGTAAATAACGAAGACAAAATCAAAGTTGCAAATCAACAAGAAGATGTAATTACCAACTTATCAGGGTTTCGGTTAAATTTTGATCTACAGGTTACGCCAGATGCTGAAACACAATTAATTTTCGATTCAAAAATAGGCGATTTAATCCGGGCAAAAGGCGAAGGTGATTTAAAGCTCGAAATTGATAAAAATGGCAATTTTAATATGTTTGGTGATTATAACATCGAAGAGGGGGATTATCTTTTTACCCTGGGTAACATTCTTAACAAACGTTTTGATATTGAACGCGGAGGAAGAATTGTTTGGAACGGAAATCCATATAACGCAGTAATTGATATTGAAGCAGTTTACAATCTAAGAGCCCCATTAACAAACTTATTCCCAACCGTTGACTCAACCCAGCTGGACTATTACCGCAAGCGTATTCCTGTAGAATGCCAGATATATATGACCCAGAGTTTAAAAAACCCCGAAGTTCGGTTTAATATCGATTTACCAACCAGTGACGAAGAAACAAAAACCGATATGCGAACCGTAATTAATACCCAGGAAAAACTAAACAAACAGTTCCTATCGCTATTGTTTATTAATAACTTTATTTACGACGAACCCGATCAAACGAATTTCGGAATAGCCGAATACGGAGCAGGATCAGCAACTACTACAACAACAGAGTTATTATCGAACCAATTAAGCCACTGGTTATCACAAATTAGCGACGAGTGGGATATTGGTGTAAACTACCGCCCGGGAGATGAAATAAGCAAAGATCAGGTAGATGTGGCATTATCAACACAGTTGCTAAACGATAGGGTTATACTTAATGGGAATGTAGGTTATGGAGGTCAAACAGAGCAAGCCAGCAATATTGTTGGCGATGTGAACGTAGAAGTTAAATTAAACAAAAGTGGCAAACTGCGTGTTAAGGCCTTTAATAAAGCAAATGATAAACTCATTTACGAAGAATCTCCATACACACAAGGAGTTGGTATTTTTTACCGCGAAGAGTTTAACACTTTTTCAGGCCTGATGAACCATTTTTGGAATAAACTAACCGGTAAAAAAGAAGACGAAATAAGTCAGAAATAGCTTTTTAAATGATGACAAAACATTTAACTTGCAAAATATTGAAACATCAATCACGTTAAATAACATATACAATAATTAAAAAATATCAGGTATGAATAGTTTATTATTAATTTTTTTGCAGATTAATGTAACTGAAGATCTTTCGAACCCAGCATTAACAGGCGAATTAAAATTATCGTTTTGGGAAATGGCTCTCAAAGGAGGCTGGATAATGATTCCAATAGTACTACTCTCGTTTGTAGCTATTTATATATTTTTCGAACGATTTTTTGCTATTAAAAAAGCATCCGAAACAGATATTAATTTCATGAACAGAATAAAAGACTATATTCATGATGACAAGATAGATTCAGCAATAGCATTATGTCAATCAACAAACAGCCCGGTAGCACGAATGATCGAAAAAGGATTGCAGCGAATCGGACGTCCTTTAAATGATATAAACACAGCAATAGAGAATGTAGGTAATTTGGAAATCTCTAAATTAGAGAAAAACCTACCAACACTCGCATCAGTTGCAGGTGCCGCGCCTATGATCGGATTTCTTGGTACAGTAATGGGTATGGTTAAAGCTTTTTACACCATGTCGATGAAAGGAAATAACATCGTTGTTAGTGATCTAGCAGACGGCATTTACACTGCAATGGTAACAACTGTTGCAGGACTAATAGTTGGTATTTTAGCTTATCTTGCTTATAATACATTGGTTGTAAAAGTCGAAAAAGTAGTTTTTCAGCTCGAAGCAAATACATCCGAATTTATGGATTTACTCAACGAACCTGTTGAATAGATTTAAATTATAAAGATTATGGCTCTAAAGAAAAGAAATAAAATAAGTGCAGAGTTTAGTATGGCATCAATGACAGACTTAGTATTTCTGTTATTGATATTTTTCATGATTACTTCTACTCTTGTTGCACCAAATGCATTGAAGCTATTATTACCTAAAAGTCCTCATCAAACACCGGCAAGCGCAATTACATCGATTTCAATTACGCCTACACTCGAATATTATATCGAAACAACACCTGTTGTATTAGAGGATATTGAAGGAATTTTAAAAGATCGCTTTGCATCAGAAAACATAACCGAACCAACTATCTCACTGCATGCTGACAGAACGGTTCCTATTGAAAATGTTGTCAACATTATGAATATTGCACGAGCAAATAAATGGAAACTAATACTTGCTACAACAGCATATTAAACTATGTCAATTTTTACTAATAAAGATAAAAGATCGGGGTTAGTAGGTACAATCGTATTTCATGCGATTATCTTGCTATTAATTATCACCTTCGGCTACTCTACTCCTCTTCCACTTCCAGCCGAAGAAGGTATCCTTATTAATTTTGGCGATAGTGATGAAGGAATTGGTGAGGAAGAACCAATGGTTAACGAACAAAACAACTCTCAAAATACACCTGCAGTAAATGAAACCACCAACGAATCAGCTATAGATGAGGCTGATGAAGGTAATATTACCCAGGATTTTGAGGAAGCACCAGTTGTAAAAAAAGAAAGTAAAAAGACAGAACAAAAAACTGAGAAAAAAGAAGTTAAACCTCAACCTAGTCCTGAGGTAAAAACCGAAACTAAAACAGAGGTAAAAAAAGAACAACAGGTTGATACCCGTGCATTATTCCCAGGTCGTAACCCCAATTCAACTTCAACTTCGGGCGAAGGTGAAACAGGAAATCCCGGGAATCAGGGTTCTAAAACAGGTTCAATCGACTCAGAAAATCATACTGGCGGAAATAGTACAGGTGGTAAAGGCTATGATTTTAGCTTGGCAGGACGAAACCCGGAATCAATTCCCAAACCTGAATACAACTATCAAATCGATGGAAAGGTTGTTGTTGAAATAACTGTAAACAAACAAGGTGTTGTTACGGATGCTGTTCCGGGTGTTAAGGGTAGCACAACTCTCGATGCAAACTTGTTGGCAGCAGCAAAAAAAGCTGCATTACTGGCCAAATTCGACAGAAAACCTGATGCTCCAGCGTATCAGAAAGGAACTATTACCTATTATTTTAAGCTACAGTAAAAAAGTTGAATGAAGGAAAAGAGGCTGACGAAAAGCCTCTTTTGTTTTTGTTAAAACGACACTTTTTATTGAAATAGTTTAATTATCAGATCAAAAACACCCAACAGTTTCATTGCCGATCCGATGATTGCGATCAGTAAAATTATTCGAACAAATTTTGGGCCCCAGCTTACAGCAACATGAGCTCCAATCCATGCTCCTATCATACTTCCGATGGCAAGTATAAATCCCAATAAATAATCAACCTGTTTATTAATCATAAAAACAATCAGAGCAAAAAGTGTAAAAGCCATCGTAATAAACACTTTTATGGCATTTGCTTTTACTAAATCATATCCAGCGCCAAGAACAAGACCAGCCAATAGAAAAAA
>JAVEZW010000065.1:0-16818 GCA_034002805.1 Bacteroidales bacterium | reverse complement strand
TGAATAAAGTGGGTTGGAACAATTACACCAAAATAAATTTAAAATTTGATAACCAGATAATATGTACTAAAAGATAAATAATTATGAGTAGTAAAACTGATTTTGTTGCAGCCATTGATATAGGTACTACTAAGATTGTAGCTATTGTTGGCAAGAAAAAAGAAAATGGTAAAATCGAAATTCTTGGTATGAGTACAACTCCTTCTAAGGGTGTAAAGCGAGGTATCGTTTTAAATATCGAAGAAGCAGTAGGTTCAATCCAAAAAACAATTGAAGATGTTCAATTTACCATTGGTGCAAATATTACCGATGTTTTTGTTGGTATTGCTGGTCAGCATATTAAAAGTATTAAGAACCGTGGATACATTAACCGCGATTCTTACGACGAAGTAATTACCAAGCAGGATATCGAAAAGCTTATCAACGACATGTATAAGATTCCTATTGATATAGGAGAGGAAATTATTCATGTTTTGCCTCAGAATTTTATTGTCGACAGCGAAACAGGAGTAAAGAATCCGGTTGGGATGTATGGAAAAAGAGTTGAAGCAAATTTTCATATCGTTGTTGGACAGATTGCGTCAGCCCGTAATATTGGCAAATGCATCAGTAAAGCAGGATTGCAATTAAATCAGCTTGTGCTAGAGCCATTGGCTTCTGCTGATGCCGTTTTAACAGCCGACGAGAAAGAAGCCGGCGTTGCATTAGTTGATATTGGCGGTGGTACAACCGATATAGCAGTTTACTACGACGACATAATTCGCCATACCGCTGTAATACCTGTGGGTGGTGATGTTGTTACAAATGATATTAAAGAGGGCTGTTCAATACTGTTGCGCCAGGCTGAACAGCTTAAAACTCAATACGGATCAGCATTGGGCGATATGGCTAAAGACGAAGAAGTAGTTTCAATACCTGGAATTGCTGGACGCGAACCCAAAGAAATCTCTTGTAAAAGTCTTGCATACATCATTCAGTCGCGAATGGAAGAAATTCTTGATCTGGTGATTTATCAGATTGAAAATTCAGGTTATTTCGAAAAACTAAGTGCTGGTATTGTAATTACTGGTGGTGGAGCATTGCTCAAACATTTACCTGCCCTGGTAAAATATAAAACCGGGATGGATGTGCGAATTGGATATCCAACAGAAAACTTATCATCGGAGAATGTAAAAGACGTTAATCACCCGATGTTTGCAACCAGCGTGGGATTAATTCTTAAAGGATATGATTACATTGAAAAAAGCGGAACATACAAAAAACCAGCGGTTAAAGAGAAAGTAAAAGAGGTTGTGAAAGAGGAAGTAAAGGAAGTTGTTGAATTTGAGGATGATAAGCAATCTGAGCCAAAAGATCCGAAAACTGGTTTTATGACAAATATAAAAAGAGTTTTTACTGATATTTTTGACGAAAGCGGTGCCGAAATGTAATAACATTTTCAATGAGTTAGTAATTGGCAAAACAATACAAATATGATGGACGATTTAATAAATTTCGATTTACCCGTTGACCAGTCTTCTATAATTAAAGTTATAGGTGTAGGTGGCGGTGGAAGCAATGCAGTAAATCACATGTTCCGAAAAGGTATTCGGGATGTGAACTTCGTTGTTTGTAACACAGATGCTCAGGCGTTGATAAGTAGTCCTGTTGCTGTAAAAATACAGCTGGGCGAATCTCTTACCGAAGGCCGTGGTGCTGGCAATAAACCCGAAATAGGTCGCCAGGCGGCTATCGAAAACATTCAGGATGTAATTGATGTGCTGAGTAAGAATACAAAAATGGTATTCATTACTGCCGGTATGGGTGGTGGAACTGGCACAGGTGCAGCTCCTGTAATTGCAAAAGCTGCAAAAGAGCTTGGATTGCTTACCGTTGCAATAGTTACTATTCCATTCCGTTTCGAAGGAGATCGTCGCATTAATCAAGCCATTGAAGGGATTAGTGAAATTGAGAAATATGTTGATTCGTTGCTCGTGATAAACAACGAAAAGCTTCGTGAAGTTTGTGGTAATCTCAGGTTTTCAGAAGCATTCCAATATGCCGATAATGTTCTGGGTACAGCTGCAAAAGGTATTGCCGAAATAATTACTGTTCCGGGTTATGTAAATGTCGATTTTGCCGATGTGGAAACTGTTCTTGCCAAAAGCGGTGTAGCTCTTATGGGTACAGGTGTTGCCGAGGGCGAAAACCGCGCTGTAAAAGCTGTTCAACAAGCTCTTACTTCGCCACTACTTAACGATAATGATATCAGAGGAACCGAAAATATGTTGCTTAATATTACTTCTGGTAGCAACGAAATTACTATGGATGAGATTGGCGAAATCGCTGATTATGTAAATAGTGAGGTTGGATCAAGTCCTAATATTATATGGGGTACAGGTCACGACGAAAAGCTTGGTGACAAAATTAGTATTACCATTATTGCTACTGGATTTAAAAGTAACAGTATTCCGGAGTTGTATGCTAAAAAATCGGGTAAAAAAACGGTTACACTAACCGATTCTATGGCGCATGAAGTAAAACGACCTCCTTTGGTTAGAGTCGAAAACCAGTTTGCTTTGCAGCGTGATGCAAGCCTTGATTTTAAACAACGAACGATAGATTTCGACATTAAAACAGAAAAATCAAAAGATAGTTTAATTATTCTCGATGAACCCGAGAATGAAAATGGGGTTACTATAGAAACAAAAAAATCAGCGATTCAGAAAAAATTACAGGAATCACGCGAAAGGATGAAAGAACGCAGAATGGACGCCTCGAAAATAAACGAAAATATCGATGAGTTTGAAAATGAACCTGCATATAAAAGGAAAAATCTGGTGATTGATCAACCTATTCATTCCCAGGATTCAAAAGTATCGAGGTATTCGCTTACCGATGATGATGATTTTACCATACGATTGAATACAAATAACTCGTATTTACACGATAATGTAGATTAATCAAATTAAAATTTAGTTATGAGCTTAACAACACAAATAGATCAGGATATAAAGCAGGCGATGCTTGCCCGCGAAAAAGAAAAACTCGAAGCTTTACGAGGTGTTAAATCTGCAATTCTTTTAGCAAAAACCGAAAAAGGTGGATCAGATGAGATTTCGGCCGAAACAGAAGTTAAGTTGCTTCAGAAACTGGTTAAGCAACGTAAAGACTCAGCGGCTATTTATCAGCAGCAAAACCGCAAGGATCTGGCCGATAAGGAGCTTTTCGAAGTAAGTATTATCGAAAAATATTTACCCGAACAGATGAGCGATGAGGAATTAACTAAAGTGGTTAAAGCCGCTATTGATCAGACTGGAGCCAAAACTGTTGCTGAGATGGGAAAAGTAATGGGTATTGTATCGAAACAAATGGCTGGTAAAGCCGAAGGTAAAGCGATAGCTGATAAAGTAAAATCATTGCTTAGTTAAAACACAAATTAAGTCATAGAACAGTTCTTGGTTGCATGGAATTCATAAAAATCTGTTTGCAAAAGGGTATCTTATTAATTTTATTGATGGTTACTTTTGTAAGTTTCTCAATTGCCCAAGATGAAGAGGAGAGGGATAAGTTTAATTATGATGTAAGTTTAAATTATGGAATTTTTCCTTCACTCACTTCTGATGAAAACAAACCTGAATTATTTGGGAATTTGATAAGCGCTGAGTATGCTTATTTCTTTCATAACCGTATAGGTTTTAGAACTGGTTTATCATCTATTACAAATTTAGAAGGAACAAATGGCTTCTATAGTGTACCGCTTATGTTTGCCTATCGATCAAAAGTACAACGTGATTTTTTCATAGGTGGTGATATTAATTCATTTGGCGATTTGATTTTTCAACTTATACTTGGGCTTATTCCAAAGCATGCTGAATATAATATAGGTTTAAATATGGGTTATATCAATCCGGATAATAACTTAGGATTGGTAAGTTATAATGGGGGCCCTTTTTTTAAAGAAGGATTTCTTACGCAAAATCGATTTTACACATCTGCTGATGCTGGTTTACGTTTAACGTATCGTATTTATCGATTCGGCGTTGTACTTTCACCGTCGGTTAGCTATGTTTTAACCAATAATTTTGAATATTACTCCGAACAAGGCTCTAACAATGGTTACTCGCCCGATTGGTTTTTAAGAATGACAATCGGCCTTTCATATAGATTTTAATCTAATCATTACGAGGGTTTTAAACCCTCGTAATGATAAACACTAACTTTCTTTCAGTAGGGATTTACTATCTAAAAAATTATTAGTAATTATGTGATGTATTTTTGCATCCATTATGAAAAAAATTCTTTTAATCAATTCAAATATCGAGATTCTTCCTTATCCAGTTGCTCCTTTAGGAATAGCAATGGTTGCAACTTCATTAAAAAATGAATTTGACGTTAAGGTATTCGATTTTGCATTTAACTCTACTGAAAAGCTAATTCAGTTTACCAATGAGTTTAATCCTGATTTTATTGGTATTGGGCTACGTAATATCGATAATGTAACCATGCGCAAAGCCAAATGGTATATCGAAGAAATAAGGAATCAAATTGTTTTGCCACTACAACAAAATTTTAATACCCCGATAATTATTGGTGGCAGTGGATTTAGCATTGCTGCTAATGAACTGCTGGAGTTCTTTAACCTCGAATTTGGTATTGTTGGCGAAGGCGAAACTACTTTTAAAGAATTTTTACATAGATATTTCTCTGAATCAGACTATTCAACGCTCCAAAACCTGGTTACAAAGAACAAAAAGCAACAGGGTGTTTTTAATCCACCCAAGTCTGAGCTTAATGTTCCTCGTGCCAATATCGATCAGTTTATCGATTATAGCCCATATGTTCAGCGCAGCAGTTACCCGGTTCAGACTAAACGGGGATGTGCCTTTAATTGTATTTATTGCTCGTACCCAACTATCGAAGGTAAATATTACAGGTTAAGATCAGTGACTGATATTGTAGATGAAATACAGGAGATACAGCAACGAATACCTGGTGTTACATTCGAAATTGTCGATTCAACCTTTAATAGCCCTTTAAACCATGCCATTGCATTTTGCGACGAGATTATTTCCAGAGGATTAAAAGTAAAACTCAGGACCATGGGAGTTAATCCAGGATATATTACCGACGAGTTAATTCGAAAAATGAAGTTGGCTGGATTTACCCAGATCGATTGTACTCCCGAAACAGGTTCAGAGCAACTACTTAAACGATTGAAAAAGAATTTTAATCTTATAAAATTGATTCAATGCGCTGAATTGATCAAAAAATATGATATGCCAACTATGTGGTTTTTTATGTTTGGATTACCTGGCGAAACAGAAGAAACAATTCAGGAAACATTTAATTTTATCGATAGTTATATTTCTAAAACCGATATGGTTCATGTTACCGAAGGAATTAGAATAATTCCGAATACTGAATTATACCAAATTGCAATAAATGAAGGAGTTTTATCGGGTAATGAAAATATGATAAACCCGGTTTTTTATGTTAGTCCTACAATTGGTAAATCAAAATTAACCGAAGTTCTTGCAGCTAATGTCGATCAGCGCACAAATGTGGTTAACTCTGTAAATTCATCTCCGGATCCCGAATTACTAAGCCGAGCCATTCAATATCGAAAAGAAAGCAAAATTGATGAACCTATGTTCCGAACGCTCTTAAGATTGACTAAACAAAAATAAAAAAGGGGCTTTAAGCCCCTTTTTCAGTATAATTGAAATCTATTAATAGAATTTTGATCTTTTATCTACGATGCTTGCTGCTTCTCTTAAAGCTTCATAAGCTTCGTAATTCGACCTGCTTTGTAGCTGGCTTATTATCAGGTTTTTCTGGAACATTGGATCGGTTCCTGTCTGGTCAACCACATTTTTAACTTCAAGAACAAAAACACCTAAATTTCCTTTTATTGGTTCCGATACACGGTTCATATCAAGTTGCGATGCCACTGCTACAACCTTAGGCTCAATACCTGCATTAGGAACTGAATATGTTCTGAAATTAATATTAGTAGCTTCAGCTATAGGTAAGTTTAAAGTATTTGCAATCGAATTTAAACTTGATCCAGCTTGCATTTTTTCTTTAATGCTTTTTGATAGTATTTCAGCCTTCTTATCTTTACGAACCTGCAGCATTATCTGGCTTTTAACATCATTTAAGCTTGCAAATCCTTCTTCGCGAATTTCGGTAACAAAACCAATTACAAAACGATTGCCAAGCTCGAAAATAGCCTGATCTCCGGTTTTAATAATCTCTTGGTTTTCTGCCTGGTAAATTGAACGAACAAATTCTCTTGAGGCTTCAAGACCTGCAACTTGCTGATCGGCTTCCTGTATATTGTTGGCAACTTTTTTAGTTAATTTCTGATTTTCAATGGCTTTTACAAATTTTTCGTAGGTATTGTTATTTCCTGCAAAATTACTTGCAAGCGAATAGGTTTGCTGAACTGTTTCTGAGCTTGGTTCTAATTTTCGGCCCAAAATAGCCAGTTTTACTTTTTTAATCTCGGGGCTTTTTGCAGTTACTTCAACCAGGTGTAATCCATAGTTTGTAGATACCAGTTTTAATTCATTTGTTTTTGAGCTAAAGCAAGTATCGCTGAATGGAGAAACCATCATGTTTGCTCTAAACCAGCCTAAGTCACCACCTTTTTCATTTGCTGCTTTATCAGTCGAGAATTCTTTTGCTAAGGTTGCAAAGTTTGCACCTCTCTTAAGCAAATTCTTTAAGCTGTCAGCCAAAGCCATTAATTGATCTGCATTAGCATACTTCTGTGATGGCTGCAATAAAATGTGTCGTGCTTTTACTGAATCGGGTAGGTTTTTAACTTCAGAAACTTTCGCTAATTTAAAAAAGTTTTCGTTAAAAAAAGGACCATAAAGGGTTCCTTCTTTTTCGTTGAATAAATCCTGTAAATTTTCAGGTAATTCATCTTTTTTATAAAATGTATTATCGAAAGTAATGTCGCTGTTTAAGCTGATAAACTCCTGATCACTTTCTGTGTTTCTGAAGTCCTCGGTAATATTTGTAATCCACTCTTCAGCGGCTTTTCTGTCGTATTCAGAAGGTGCAATTTCAAAACTCACATATTCAATACTTCTTGATGGAGTTTGTTTGTAATTTGATTTATGCAAATCGTAATATTCGCTTAACTCTGAACTTGAAACGCTTACAAGGCTATCTGCTACTGCATTATAAGGACTAACAATAAAATTGAAATCAACCATGCGTGATGATCTTTTCATTTCGGCTAAAGCTTCTCTGTTGTTAGCGTAAACACCTTTAGTTATAAGAGTTGAATATTTGCTGAACAATCTATCTTGTTCCAGTTGATCTTCAATAAACATCCAAATAGTTTTTCTTTGCCCTGTTGGATCCTGATCATATGATTTTAAAAAACCTAATAAGTTTGCAGCATTTACCTGACCTGTTTCAGGATCTGCAAAAAACTGCTGTATAATTGGATGTGTATTTACGCCCATAATCATATCCCACAATTCTTCGCTGCTAACATTAACGCCTAATTTATCATATTCATCTTCAAGAATATAATTACGTACCATTTGTTGCCATGTATTTTCTCTTATACGCAACATGGTTGCTTCATCAATGGCCGATTGTCCGCTAAGTAGCTTGTTTATTTCTGTAATTCTCTCTATTTCACCCTGATATGTTTGATAAGGAACAGATTTACCTGAAATTTCTGCTATTTCGAACTGTGAACTTGAAAAAAGTGTTCTTCCTGAATTCAATAAATCACCTAATATAAATGCAAGTAGTGCAATAAAAATAACTACTGCAACTAATACTCCTGCGCGGTTTCTGATTTTCTCTAATGTTGCCATCGGTTTAATTATTTGTCTTTAAAATTTAAATGTCGAATATAAATATTTTTTTTCTTCTTTTATTGATTTCCAAAAATTATTGAATCGCAAATTTACTATTTTATAAATATCTTTTTATTGAAATCGAAAAAATGTATATTCTTTTTTATGAATACATTAAATACGCTGTATTTATAATTCGTTGATATATGACCACCAAAAATAATTAGTGCGTTTTTTCGTCTGATTTTTTTAATCTTAAATTTCGTCGGAACAAAAACATCAAGAATGAAAGAATAGCCAGAATAAAGAATACAAAGCTTTTGTTAAGTGATTCATTTATGGTTTGATGAATGCCAGTTACGATGCATAATAAGGAGGAAATTAACCATAAGATTTCTAATGCACGAAAGTATTTATTTTTCATCTTCTATTAATAAGGTTCCGGTGGGATGTTTAATTCGCCAGTTAGTCATATCTTGATTTGCCTCAAATCCTTTACCGTGCAGTATTCCGTCTTTATTTATTATTCGAACATAACGGTCTGAGGTAATGTTTTTTGTTACCTGATTCCATATCAGATATTCTGTGTTTAATGTATCGCCTTCAACATTTACGGCTTCAACATTATGTTCGGCTGTCCATATGCTGGTTGTTTCTTCGAAATGAGCATAATCTGAACGTATATATGATGTTGCTTTTTGTGTTGAATCGAAAAACTGTACATAAATACCTTTTGGAAATTCGGAGTAAGGCTTCTCGGTTGTAAGATATCGATTAATCTCTGGCGATTTTATGATTACAACGGTTTTGGCTGATTCGCTATAAACAATGTCAGAATTAATTAACGACTGACTGGGGAAACTTGATTTGCTTGTAATTGTGTTTATTTTTTCGATCGAGTTTTGCTGGCAAGAGCCAAAAAATATAATAATTCCTGTAAAAACAGGAATTATTATATTGTGCAAACTTAAAATGTTCTTATAATTATCTTGATCTAACTGTTGTTGTTTCATTAATCCAACATTTAATTGTATAGCTATCCCCTTCTTTTAATCCGTAAAAGAAAATATTCTCGTTATCAGGAAAATGTGGTTTATAGGTTGCAATTAACTCATCAGCTTGTGCCGTTAAGCTTGGATCAACTGATTTCGCTTTTGCAAATTTATCTACAGCAGCCCAAAATACTGTTTTCTGCTCAAACTCATCCTCGCTGCATGATTTACTTGAAGCGGTGTAAATTTGTCCGATAAGCATGTAGGCAATACCACTGCTAGGATCATTCTCGATAGCATTTAAAGCATATGCTCTTGCAAGTGGATAATTACCGTCTTTTCGGGTCAAATCACCAAGTTCAATATAATATCTTGATTTTAAAAGTTTGTCACTTTGTAAATCAATAGCTTCTTTATAAAGTTTTGAAGCCAAATCATATTTTTCATTTAGTCTGTTTAAATTAGCAAACTCATATACCACGTCAAGAGTTGGCTCTAAAGAATACAATTTTTCAATAATCGAAAAGTAAATATCAGACTTAGTACATTTTGTTGCGGATAATAATCCAGCAGCTTTCTTAAGAAATTCTTTATCTTCAGGTGTTTCTTTAAATTTCTGAGTGTAATATGGAACTAAATCATCACAACTGGCAGCTCCACTGTTTTCAAAAATTGCTTCAACTGCTTCTTTCGCTTTTTGCATATTGGGTTCGGCAGCTTTCTTAAGATTCTGATCAATTAAATCTGAAGCCAAAGCATAATCAGCAACAACCTGGTTTCCTTCAATGGTTTTTGCTTTAAAAAGATCAGCAGATACTTGCATAAAAGTAAATAACTCTTGTGGTCCACTTTGTGCTCTTTCTGTTTCTAATGATTTCTTTAAAAAGTCATAAGCTATCTTTAAATTTTCAGGGGTGCTTTCAGTGTATTTGTTGTAATCGATACCTTTTCTGCCAAGTACATATCCTAATTGGCCAAAGTATTTAACTCTGGTATCATACACTTTCATTAAACTATCAACAAGCAATTTTTTATTTGCTGCATCGGTTTCCTTATCGATAGCATCAGTAATCATTTTTACACCATCAATGTAGAGGTATTTAGTTGCTTTTGGGCATTCGTTATAAACAATCTGCCAGGGAGCAATAGCTGGTGCAAAATTGCCCTGTTTTACATATTCACGATATAACGACATGTTTTTTACACATCGTACACTGTCTTCGCCGTGTCCATACTTAGATCCGTCTTCGATACCTTTTTGTCCAAAAGCTGTGATTGCAAGTACTACTAATAAACCAGTACTTAAAAATTTTGCAATTGTTTTCATCTTTATTCCTTATTTTTATTATTGAAATTTACTTTTATAAAACCAAAAATCATACAGGGTTAAATTTATTCCAAAAACCCAAAATTCTTCTTTTATTAATCCAATGTTCTCTGTGCCTCTCTGTCCATAGCTACCAAATAAATTAATACTTGTTTTATTAGTTACTGGTAATCCTATACCAAATGTTATGCCATAACTTGAGATCTTTTCGTTATTAAATGTTAAATAGCCTGTATTGTAATAGAAACCGGCTCTGTAATTAATCAGATTTAAATAATTTCTGAGTGCAAATTTATTTGGAGTATATTCAATTCCAAAATTATAGGTTAAATCTTTAGTATATTTAAAAGAGATGTTTTCGCCATTTGAGATGATATTTCCTCCGGTGCCAGCTTTTGTCCAGTCCTGTATTGAAAAATCAAACCCAAGGGTTAATTTATCTTTTAATCCGGTTGTAAATCCAAGTGCTATTTTTGCTGGTATCTCTAAAGTGTTATTGTTTGTTATCGAACTTGCAATAGTATCGGTGTAGTATGTTTTTATAGCAAGATAATCAACAATATCAATGTTGTAGTAAACAAAGTTTTCAGCCATAAAAGTGGTTGAGGTCTTTTCTCCGTTGAATTTAATTTTTCCCGAATAGGTTGCGCCCAGAGTATAAAAATATTTTTCTGAAAATGAACCAGTATATTGAACACCCAAATCGTACGATAGTTTTCTAAGCGAGGTTTTATTAATATCAAGGGTAGAATAACTCTGGGGATCATCTAATGACAAAACCTGATATTTTTCGAGCGATCCAAATAAGTACGACAGGTTGAATCCTACTGAAAGGCTTTTCGTAATATTAAACGAATTAGCTAAATATACCTGGTTTATTCCTCCATTACCGTAAAAGTTATTTATGGCGTTTACGGTGTCGTTTTCGGGCATTGGGCTTGATGTTTCGATATTATAACCAACTTTTGAGTAAGGAACTATTCCAACGCTTGTGAACCACCATTTTTGAATGGGGAAAGATATTGCAAGATGGTCAAAATAAAAGTTTTGATATTCTGAGTTAATTGTGCTGGTTGTTAGTTTTTTAGATGCTCCTGAGATGCCAAGATCAAAAATAAACGACATGGTATCCTGAGCTCCAATTGCTGCCGGATTAAGAAAGTTTATCTGGTTTGGTTTACGCAACCCTGTTGATAAATTCCCCATAGCCTTATTCATACCAAAACCTCCTCTGTCTATCTCACCAATTCCGTAATAGGTGTAAGGTGAGTTAGTTATGCTTTGTCCGAATGTTGCACTGATTGTTAGAATAAGTAGCGAGGCAATTATTAATGTTTTTTTAATCATCTTATAAATTATATTCAAGTATTCTGTTTAATCCAATAAAGTTTAAATTTGAGTTTACAAAGATGGTATTTTTTAGTTTCTTATCAAAAAAAATCGCATCGCCTCCGGTTAAAATTGTAACTAAATCATCAAATTTATTTTTAAGCTCATTAATATATCCATCCACTTCAAAGATAATTCCGTTCTGAACGCCCGAAATTATTGCCGCTTTGGTTGAATCTCCAATAAGGTTAAATTCGTCCTCTTTTTCGATTAAAGGAAGTTGCCTGGTAAAATGATTCAACGCTTTATATCTCATTTCGAGGCCCGGAGATATGTTTCCGCCTAAAAACTGATTATTTTCATTAATAAAATCATACGTTATGGCAGTTCCCATATCAATAACCAAAACGTTGGTATTACGAAAAATATTGTTTGCACCAACAACTGCAGCTAGTCGGTCTTTTCCCAACGTGTTTTTGGTTTTATATAAATTTTCAATCGGAAGCTTCGTGTTTTCGGTTAACTCAACAAAATGGGTAAAACTTGATTTCAAAAAAGTATATATGGATGTATCAATTTGTCGTACAGTTGAAAGTATGGATTTGGTTACAGTTGGGTATTTCTTTAAAATCTCCTGTATTACCTGTGCAGTAATATCTTCTTTAATATACAGTTCAACTAAATCCGAGTTGTTTACAATCGCAAGTTTTGTTCTGGTATTACCAATATCAATTGTTAAATTCATATTTTGCTTTCGAATCGTACTTTAAGGTCAAAAAAATCAAGGACATAAAAGTATGAAATAAATTACATATATGGAATGATTAAAATCATACCATCGTATTTATGCTGATATTTTTTGTAAAACCTCAATTGCTTTTTTAATGGTTTCGACCTTATTTATGGTCATTGATAAGCGATTATTCGATTCTTTAATTGAAATTGATTTTGGATTTTGTTGTACAAACTGAAGTGTTTTAGAGAATACAGGTGATTTGTAATAAGCTGATTCCTGATTGCTTATAAAATAAAGTACCAGAGTATTTTTTTTGAGAATGATCTTCTCAAATCCTAGCGAAATGGCTAACCAACGAAGCCTTACAACATTTATAAGTTCGATGGTTTGGTCGGGTATTTTTCCAAATCGGTCAGTTAATTGGTTTTCGAATGTGGTTAGTTTTTCATCTGTTTCAAGGTTATCCAACTCGCGATATAAACGGATTCTCTCTGAAATATTACTAATATAATGTTCAGGAAAAAGGAGTTCAAGATCTGTATCGATCTGGCAGTCTGATATAAATTTTTGCTGTTGAATTTGTTTTTCGAGTTCGATTTTCTGTTCCTGCTTGTACAAATCCTGAAAATCAGATTCTCTTAGCTCCATCAAAGCTTCATTCAGTATGCGTTGATAGGTTTCGAAACCTATATCGGTAATAAATCCGCTTTGTTCGGCTCCTAAAAGGTTTCCTGCCCCACGAATATCAAGATCCTGCATTGCGATATTAAATCCGCTTCCAAGTTCCGAAAACTCTTCAATTGCTTTTAGTCTTCGTCGGGCATCTTGTGTAAGATTGGTGAGAGGTGGAGCAAGCAGATAACAGAATGCTTTTTTATTTGATCGCCCAACACGACCTCTGAGCTGATGCAAATCACTCAATCCAAAGTTTTGTGCATTATTTATAAGTATAGTGTTTGCGTTGGGAATATCGAGTCCCGATTCAATTATGGTGGTGGCAATAAGTACGTCATAATCAAAATTAATGAAATCGAGCATTACCTTTTCGAGTTTGCGAGGCTCCATTTGCCCATGAGCAATAATGGTTCTTACTTCGGGACAAAGTTTGTTAATTAGTTTTTCAACCTCTTCGATGTTCTGTACCCTATTGTGTATAAAAAATACCTGTCCGTTTCGCTGAAATTCATAATTAATGGCTTCTTTAATAATATCTTCGTTAAATGTATGTACCTCAGTAATTATAGGATACCGGTTTGGTGGTGGTGTGTTTATGATCGACAGATCGCGTGCTCCCATCATCGAAAATTGCAACGTACGTGGAATAGGTGTTGCGGTAAGTGTAAGAGTATCAATGTTAAGTTTAAATTTTTTCAGTTTTTCTTTTACAGCAACTCCAAATTTCTGCTCCTCATCAATAATAAGCAGTCCCAGATCTTTAAATTTTATTTCGTTCGAAACGAGTCGATGTGTACCTATAATAATATCTACTTTTCCATCGGCTATTTTTTTAATTATCTCTGTTTGCGATTTTGCTGATCGCAGCCGGCTAATATGGTCAACCGTGCAAGGAAAGTTAGCGAGCCTCTCTTTAAATGTTGTAAAATGCTGCAAAGCCAAGATGGTTGTAGGAACGAGTACTGCAACCTGCTTGTTGTCAGCAACGGCTTTAAATGCCGCCCGTATAGCAATTTCTGTTTTGCCAAAGCCTACATCGCCACAGATGAGTCGATCCATCGGAATGGGAGCTTCCATATCTTCTTTTACAGATTTTGTAGTTGTTAGCTGATCGGGTGTATCTTCGTAAATAAACGATGATTCCAGCTCTTGCTGTAAATAGGTGTCGGCATTGTAAGCAAATCCCTTTTCGCTCTTTCGTAAGGCATATAATTGAATTAACTCCTTGGCAATATCTTTTACTTTGCTCTTAGTGGTTTGCTTTAACTTTTGCCAGGTTCCAGTTCCGAGTTTATATATCTTAGGAGGTTCGCCATCTTTGCTTTTAAATTTGGAGATTTTGTGTAGCGAATGAATACTCACGTAAAGCGTGTCCTGATCTTTGTAAACCAACTTAATGGTTTCCTGGTACTTCCCATTTATCTCTATTTTCTCTAATCCGCCAAACTTACCAATGCCATGATCAATATGAACAATATAATCGCCCGGATTGAGATTTGTAAGCTCCCGAATGCTAATAGATTCACGGTCGGCAAAATTACTTTTTATCTTAAACTTGTGGTATCGGCCAAATATCTGGTGATCGGTGTACAAACAGATTTTTAGCTCATGGTCGATAAATCCTTCATGAATAGTCTTTAATACAGGTGTAAAAGTGATTTGCGGATTAATATCATTAAAAATAGCTTTTAGGCGCTCAATTTGTTTTTCGTTATCCGATAAAATATAATTGGTGTACCCTTTCTCGGCGTTTTCGATCAGGTTTTGGCCCAGTAATTCGAAGTTTTTATTAAATGATGGTTGGTGCGATATATTAAACTGAATAACATGCTCGCTACCAAACATCGGGTTTCCAAATTCGATAAACGGAAATTGAAGGATTGCGTTTTTAAAAACCTGATCAGAAATTGTTCCTTCAGGATATGTTTGTAATAGTTTGGTATGCAGTTCGCTTATCTGATCAAGAATAAAAAGAGTATCTTCGGTCCAAACAATCGTATTTTCGGGTAAATAGCTAAAAAGTGATTCGGTTTGTTTTAATTCTTTACTCTCTGCATTCGGATTTACTATTTTAGGTATGATGGAGATTTTAGTAAATTGATTTTTAGACAACTGACTCTCAATATCGAATGATCGAATGGACTCTACTTCATTTCCAAAAAAATCAATACGATACGGAACATCTGAGGCAAAAGAAAAAATATCAATTATGCTTCCTCTTATTGAATACTGACCAGGTTCATAAACAAAGTCGGTATATTGAAAGTGATATTCCTGCATCACCTCCTGAATAAAATCAATAGTTACCTGTTCGCCAACATGAAGTGTTAGTGTTGATTTAAGTAAAGCCTCCTTTTGAATAACTTTTTCGGCCAATGCCTCAGGATAAGTTACAACAGCAATATTTTCGTTGTTTGCAAGAGCATTTAGTGTTTCAGATCGTAAAAGAAGATTCGATGGATCTTCTTGGCCATAAATGATTGATCGCTTGTAGGATCCTGGGAAAAAAACTACTTTGGTATTTAACAGAACCTCCAGGTCATTTTGAAAATAGGCTGCATTTTCTTTATCGGGAACAATTATAAGATGCGAATTCCCAATCTTATTTAAAATGCTGGCTATAAAAAGGCTTTTTGATGAGCCGGTTAATCCTTTTAAACAGATTTTTCTTTTTTGCTGTTTTATTAAGCCGACACAATCGTTTATTTGTGAATGTTTATCGAACAAATTATCAAGCTGTCTGGCATCCACAACAATTAGTATTTAATGGAAAGAATTCTTTAACAGTTTTATATACTATAGATTTAAATAGCTTTCGGCCATTTCAACCATTTTTAAAGCACCTGTATAAAAAGGTGTTCGCTGATGAAGGGTTTCAGGCTTAATATCTAAAATGCGTTGTTTGCCATTCGAGGCTTTGCCTCCGGCTTGCTCAGCAATCCATGCAATAGGATTACATTCGTAAATTAACCGCAATTTGCCATTGGGAGCACTCGAAGTTTCAGGATAAATAAATATTCCTCCTTTTAGCAGGTTTCGGTGAAAATCGGCAACCAGAGATCCTATATAACGCGAAGAATATGGTCTTTTTGACGATTTATCATCTTCTTTGCAATACTTAACATAATTTTTAACTCCCTCAGGGAATTTCGAGAAATTACCTTCGTTTAACGAATATATTCCACCCATTTCGGGTGTTGTAATATTGGGATGTGATAAGCAGAATTCACCAATCGAAGGATCGAGTGTAAATCCATTAACGCCTTGCCCTGTGGTATAAACAAGCACGGTTGATGATCCGTAAATTACGTATCCGGCTGCTATTTGCTTATTTCCTTCTTGCAAAAAATCGATTAACTGAGCTTTTTCACCTCTCGGAGAAACTCGACGGTAGATAGAGAAAATAGTACCTATAGAAACATTCACATCAATGTTTGATGATCCATCCAGAGGATCCATGCAAACAATATATTTACCATCATTTGCCAAATCATCATCAAAAGTAATAATCTCCTGGTTTTCTTCTGATGCTATTCCGCAACACTCACCACTATATCTTAAGGCTGCAGTAAATTGCATGTCGGCAAAAACATCAAGCTTTTGCTGACTTTCGCCTTGAATATTTATGTTGCCTGCTTCACCTAAAACATCAACTAATCCGGCTTTATTAACTTTTTTATTTACAACTTTTGCAGCAATTCCTATATGGTGCAATAATCTTGATAATTCACCCTTTGCATAAGGTATATTTGCCTGGCGGCGTATGATAAATTCATTTAAGGTAATTATATTGTATCCTTTCATAAAACAGTCGTTTTGGAACCAACCAGGGGTAATTGTGTTGGTAAGTTAAACAATTTCTCTATCGCGCTAACAAAAATAAGGTTAATTTTAGCTAATATCTTCAAATTTATTAAAAAATCAGTTCAGTAAAAACTTTTAATAAAT
>JAVEZW010000064.1:0-16846 GCA_034002805.1 Bacteroidales bacterium | reverse complement strand
TTTTTAAATAACTTATAAGCTATGATAAGTTTTATATTAATCATTTTGGTAAGCATTTTCTTTACGGGTATTGTAATCCGGACAAAAAGTATTGCATCTGGACGAAAAGGTCCGGGAATATTTCAGCCAATGAAAGATATTTTCCGGTTGTTTAAGAAAGGAGCCGTATACAGCGAAACGACAAGTTTTATTTTCCAGATTGCACCAAGCATTTATTTTGCTTCAGTAATCATGGCTATTTTGGTTATTCCGTTTGGTCATTATCAGGGAGTAATTTCTTTCGAAGGTGATTTTGTTTTCTTTGCATATGTATTGGCAATCGGTAAGTTTTTTAGTATTATATCTGCGCTCGATACAGGTAGTAGCTTTGAAGGAATGGGAGCAAGCCGCGAAGCACTATATTCCATGTTAGCTGAACCAGCTTTCTTCCTGCTTATGGGTTCACTAGCACTATTGACAGGCTACACTTCGTTTCACGAAATATTTATGACATTCCATTTTGGTTCGTATGTTTCTTACGCTTTGGGTGTTATGGCAACGTTTGTGCTGGTTATGATTGCAATGATAGAAAATAGCCGTATGCCTATCGATGACCCAAAAACACATCTCGAACTTACTATGATTCATGAAGTGATGATTCTTGATAACAGTGGTTTCGATCTTGGACTAATACTACATGCAACAAACCTTAAGTTTGCCATGTATGGCGCTTTAATTGCTAACCTGTATATGGGAAATCTGCCAATTTATTATTCAATTATAATTTATCTTGCAATTCAAACCTCTTTTGCAATTGCAGTGGGATTGCTTGAGTCTTTTACTGCACGATACAGAATGAGTCATAATGCTCAGTTTATATTTACGTTATCATCCGTGTCATTGCTTATATTTTTTGGGGTACTCATGATACTTGGTAAATTGGTTTAGTTGTAATTAACGAAATGAAAAGGCAAGAAGCTGGAAGGTTGAAGTTAGAAGACGGAAGTCAGGAGTCAGGAGTTTGAAGTTGAAAAATGAACAAAACTATGGTAAAGTTTAAATTTGAAAAACTAATTATTTGGCAAAAAGCGATGGAATTTGGAGAAAGTACATATCAACTATCTTATAAGTTTCCTAAAGATGAAATATATAATTTAACATCGCAGATTAGAAGAGCTGTAGATTCAATTGCTTTAAATATTTCAGAAGGGTCAATTGGACAATCTAATTTGGAGTTTAAAAAGTTTATTGGATATTCAATTCGTTCATTAGCAGAGGTGGTTACATGCTTACACAAAGCTTTTAAAAGAAATTATATTTCTGAAGAAGATTTCAATGAACATTATGATTTTGCATTTAACTTAATGAATATGTTGGTTGCATTTAAAGAAAAGATTAAATAATCATGAAATATAAACTTCGGTCTTCGGACTTCGGTCTTCAGACTATTAACAAAATCAGAAATTCAAAAGTACAATAGAACCTAAAAACAAAAACTATGATAAATGTTTTACTTATAACTTTTGTAATTAGTTTGCTTTATATCTCCATTGCAAATCGTCTGTTAACGTATGTAAAGATTTTAGCTTTTCAGGGGATCTTGCTTTTCGGGGTGGCATTTATTGAATTGATTGAAATCAACCCAGTAAACCTTGCATTTATTCTTCTCGAAACTATTGTTGTTAAAACAGTGGCAATACCCATGTTTTTAACCTATGTGATTAAAAAAAACAAAATAACCCGCGAAGCCGAACCGTTTGTTCCTAATTTTGTATCTCTTATAATTGTTACACTTATTATTATAGTCACATTCCTTATCTCGAATAGTATAGCTGATACTCATTTAAATAAGATTTATTTCGTAGTCGCTTTAGTGGCCTTGTTTAGTGGTTTGTACATTATCATCTCCCGTAAAAAAATTATAACCCACGTTATTGCCTATGTAATTGTCGAAAATGGAGTTTTTATTCTATCGTTGGCTGTTGGTAATGAAATGCCAATGCTGGTGAACCTCGGAATATTACTCGATATTTTCGTCAGTGTATTCCTATTAGGGATTTTCATTAATAAAGTGGGCGATGTGGTTAAAGATATTGATATTACTCAATTAAGTAATTTAAAAGATTAATTTGAATTAAGATGATTGGAATCTATTTAGCAGCAGTAGTAATTATAAGCGGTTTGATATTTGTCAATAGAAACAGACAGATAAACAAACTTCTTGTAACTCTTTTCATTATTGTTCAATGGGCATTTACCATTTATGAATATTATCATAAGGGTATTGTTGAATTAAGCTATTTTAAACCCGATGCACTTGCAATATTATTACTTGTAACTCTTAGTATAATCAGTATTCCTGCTTTATTTCATAGTTACGAGTATATTTATCCCGAAAAGGAAAATCCCAAAACCAGATCGATTTATTATGCAGCGATGACTATGCTTATTGCAGCTATTGGAGCCGCATATCTGTCCAACCATATTGCCGTAACATGGATTTTTATTGAAATTACGACCTTAAGTGCTTCTGCTCTGATTTTTCACCGAAGAAACAGTGGCTCACTCGAAGCAACATGGAAATATATTTTCGTTTGCTCAATAAGCTTAACATTTGTATTTATCGGGATATTATTCTTAAGTATATCATTGGGCCATGCCAGTGAAGAAGGCTTATTTTTTGATGCACTGATCAATCAGGCTGCAAGCCTTAATACATTCTGGTTTAAACTCGCATTTGTATTTATTTTTGTTGGATTTACTGCCAAACTCGGTCTTGTTCCTATGTACACTGCCGGTATTGATGCTAAAGATAAAGCACCAACACCAGCAGCTGCTTTATTCTCAAGTGTTTTAATGAATGTAGGATTTGTTGGTATCTTTAGAATATATTCAGCAGTGGCTCATTCATCAATACATAGTTGGGCAAATCATGTTATTATGATTGCTGCATTTCTTTCCATATTTATTGCTACAGTTTATGTACTTAAGGTTAAAAATATCAAGCGTATGCTTGCTTATTCGAGTATTGAGCACATGGGACTTGTAATGCTGGGTTTGGCAGCTGGCGGAATAGGTTATTATGCAGTTGTATTGCATGTAATACTTCATGCTTTTGCAAAATCAGCTCTTTTCTTCCAAATTGGGCAGGTTTATAATATTTACAAGAGTAAAAACTTATATAATCTGGGGGGCTATTTTAAATACAATTTGCCTGGGGCAATAATTATACTTATAGCATTTATCTGTGTTACTGCTATGCCACCATCTGGTTTATTTATAAGTGAATTCTATATTTTTACAGCACTTTTTAAAGGTGGATATTTATTTGTACTAATTCCTGTACTTATACTATTAACCATGATAATATGGGCTATGGGTAAAAATTTCTTAAAACTATTGTTTACTCCACCTGTAAATTTTGATGAATCAAAAATTGAAAAAGTGAGTCAACTCGAAACTTTTTCTCAGTTCATTTTGCTTGGTTTAGTTATTTATCTTGGGATAAATCCTCCTGCAGAATTTGTTGATTTAATTAATGAAGCAGTAAAAAATTTAATCTTCTAATATGAATTATTCAGTACTAAAAAATAATCAGCGTGTACCGGTTAATTCAATTCCGGTTGTTAAATACGAAGATTTTATGGAAACGATTGTTTCTGGCCTTATGAAGGATAAAAACAATCATTGCGTGAATTATTTTGGTTATCATCACGAAAGTAAGATTAAGCTTATATGTTGTATTGCTGATGATGCAAACCATTGTATCTATGTTCTTTCTTCACTGGTAGAGCAATCTGCAGTTTTGCCATCTTTTTCAGCCCACAATCTTTCTTTCGAAAAATTCGAACGCGAGATGCACGAAAATTTCGGTATTGGATATTCCGATCATCCATGGTTAAAACCAGTCAGATATCCATTTAATTCCGCTGATAAAACACAGACTATTGCGAATTATCCATTTTTTCAGATTGAAAGTGAAGAATTGCACGAAGTAGGTGTTGGTCCGATTCATGCAGGTGTAATTGAGCCGGGACATTTTCGGTTTATTTGCAATGGTGAACAGATTCTCCATCTCGAAATACAACTTGGTTATCAGCATAGGGGAGTAGAACAATTATTCCTTGAAAAGAAAAATCTGTTACAAAAAGCAACGCTGGCTGAAAATATTGCAGGTGATACTGTAATTGGCCATACAAGTACATTTTCAAAGCTTTGGGAAAGCTTATGCGGTTATCAGGTAACTCCTGAATTGGAATTTGCCAGAACACTGGCTTTAGAAAATGAGAGAATTGCAATTCATACAGGTGATTTAAGCGCTATTTGTACAGATGTTGCTTACCAATTAGGCAACTCTGTTCTTGGTAGACTTAGAACTCCTATAATAAACTACTTTCAGGTTTGGGGAGGTAATCGTTTGGCTAAAGGGCTGATTCGCCCTGGGAAAATTAATTATCCATACACCAAAGAACTTGGCAAACAATGGCTTGAAATGATTGCTGCCTATGAACCCGATTTTACCGAAATGGTTAAGCAAATGTTTGATCTTCCTTCGCTTCTTGCTAGGTTAGAAAAAACAGGTGTTGTTGCAACTGATGTTGCTGAATCAATTGGGCTGGTTGGAATGGCTGCTCGTGCCAGCGGTGTAAACAGAGATATTCGCATTTCTCATCCTGATAATTTATATGAGCAGCTAAATCATACTCCAGTTATTAAACATCATGGTGATGTTCTTTCCAGATCACAAATCAGACGCGAAGAGATTTTCCAATCAATTGAGTATATCAAACAACTCTTAAAGGATATTCCTGAGAATTTAAAATATTCGAATGAATTAAATGCCCCAGAACCTGAATCGTTTGTTATTTCTTTAACCGAAGGTTGGCGTGGTGAAATATGCCATTGTGCCATTACCGACAATAAAGGAGAGCTTGTTATTTATAAGATTAAAGATCCTTCATTCCATAACTGGCTGGCATTGGCTCTTTCGGTTCGAAACAACGAAATTTCCGATTTTCCGATTTGTAATAAGAGTTTTAATTTATCCTATTGTGGTCACGATTTATAAATAAATTTGCCAAAGTTTTAATTAGTTAAAATGCTAATAAAAAATGGAAAAGAAAAATGCAATATTGGATAAGAGTTTTGAATTTGCATTGGAAATTATTGAATATTCAGAATTGCTTGAAGAACAGAAGAAATATGTAATAGCTCGACAATTGTTAAAATCAGGAACTTCAATTGGTGCAAATATTCGCGAAGCACAATCAAGTGAAAGTAGGGCTGATTTTATTCATAAATTAAAAATTGCTGCAAAAGAAGCACAGGAAACAGAATATTGGTTAATGCTTTGCAATCATTCAAGTAGTTATCCATCAAATCATTTGTTGCCTATAAAGTTAGAAGAGATTCAAAAACTTTTTTCAAGCATTATATCATCAGCAAAAAAAAACTCAACCAATATTTCATCACATTAGGTTATTAAAATTAAAAAAAAATGCAAGTTAGCACATCATCACATAAGAACATTAACATATTAGTACATTAAACAATTAACACATTAGTATATGTTAAATAATTTAAAAATAATGTATCATCAGGGAAAACAGTTCATTCCCAATGTTAGAACTGCAGAAGTCCCTGGTATATTCAGAGGCAGACCAATTATCAGTAATGTAAAAGTTAATGAGAATGAGTTAGTTAATATCTGCCCGTTAAATGCAATATCAACAAACCCGGTAAGTATAGATTTGGGAAAATGTACTTTTTGTGGTGAGTGTGCGTTAGCGTTTCCTGATAAAATAAAATTTACCAAAGATTATAAGCTTTCAACTAATGAGCGTAGTGGGTTGATCGTTGTTGAAGGACAAGATAAACCTATTGATTTAAATCCTGATTTGGTACGAAAAGAAATTCACAAGCTTTTTGGTGGTTCACTTAAACTGCGACAGGTTTCGGCTGCAGGGGATAATAGCTGCGAATGGGAAATGAATGCAGCTGGCAATGTTCAGTTCGATATGGGACGATTTGGAATTGAGTTTGTTGCTTCACCTCGCCATGCGGATGGAATTGTTATTACCGGTCCGATTTCTGAAAATATGGCTGAACCTCTGCAGATTTGCTATGATGCAACACCTGATCCTAAAATTATTGTTCTTGCTGGAACTGATGCAATAAGTGGAGGAATTTTTAATGGTAGCCCTGCATTGAATAGATCATTTCTTGATAAATATAAGATTGATTTATACATCGCAGGAAATCCAGTACACCCATTAACACTTATTAATGGATTATTACACTTAATCAGAAAATATAAATAACAGTTATCAGATGATTATTGGATTTTTGTTTCATTTTTCTTTTCAAGATGGCGCCATATGTAGTAAACAGGAATCCCCAGAAGTACAATTATTAGTCCTGGCCAAGTATAATTTGGCTTATAAATTAATAAGTCAATCATAATTAATGTAGCCATTATTATATAAATTGCTGGTACAACAGGATAACCAAATGCTTTATAGGGTCGTTCGGCATCTGGACGTTTTTTCCTTAAAATATAAATACCGATAATTGTCATGGTATAAAAAATAAGTACAGCAAAAATTACATAATCAAGCAAGTCGCTATAAGTTCCAGATAAACAAAGCAATGATGCCCAAATTCCTTGAAAAAGCAATCCGTTCGATGGTACACCTTTTGAATTTAGTTTACCCACTTTTTTAAAGAATAATCCATCGTTTGCCATGGCATAATAAACACGGGAGGCAGATAGAATCATTCCATTATTGCATCCAAACGTTGAAATTACAACCAATACAGCCATAATCATTGCCGCATAACTGCCAAAAAAGCCAAACATGGCCGCAGTACCAACTCTATCGTTAGTTGCATATTGTATACCACGCTCAAAAACCGTTGTTCCATCAGGAGCTCCACGAAGTGGTAATGCTTGTAAATAAACAATATTGGCTAAAATATAAAGAACAATTACAATCCCTGTCCCGAATAATAGGCTCAATGGCACATTACGTTTAGGATTAATTGTTTCTCCTGCTGTAAACGTTGCACTATTCCATGCATCTGCTGAGAAAAGAGCCCCAACCATGGCAGTTCCAATAGCAGCAATCAGTGCAAACCCGGTTAAGGGAATAAGATTTCCATCTTTAACCTGAACAGCATCCCAAAATACCTTTGAGTTCAATTCTATCGCACCTGTGCTTTTAGCAAAGAATAACCCAACGACTATAAGTCCTATCAGCGATAATATCTTTGTAATGGTAAAGCTATTCTGCACTATTTTTCCTAATCTAATTCCCTGTGCATTTAACCAGCTTAAAAAAAGTATGCTAAAAATTGCAAGGGCATGAACAGTGGTTATTTTTATTCGGCCAAGCTCAAACCAGACATTTGATTCTGAAAACCAGGGAAAAAGAACACCTGTAAATTTTGCAAAAGCCATACCAACAGCTGCAATAGAACCAGTTTGTATTACCATAAATAGAGTCCATCCGAATAAAAAACCACTTAATGGATTGTAGGCTTCGCGTATATACACGTATTGCCCACCGGCATGAGGCATCATTGAAGCAAGCTCTCCATAGCTTAAAGCCGCGATAATGGTAAGAACTCCTGTAAGAACCCAAACTATTAGTAACCAGCCTGGAGAACCCAGCGATCTTGCTATGTCGGCACTAACAATAAAAATTCCAGAACCGATCATTGATCCTGCAACAATAGATGTAGCATCAAAAAGGTTTAGGCTTTTTCGAAATTCAGAAATAATATTCCCCATGGGTGAATGGTTTAATTTGGTGAATCTAAAATAGAAAAAAAATGGTAAATATTAATTATTTGTCAAAGAATAGTTAAGCAATCTAAATTGCCAGATATGTACCAATTTTTAAAAAAGTTCGTTTTGAAATAACCAGAATATTTTGTATTTTGCTGATATATATTTTATTATGAGCAAGTATCTAAACTTTGATTTTTTAAATATTGGACACGAAAACCTTATTCCACAACAAGGGCGGATACTTATTTCTGAACCTCTTCTTTCTGATACCTATTTTAAACGTTCTGTTGTACTAATAACCGAGCATAATGAAAATGGCTCTGTAGGTTTTGTTTTAAACAAACCAATTGAGCTAATGATAAATGAAGTGCTGGGAGATTTTCCACCTTTCGAGGCTCAGGTTTATATTGGCGGACCAGTAGCTAAAGACACTATTCATTTTATTCATACACTCGGTAAAATTATTCCCGAATCGGTTCATGTTATTGATGATATTTATTGGGGAGGTGATTTTGATTATCTTAAGAAAGAAGTTGCTAAAGGAACTGTAAAACCAAATCAGGTTCGCTTTTTTCTCGGATATTCTGGCTGGCGGCCTTTACAGCTCGAAGAAGAAATCGAAGATAATGCATGGCTGGTTGCCGAGGTTGAATCAGCAAAAATAATGTCTGCCGAAAAAGATATCTGGGAAAATACACTCCGTACTTTTGGCCAGAAATTTAAAATATGGGCTAATTTCCCCGAGAATCCTGCTATGAACTAGTTTTTCAATTAACAATTAACAATTAACAATGATCGGTGAGTAGTGAATGGTGATTCGCTAAGTACATTATTATAGCTGCTATCTGCGGATTTCAATATTTAATTTTTCAATTCACCAATCACTATTTTCTAAATGCTATTTCATTAAGCTTATCAATAAATTGTTGTGATGAGTTATTAAAAAAACGCTTTTCTTTGAAAGCCAATACCCATTTTATCCCGGTAATGCTGTTTGTTAAAAACATTTCATCGGCATCGATGATGTTCTTTTCAGTTAGCGATTTCTCATTATAGATTCTGTATTGCAGCATATCTGCGATTTTTAAAATCTGTTTTCGCATTATTCCGGCCACTGGTCCATCGGTCAATGGCGGGGTAAGTATAAACTTATCTTTTAGTAAAAAGATATTTGAACTGATTGTTTCGGTAATAAATCCTTTTTCGTTTAAAATTATACAATCATCAAGCTTTTTTTCTGAGGCGTAAATTCCCGCCATTACATAAATTAACGCATTTGATGTTTTCAGATTGGAGAAAGGATTAATTGGTTTCTGAATCTCAGGAAAAATATCAGTAATTAATCCTTTTTGATTAATTGTATAACGATCATTATCAATAAATTCTGTTTCAACAAGATAAGAAGTTGAATTTGAGGTTGGAGTGTATTTTCCACCATCGTTACGGAAAACACTTAAACGAATACGAACGCCTTGATAAAGTTTGTTTTTATGAAGCAGTTTGATAATCTCTTTAAAAATATTGCCCGATCCAATAATTTCGGGGATCTGCATTTTTAAAACATTCATTCCGTACTTAAGCCGAATAAGATGATCTTCGAAAAACTGAATCTCGGTTCCGTTCGCATGCATCGTTTCGAACAAGCCATCGCCATAACAAAAAGAGCGATTGGTTATGCTTACACCAAACTCCTCGCGTGGAAAATATTCGCCATTATATAGTATGAAAGTGTTAACAGGCATTAATTAGTTGATTGATTTTTTACCTAATTTTTTAGCAGATATTGTCATTATTATTTTTTCAGAACCTCTTTTTCGAGTAAATCAACGATTAACAAGTTTCTTCGCGAGTTCCATAATTCGCGTGCAAAAAAGATGTTCATTATAAACATAGGGATAAAAATAAACCAGAATCGTATAAGGTAATAACCTAACCGCGATATATTCTCGTCCATACTTGCCAGGTAATAGAATGTAAAAGTAATTAGAGCCAGAGTTATCCCTAAAATCCAACGTACAGTTTTAAAACGTTTATTAATTTTTTGTCGGATAACAATTAAAGAGTCTTCATTTAGATTTTCGGGAGCAAAATTTTTATTACTAATAAGACGGTCGTTTTTTAAAAGTTTGATAAACTCAAAAATGGTTGATTCTTTCATATCTTAAATTATTTTATTGAGTTAATAATCTGATCAACATATTTTTCGATATTTTCGTTTACTCCAACTTTTATTCCTTTTACACCGACATTTTCAGCAGCTTCAACATCGCGTTGTTTATCACCAATCATATATGATTTTTTCGGATCAATATTAAACCTTGCAATAGCTTTTTCTATTAGTAAAGATCCTGGTTTACGGCACAAGCATTTTTCAACATCGCTGTGGTGTGGGCAATAATAAATTTCGGTTAACTCAATACCGCTTTTCTTTAGCTCATTTATAAAAATTTCATGAATTTTTTCAACATGCTGTTGTGTGTAAATGCCTTTGGCAATACCACCCTGATTGGTAATAATAATCAATAAATACCCATTATCGAACAGTTTCTTAAGCGAAGCAATAACTCCATCGTTAATAATAAACTCTTCAGGTAAATAAGTGTAATCGCCCGGATCGTGGTTTATTACTCCATCTCTGTCGAAGAATACGGCTTTGTTCATGCGGGCAAAATTAAAAATTGGTTAACTGATTTATAAAATGGTAGATTAATTTATGATCTAGAAAAAGCGGAAATACAAAACCAAATACAGCACCAATAAAATGCGCATCGTGGTTAATATGATCGCTATCGCGTTTACTCATATAATGCGAATAGGCTAAATAAAGTATTCCAAAAATTATTCCTGGTATAGGAATAACTCCATAAAAGTAAACCGATGCCATCGGCTGAAAAAAGATATTAGCAAAAACTATTGCCGAAACGGCTCCCGATGCTCCAACTGAATTATACCATTCGTTGTCTTTTTGTTTTTTAACTGTTGTAACAGTAGCCATGATCATCGAAGCAAAGTATAAAATAACATACGAAAGTATGGGAGATTGAATGATTCCCTGATCTGCCAGATCATTAAAAATTCTTTCTACAGAACTGCCAAATGAAAACAGCACCAGCATATTAATAATTAAATGAATCCAGTCGGCGTGTAAAAACCCATGCGATAAAACGCGGTACCATTCTTTTTTATGATAAACCTGATACGGATTTAATTGCATTTTATCGAAAAACCCGTTGTTGCCAAATGCCAGTATCGAAATTATTGAAGTAATAGCAATTAACAATATTGTCATCTGGAGTGTTTTTAGTGTATGATTTTATAAATCAGCTCTTTTAATAACTCCCCATCGGGCGTATTTTCGCTGTTTAATCCTTTTGATCGCAGGTCGTATTCACGAAGTAAAGCAATTATCTCGACTAGTTTTTTAGGAGTATATTGTTTTGCTGCTTTTTCGTAATCGGCAACAAAAAACGGATTAACTTTCAGTGTTGCAGCCACTTCTTGCTTATTCGTTTTGTTTTTTATAAAATGATATACAAGTACTTTGCTAAAGAAAGAGTATAACATTGAAATAGTTACTACCAGTGGGTTATCTTTCGGGTTATTTGCAAAATAATTTACAATTCGGTTTGCTTTTAAAACATTCTTCTGTGTTAATGCCTTATTTAATTCGAAATTATTATAATCTTTACTTATTCCGATGTTTTTCTCGATGTGTAGCGCTGTAATATTTGTTTCGCCCGATGGAAGCGTAATGATAAGCTTTTCGAGCTCGTTTGCAATTTTCCCTAAATCATTACCAAGATATTCTGTAATAAGCATTCCAGCGCTTGGATCAATTGTGCGATTCTTTTTTTTGAGATAAGCATTTATCCATCCAGGAACCTCATTGTCGTAAAGCTTTTTCGATTCGAATAAAACACCATTATCGTTTATCGCTTTATAAAGTTTTTTTCTTTTATCAAGTGTTTTGTATTTGTAATTTATTACCAGAATGGTTGATTTTAGAGGATTTAAAGCATAATGAACTAAATCATCAATCTCTTTAATATTTTGGGCTTCCTTAACAATAACTACCTGGTAGTTGGCCATCATGGGGTATCGCTTAGCCGAATTTATAACGGCTGCGATCTCCACATCCTTGCCATAAATGATGGTTTGGTTAAATGCCTTTTCATTTTCACTTAAGGCATTATCCTGAATGTATTTGGTTATTAAATCAATAAAATATGATTCTTCACCAGAAAGAAAATAAATTGGTTTATAAATCTTATTCTTTAAATCGCTTATTATCTGCTCAAAGGTCATATTTTACCTTAAAAACGTAAATGTTTAACTGATTCTTTATTGTCTTTTATTTCCTTAAGTGCTTCAATACCAATTTTTACATGGTCATCAACAAATTTTGCAGTTACCAGCTTGTCGCTTTTAGAGGTTTTAACTCCAGTCGAAATCATGGGTTGATCGGTAACGAGCAATAATGCACCTGTTGGAATTTCATTTGCAAATCCTACAATAAAAATGGTTGCTGTTTCCATATCTATGGCCATTGAACGTGTTTTTTGCAGGTATTTTTTAAAACGCTGATCATATTCCCATACTCGCTTATTGGTGGTCAACACGGTTCCGGTATAATAATCGCGTTTAAATTTTCGAATAGCACTCGAAACAGCCATCTGTAGTTTAAAAGCTGGTAATGCAGGAATCTCAGGAGGTAAATAATCATTTGATGTACCCTCGCTTCGAATTGCAGCAATTGGGATTACAAAATCACCCAGTTTGTTTTTTCTTTTTAATCCTCCACATTTGCCTAAAAATAATGCCGCTTTAGGCTGAATAGCACTTAGTAAATCCATTATGGTTGCTGCATTGGCGCTTCCCATACCAAAATTTATCATTGTAATTCCGTCGGATGTGGCGCAATGCATCGGAACATTCAGGTTTTTAATCTTAACTTTATTCCATTTACAAAACAAATCAAGATAATGGCCAAAATTTGTTAGCAAAATATATTCACCAAACTCTTCAAGCGGACATCCTGTGTAACGCGGTAACCAGTCATCAACAATTTCTTTTTTTGTTTTCATAGGGCAAGATTTTTATTTGTCTCAAAAAAAACAGAAATTTCAATCTAATTTAAATTGATTCAGTTTTAATGGAGAGCCTAAATTTACCAACTTATTCGTTTAATTTAAAATTAATAGAGCAAAGAAAGTACATTTTTGACTTTATCCGAAAAAAATATGTGATATTAACTCCTGAAGAATGGGTTCGGCAAAATTTTCTGAAATATCTGGTTGAGGAAAAAAAATATCCTGCATCGTTGATTTTCGTAGAAATGGAGTTCAAGCTTAATAATCTTTCAAAGCGGTGCGATGCCGTTATTTTTAATCGAAAAGGAGAACCTATAGTAATCGTTGAGTGTAAAGCTTCATCAGTTAAAATAGATAAATTGGTTTTTGAACAGATCGCACGATACAATATGCAACTAAAGGTAGATTATTTGATTGTTACTAACGGATTAAAGCATTTTTGTTGCAAGATCGATTTTGAAAATCAGAGTTATGCTTTTTTGAAGGAAATACCGGATTACTCAGGTTAACATATGTTGCTAAGAAGGCTTTTTATTATCTTATAAGAAAAATGGCTGCCGTTGATTGGCAGCCATTTTAAAGTTAAGGAAATATTTACTTCATTTCGTTTTTCTCTTTTGGAGAAGACTGATCTACCTTCCTTTTTGGGGATGATTCATCTTCTTTTCTTATTGGAGAGATTTGATCTTCATTGCTTTTTGGTGAAGACTGATCTATTTTTCTTTTTGGGGATGATTCATCTTCTTTGCTTTTTGGGGTAAATTTATCTTCTTGGCTTTTTGGAGAAGATTGATCAACCTTTCTTTTTGGTGTAGATTCATCCTTCAATTCCATTTTAGTATTCGTTGGTTCTTTTTTGAATTCTTTTTTTCTGAAATCCTCTTTTATAAATATTTCTGGACCTTCTTTTTTATCGGAATCGTCCTCTTTTATATCATTTTCTTTTTCATATTTTAATTTTTTTATAAAAGCATCAATTTCATCCTCTTTATTTAAGAAGTTTTCATCTGTGGCCAATCTGTTGTTTTTTATTGGTCTTTCACGAAAATCTACAAATATTGATGAAGGATAATATTTATCCTTATATTTATTACTCGCTATATAGGATGCCATTCCATGATCATCACCACCCCAGTAATAAAATTCGTATAATTGGGGATCTTCAAACTTAAAATAGTACACTTTGGTAAACCATAAGTAATAATCAGCCCAACTCTCAATAGGATAATATACATCATTATGAACATAAAATGTTTTACCATCGAACATTTTTGATAATGAATCGCTGTAATAACCATAACCGGTTATTCTAGGTCTTGGACTTAGTTGAAAAGTCATAGGGTCTGACCATTTGTAATAGGGAACATTAGTTTGGCTGAAAATACATAATGAAACAGCCATTAACAGGGTTAGTAAGGTAATTTTTCTCATAGTAATATATTTTAGTGGTTTGTTAACCAAATAACAATTACTATGCCACGACGCTAATTATAAGACCGTAAAAGATTAGGAAATCTGAATTTAATAAGTTGCTGGTTGTAAAGTCTTAGTTATTAGACTTTAAAGAGAATTGTATAACACATAAACTACGAAAGTTATTTCTAACTTTATTTTCTATTAACCAGTTGAAACATAAGTTCATCTTCCCATCCTTCGGGTGTACGAACCCAGTCCTTTTTTGCGCCAACTAATTCAAATCCCTTACTGGTAAATAAATTAATACTTGCGATATTATTTGGGCAAATATTGCAGTAAATCTGATGCAGCAGTAGTGTACTAAAACAATAGTTAATAAGTGTATTTAAAGCATCTGAGGCAAAACCATTTTCGCGATCTGTGTCTTTAGCAATGAGTATTCCAATACCTGCGCGCATATGCAATGGATCAAAATCAAAAAGATCAATAGTACCAATAGTTTTAATATTATTACCATCGGTTCTGTCAATCATTAATCTTAGTTGTTTGGTTTGGAATATATCCAGCTGAGCAGTCTCAATAAATTGCTCAATTACATATTTCGAGAATGGTGTAAGGGTATTACTCATTTGCCATACTGAGCTATCATTCTCCCATTGGTATATCAGATCAATATCTGATGGTTCTACAGGGCGTAACCGTGTAACGTTGCCTTCGAGTATTTTCAATGGAATGGCTATTTTAATGTTGATGAATCGATAATTAAGGCATCGTTATATCCTTTTTTAAGGAGTTTTGTAAGTTCTTTATCTGCTGTGATTTTTGATTTATAGCTTCCGATTGTATATCGAAAGAATCCATCCTTACATTTAACTTCTTTAACTCCCGATAAGGGTTTAAAGGTGTTGATATCGATTTGCACTTTGGTTGCTTTTAGTTGTATAGTGTACAACCCAGGTATATCTGAATCTGTGAAAAATACCATCGATTCATTTTCGTTAAGCATGTTCTGCAGATCGTAACTGCTGATGATTTCTGCTTCGCCAAATCCTAAATCGAGCAGTGTGTTAAAAACCTCAACAAGATCCGATTTCTGATTAAATAGTTGTAAGGTGTACAAAAACATACCATCCTGATACTCTTTTATCTCATAATTCTCGAGTTGGTCGTACTTATCAAAATAATCTGCAGGCAGCTTTTCTTCTTTTCTTAATAATAAGATGGTGTATTTGAGGTCTTTTTGTTTTAAATTTTCGGGGATATTTAAATCGTCATCAATGATCAGTTTTTCTTCCGATTTAAGCACTTTTATCTCAACTCTCCTGTTAAATCTGCGGCCTTCTAAATTATCAGAGCCATCGATATTCGTGTTAACAGCAACGGGTTGAGATTTTCCAGCTCCTTTAGCAACAAAACGCTTTGGATCTAATCCTTTCGAAATCAGATAATCAATAACGGAGCGGGCTCGTTTTAATGATAGTCCTGTGTTGTATTGATCTGATCCCAATGCATCTGTATGGCCAATAACTTCGATGTACAGCGAAGGGTACTTAACCATTATATTGTAAAGTCTTTCCAGTTCAATTTTGCCTTCGCGGGTAAGTCTAAAATCATCAAAAGAAAAAAAAACACTCTTAACGGTTATATATTCGCCGCTGGTTACAGCTAATGGTGTAAGCTGTACATTAAGAGTAAGTTCTTCGCGCGGATAATCGTTTGGAATGAATAATAAGGTGCTTTTGGGTTTATAATCAATACTATTAAAATTAAATCGATACATACCCGATTTTAGGCTTGTATTAAATGTGCCTAATTCTTCTTCAGGATAAATCTTAATTGAATTAGCTGGCTCTAATGAGTCAATAATATCGATAGTAAAATCACCATGAACAAAATCGGTTTGATTATCGAGCAATGTTATGGCTCCTTTAACATTTACCATGTACGGATGTTCGGGTCCGAAAATTTCATAACGAACGATATCTTCAGAACCCAATCCATCTTTGAAGCATTTTGATACATACGCATAAGTTCCATTCTGAACCGGGTAAAAGAAAAGGTCATCGTCGGTTGTATTAATTGGATAACCCATATTTACTGGGCTTGACCATTGTGTTTCATCAAATTTTTTGGTATAAAAAATATCGAATCCACCCATGGTGTAATGTCCTTGCGAGCTAAACCACAACGTTTTACTATCTTCAGAAATCATTGGCATATCTTCGTTGTAGGCTGTATTTATTTCTGATCCCAGATTTATTGCTGGGCCCCAATCTTTTAGATTTTCATCGTAAATTGATTTGTAAATATCAAGTCCGCCAAAACCATCAGCACGATCGCTCGAAAAATAAATTGTTTTTCCATCCGCGCTTATTACTCCGTGTGTTTCCCAGCCTTTTGAGTTTATGTTTTTATTTAGTTTTTGAGGGATTTGCCAGGTTTCACCTGCATAATGGCTAATATATAAATCACCACTAAACTTATCATCACGAAATAAAATCATTGTCTTACCATCAAACGACAGAGATGAGGTATAATAATCACCGTCCGATTTAATTACAGGTGAAAG
>JAVEZW010000063.1:0-16931 GCA_034002805.1 Bacteroidales bacterium | reverse complement strand
GTACTTAATATGATCAAGTGAATTTATGCCGCATCTATTATGCCTTCTTTTTTAAGCATCACTTATCAAACCAATGCCTTTGAAAAAGAAAAAAACGGCTCATAAATAGCCGTTATCATTTCAAGTGTGTTGTGTAACCTATTTTAATACAATCTAAAATTATTTTTGGTCATTCTAACAATAAAATATTTTCTAAAGTAATAAAGGGCATTATTTCATTAATATAAAAGGTATCGAATAACTACAATATCCCAAGAGATACATCTATCATCTTAATTACTGCATTTTTTATAAACTCCCAATCAATATCGTACTCTACATAAGCTAATAATCGAGGTATTCCGCTCATCAATCCGCGATCAGTCCCATTTTCAATTCTATCGTCATCATACCTCATACCAACATAAGACTTAGATATAGTATTTTGAAGAATTAGATTAATATTATCTCGTAAAACCTTTTTATCGTATAAACCTAAAAAATCAGGATACGGAAGTTTTTCAAACCATCCTCCACCAAAGCGGGAAAATGTAATAAAATCTAAGTTAATTTGCTTATAATACTCAATATCCGAAGCCACTAATATTCCCTCATCAAAATGATTAATTCGACGTGATTCAGGGGTTTCAGTTCCATTAGCAATTATCTCTAGTTCACTTGTCTTTAAAGATTGAGTTTCTTCAACTAGCTCTATAGAGTTTCTTTTTAATAATTCTTTAAATAATTCTGAATATTTACTTTGGATAATCGTTTTATAGTTTTCTTCCTTTAACTCGATTTTATCTTTATACACATACCTAATATTCATTTCATTATAAACTACTTCCCGAATCACTTCCTCAACATAATTTGGATTTAATACATTTATTATGTCAGCAGACAATTCAGTAATTGATATATTATAGTTTGAAGGATATGAAATAATGCCTAGTTTTTCCATATCATTTACATAATTTGGTCCGAGAAGGTTAACAAGATCATTACATAAGTGCCTAATTCCTTTATCTGACATATTTTGAAATGACTTTATTATATTGAATGCATAATCAATTTTGATTTTATCTCTGCTAATTAATTCATAGAAAATCTCACTTAGCCCAACAATTGAGTAATCTTTATGTTCATAATATAAAGGTAAATAATGCGTTAATGACTGTATATCTATCTTTCTTCCTTGATAATTTGCTAATCTTATATACCCATTAACTATGTTGTTAAGTTCAAATGATCCACCAGATGCATACTTTTTAATAACTTCTTTCAATGTTAAATTTATGTAATCATTTGGCATGTTATTGGTACCTAATTGAAGAATAATATTCTTAGCATCATATATGTTATTATTTGAATATGGTCTTGTATACTTCCACCCATTATCTGTTAAAAACTTCGCTAATCTATAGGAAGCAGTATCGTAATTTCCATCTATGTATTTTTGAACAATTGACTTCATACCGTCTTCATCATGATCAAATAGATAAGCCGAAACCAGCATCTTTGTTAATGAATTAGATGCATGAAATTCGTTGTTATGGGTAACATCGTATTTGTATTTATCATAGTTATCAACCTCATAAGTTTTGAAAAAATTCACTTCATATACTAATTGGTTGTCTATCGATTCTAGAATACTTTCCCTATCATATCCTTTGTCTGTTTCAATTTTATAAAGTGAATCAATATCATTTCCATCAAAATAGCTAAAAGCATTATAAATTGAATCACTACTGAAAATAACTTTTTTCCATTCAACACTATTTTTTTGTAGATAAACAAAAAATTGATACATAAGTCCATATGATTGTTCAACATTATCTCTCATAAGAATCGTGTATATCATCGATAGTTCATATGCTTCTTCAGGAGAAAGTAGATCACTTTCCTGTATTGAATATATTTTTCTGAGTGAATAGTATAGTTTTTTGACTGATTCATAATCAAGTATGCTATTCTTCAATCTAACAAAAGTATCAATACTAGAATATTTATGCAGCAATTTTGATAGAAAACCATTACTCAAATTGTATGTCAAAACCCTTGCCATAAATCTTGGTTCTTCATTCATTAAAGATGTTTCTACATAATCTACCAATCTTAAGTAAATGTCATTTTCGAATTCTATTTGAGTATTTATATAGTTATTAAAACTGTCATGAATCAAAGCAATTCTGTCATTTTCTATATCAAATAGGAAAGGATAATACTTAATAAACTCCATTAAATCACTCATACTGCTTCCCAATATCTTTTCTATTTCATCAACCAAATAGAACGTTGAAGAAAACGTGAATAAACTCATTTTGTTTTTGAACTTTACATTACTTATTACAATTGAGTAGTATTCATACAAACTTGAAACTGGATTAGATAATGAAATTTCACCATTTTTTTGTAACCATTCTGAGCAAATATATCCTGTAATGATAGGATAACCCTTAGTTATTTTATATATATCCTGGCAGATTGAAAAATCTGAAATCCCTCGATAATTCAAATATTCTCTAGTTTCATCAAAAGACCAATCATGGAGTTGAATAGAGGGATAATTTATTTCGTGGTGTAATGGTCTTGTTAATATTATGATTTTCCCATTTTTCCTATCGGATACTTTTTTAATGAAATCGAAGTATAACGATAATTCACTTGGATTATAATTCTCCACATGATCAAGTCCATCAATGTAAAATATGTCATTTATATTACTTATCATTTCGATGATTTCACATTCAGAACGTAGTCTTCCCGATCCGAAAAGTTTTAATGATAGTTGATATAAAAATGATGAGAAATTCAAGCGACTAATCCTATCTGGATCTAGATTACTAACCCAAAATCTATATAATCTATTATCCTGAGCATTTAGTTCGTTAACAAGGTGACTTTTCCCCACGCCTGGTTTTCCAACTATAAATAAAATATTATTATCAAATTCAATTTGCATATTTCTTATAAGAAATGTTTTTTCTAGTAGGTCAGATGACATAAATTCTACATTAGGGAGTTCACTAGAATCAATTTTACAGTCATAGTAGTTTGTAAATTTTTTCAGAGCTAACGATAGTATCTGATTTATCCTTGAAGGATGGAATTTTGAGAATATATATTCACTAATTTCTTCTGAAGGCAAATGAATCACTATTAAATCTTTTTCATCATTCATGTAAAATTTTAATCCATTCTTCTCATAATTCTTATTTAGGTTATTTTCATTTCTAGTTACAATTATATTAATAGCATGCTTTCTAGTAGTTATTGCTTGGGAATTAAAATAAATATTGTCATCCTCAAACCTAAAATGATTTTTTTCACTATTCTTGACCTGAATGTATAAATCCTTTTTTGGGTTATCTCTAATACACATAATATCATCAAAATTATGTTCAATTTCATCAATTTCAGGGATTACTTGGCTAATGTCATATAACTTCTCCTCAAGAAAAAAAACAGCTAAAAGTGCCACTTGAAATTGATATGTATAACCAATAAAAGCTGATTTGGCAACTGTAGACACAAATATCCCCTCCTTATTTCTTTTATCAAAATATTTCTTTTTATCAATATTAACTATCTTCACTAATTATGTTTTTATAAAGATTTGCAAATTAATACAATCTAATTTATGCAGTCGTCTAATTTTTTTAATGATGGTATATTGTATATTTTCTTTGTGACAGAATAAATTTCTCCAACCATTTTTTTTACGAATGAAATCATTTTTCCAAACGACTCTAAGTCACAATAAATCTTATCTCCAATTTTTGTATTAGAACTATCACCAATTTTGGTTTGATATATTGTATTCACAACGCCTTTATTATGAACAATCAAATCTCTTTTCGCTTTTAATTCAATCCAAACTTTCCAAGTTTCTTCTTTCAACTCAATCCCTAAACCCTTTTTTATGTACAATAAGTAGTCACTTGGTGAGGAATAAAATAAACGATCAACTTTTTTGCCAATAACTCTATCGATCAACTCATCTTTATCATAATCAATTAAATCTATAACTGAAATTGTGCTGTCGCTTTCCATTCCTTTAATAGTATACTTCAATCTGGTTGTATCATATTTCAGAAGTGTTGTAATTATTGAATTTAGAAAAGATTCAACTCCACTTACCAAAGATGTTATGCCACTATAAAAAATATTAATAATCATATCTTCCTTTGTGACATCTTTAGTTCTTTTCACAATTTTAATTTTTGAACTTTCTTTAGCCGAAGGTACTGAAAACTCAAACTCTTTCGGTTGTTTTTGAATTAATTCAGTAGATAATGCAACCCAATAATAAACATCATTGGCAGATTTATTCATATCTCTAACACTTCTTAAAACACTTTGCCTTAGGTCTCTTAGATCCATCATATTCCCCTTATGTGTAAAAATTTTTTACATACTTTCTATTAATTGCTACTTTGGATAAATTATAACATGCTTGAGTATTTTGTTTGATTTAAATTTTAAAGTTAATCGTTATTAGTTTACTTCTGTATATTGTAGCTGTATTAACTAAAAGCATCCATATTTGCTCATTCCAATCAGACAATCTACAATTAGATTTTCTTATGCTTTTATTAAATAAATTCATTTTTATTGCTTTATCATTTCTATAATTTCTTGTACCAATAAGATTTTCTAGGTTCTTCTTTGTTTGTTCGTATCTATTTGTTAGCTCGGTATATTTATTCTCATATTCATCATTATTCATCAAGGCTTTTGAGTTTTCCTTAATCAATCTATTTATAAGTTCAGCTAAAACTTTCAACTCGTTATTCAAACTTTCGATTTCATTATCTATTTCAATAGTATCCGTTAACACTTTAATAACTTCATTTGTATCATCTATAATTCGTTGTTTATCCTTCATGGTTAAATTATACTCTTCGATGAATTTCAGTTTGATTTCTTCTTCTGTCAGATTAGGTGTTTGACATTTGGGTTTATCTTTTTCAAACTTTCTATTACATTGGTAAATGAATCTAGAATACTTACTGTTAGAATGCCATTTCTTTTTCCTGTAAAAGCCTCCACAGTCTCCACATATAAGCTTGGATGCGAAAATATCTGTCGATGAATAATGTACACCAATGTTTTCCCTTCTTTTAATTTCTATTTGAACTTGGTCCCATGTATCTCTATCGATGATTGCTGGGTGGTTGTTTTCTACATAGTACTTTGGTATTTGTCCATCATTCTTAACAACTTTATGTTCTAAATAGTTTTCAGTATAGGTCTTTTGAAGTAATGCATCACCCTTATACTTTTCATTTGTTAATATTGAGTTAACAGTATTTTTCGTCCAGTTTGTTTTACCCGCTGGTGTTTTGATGTGTTGTGCTTTGAGGTAATTTGCGATACCTGAAGCAGTCTTTCCTTCAACTAGAAACATACGATAAATCAATCTAACAATCACCGCTTGATCTTCATCAATAACTAGTTTGTCGTCTACCTTCTTATAGCCTAAGAAGTTTTTATATGCGAATGAAACTTTCCCTTGTAGAAAGCTAACTCTTTTACCCCACGTCACGTTTTGACTAATGGAACGTGATTCTTCTTGTGCAATGGATGCCATGATGGTCAAGATAAGTTCACTCTTTGGATCTAGAGACCATAAGTTTTCCTTTTCAAAGTAAACCTCAATCCCCTTATCTTTAAGTTTTCTAACGAATGAAATCGTATCTAATGTATTTCTCGCAAAGCGTGAAATGGATTTCGTAATGATTAAATCAATCTTACCTTCTAATGCATCAGAGATCATCTGAGTGAACTGAGTTCTCTTTTTAGTACTTGTACCACTTAATCCTTCATCTGCATAAACATTTATATAGGTCCAATCATTTCTTTCTTGAATAAACTTCTTATAATAACTTACCTGTGCTTCATAACTTGTGTACTGTTCATCTGTTAGGGTTGATACTCTAGCGTATGCAGCAACCCTTCTTAAGGTATGACTATTTAATGGCAATTGAGTGTGCTGGTTTTTGGTTGATGGAATGACTGTGACCTTAGTCATGTTTAATACCTCCTTGATATCTATTAAATGCTTTAATACGGGCCTTTTCTCTCATTTCATCCGTCCATGCGACGCGTCTAGAAGTTTGCCATGTATATGAAGTTTCTTTTCCATCAAACATGTGAAAGATGAGTTCGTTGTTAGGTATAACTTTAATCTGCTTTATTTTTGATCTAAACAACCTCTCATCAAAAGATTCAAGATTAAATATTTGGTTAAATCCTTCAATGATTTTCTTAGTTGGTACTTGTTTAGAAGGGCATACTGCTTTACCTTTTGTTCTAAAGGTTGAACACATCCAAACCGGATCATATTTAGAGTGTTTAACGGTATAAGCCTTATGACATAGACCACACTTTATCATGCCTTTAAAGTCATGTTCCTTTTTATTACTGAATTGGTGGTTTTCTGTTTTGCTTTGTCTTATTGTCTGTGCTTTGTTAAAGAGTTCTTTACTTACAATCGGTTCATGGTTATCACTTACAACATATTGATTAAGCACACCATCATTGATTTTTTGAAGTTTATTGAGGTGATTATCTCGGTAAGTCTTTTGAAGTAGTAAATCGCCTGTATAGTTGTGGTTTGTTAGTATCTTCATCACAGATGTTCTATGCCACGCCTTTGATTTATAGGGTTTAATCCCTTTATCATTTAGTAGAGAACAAATCTCATTATCACTATAACCGTCTAAATAAAGTTCATAAATCATTTGAACAGTCTTAGCTTCTTCATCTATCTTATGAAATTGTTTGTTAATAAGTTTATACCCTAGACATGAATTACCACCCCAGATAATGCCTTGTTCAAAATCCTTCTTGATCCGCCACTTCATATTCTCAGATACACTTCTAGATTCTTCTTGAGCAAATGAGGCGAGTAATGTCAGTATCATTTCACCTTCACTACTTAATGTATGAATGTTTTGTTCCTCAAAAAATACATCAACGTTTATCGCTTTAAGTGCTCTAACTGTTTCAAGTAAGGTTACTGTGTTTCTAGCAAATCTAGAAATGGATTTAGTAAGAATCATATCGATTTTGCCTGCTTTAGCATCTTTTAGTACTGCTTGAAATTCATGCCTTGTATCCTTAGTTCCTGTATAAGCCTCATCTGCATAAACGCCAGCAAACGTCCATTTATCACTGGATTGAATCAGGTGCTTGTAATAGTTAACCTGTTGGGCTAATGAATGTAACATTGAATCTTTACCACTAGATACTCTTGCATATGCAGCAACACGTTTTTTAACCTCTGGTTTTGGTATCGCATCAATTTTAGTAATGGTTCTTTCCATGCAATATTCCTCCTTATTTTTTAGGTAGTATATCTATCACTTAAGTTAGGATTTAAGTCAAGTGATAACGCATCTAACTTACCTAAATTGATACAATATTTAGCGCTTATTGTAGCTATTCCAATAGTCCCATCTACATCTATCCGAACAAAACTGTTTTCTCTTTTTACCCTTGATAGATGTAATAGATATATGACATTGTTTACACTGACCACTTAAGCGTGCAGCGTCATTTTCATCACAAATTCTTCTCACTTCAGCAATCCTGACTTTTAGGGTTCTAGCAATACGCTTATAGCCATAACCTGCTTGTCTTAACTGTATGATTTCTTCTTCTACTTTTTTCATTTAAAAATACCTCCTCAATGGTTAATGGCAAGAAATTAACAAATTGCCGGAAAATCATCAACGATTTGTTAAAAAAATTGAATCAAGTGCCAGTTCATAACCAATATAAAAAGCCTACGTGTAAAATCGTTGTAGGCTTAAAAGTAAAAAACACACTTATTCATTCAGCAAGTTTGAATAGGTGTGTCATCATATTGAATTAAGTTAGATTATCGATATTAACCAATGCGTATTATAGGCTCAACGATTGGCTTTTATGTTCAGTTCAAGTTTATATGCAAATTAGCAGATAAAAGCTGTTACGTCAAATCGTTGACGGTTTATAAGGCAAATTATCTGGTATTCATCAAAACTGATTATCAATTCTCGGATTTTCAAAAAAATTGCCTTGCGTAAATCAAATGCCCTCCCACCGGTACCCCTTAAGCTCTATCTATTCATAACCGGGGGGGGAGTCATTTATCCAAAAATAGTTCTAAATATTCTCTTAACTTTTCTTTTGGATAATAACAGACTTTATAATTGTCTTCACAAACGAGTAACTCATTACAAAATAAACTCGCATGTCTTTGTTCAATGGAGTCCGCGTGATATCCTTTACTTCCTAATATATGATCTGCCATTTCGACTGCTTTATTTAACCTAGCAACCAAAGTTTTGTTTTTGGTTTTGTTAAATGATAGTGATTCAGGTCGTCTATCAACATAGGCTCCTATTGCATCTAATGGTATACCAGCATCCATCATAGCATTCATTACAGCGACACTGATCATGGGATAGAGTTCTTTAATGTGACTTTTCTTTAACCCATAGAATACAACTGTAAATCTTGAAAGATCATGCATTAATACGAGTAGATTCTTTCCACTTCTTTTAATTAGATGTGCATGCCAAGCATACATATCATTATCTGTGTTATGTTCAGTAATATTTGGTTTAACATAGTCTAGCATTGCCTTAGTACATTGTATGTGCATCGTCTCATTCCTCGCTTAGTTTCATTATACCAAAATAGTGAATACCTAATTCGAATTATTAAGTGTCAAAACCCTTCAAAATAACTGTAATAACTTACCACTTTTTTTAGTTTTTAGTGAAGATAGGCAAGTGCTGACGTTGATGCATTTGTTTGGGATAGGGCAGGCTTTCAAGCCCTATCCTACAAACGATGCGTCAGCGTGTTGTGAACGAACAACTATATATAACGCCTTTCCGCCAGTTTATTTGTTAGTTGGAAGATAGGTCTATTTTCCCTTTCTGCCAAAACTGCGAACCTTGGAGGGAAACATCTATTTTCCCTATATTCCAAAATCACTATTTACGAGATATGATACCCTTTTTGGTGACATATTCATCATTAAATTCTTTAACGCGATCTCTGATGGTTCTTTCTGCTATACCTAAATATTCGGATAAGACAGTTGCTACACACGTACCATCTTTTCTTTTATTACTGTCGAATGCTTGATCAAATTCACTTTTTCTGGATAGAGGTGTTTGATTTCTTTTACTGCTTCTTTCTAGGTTTGCTCTTGTATCACCTGTTGCATACTTCTTTTTTAGCGTATCTTCTTCATCAACGCGATGAATTGGATAATCAAACCAGAAGTTTAATGGTTTAAAGTTATTAAACTCCCTTAAACTACTTTCCATACGCCAAGCTGTTGATGTTTCATTGCTTGTATGATTTGTACGAAAATCCTCTGTTATATTCAATTCAATTAAATCAATTAACGCATCAGGATCTCTAGCAAATACACCCGAACCAGATGCTCTATCCATTGCTCTTTTATAACCTTGTGGTCCTTTAGAGTGGTGGTGAATAAATATGACGGTGCAACCTGTATCTTTAGTAATCATATCGAATAAATTCGTAAATTCACCCATATCGGATGCCTTATTCTCGTCACCAGTAATAATCTTATAAATCGGATCAATGATAATGGCTTCATAACGTCTTTGAGCTATTCTTCTTATCAGTATTGGAGCTAGTTTATCTAAAGGTGTAGCATAACCTCTTAAGTTCCATACCGTAAGATTATGTGCATTCGAACGTTTGATCTTAAGTGCTTTATATATGTCATTAAAACGATGAATACAACTATTTCTATCAATCTCTAAATTCACGTAAAGTACTTTGGATTGTTTACATTGAAACCCGAGCCATTTAGTTCCTTCCACTAAAGCAATGGCTAGTTGCATAAGTAAAAAGCTTTTACCTGATTTTGAAGCACCTGAAATCATCATTTTATGACCTATCCTAACAACACCTTCGATAAGTTCATCTGATAATTTGGGTAGTCTGCTCATATAAGCACCAACATCTACCAATTCTGGTAATCCTTCTGAATCTAATTCTTCAACGTCTAAATCATTCACTTCTAAAGCTTCAATTCTATTCATTGTGTCCTCCTTTGAGTATGAGAATAAATATTCCCCTCAAAGGTTAATGGCAAGAAACTGATAATTTGCCGGAAAAAAGAGAAAACTTAGTAAAAAAATGTGTACAAAGAAAAAACGACTCAACTCAAATATGAGACGTGTCGTTTCGAAACACTTAATAATCATTGTTTTCTAGGCTATGATCATATAGAAAAAGATTCACATGGAAATTTCATCCATGTATTCTATTTGTTCTTTCGTTAAGCCGAAAAGATTATATACTAACCTATCAATTTCTATCAGAATATGTCCGTCTTTTTCAGTTACATATTTAATGACTAGTTTATTCAAAATATCTGAATCGGTTTCATTCATGGTTGGTATCGGCAGGTTTTGAATTCTGCTTTTGCTAACACTTAGAGCTCCACCAGACATTTGTGTTGATTTATGTTTGTTTTGGTAATAAAAGGTATATAATTTACTATTCAATAGCCCAGTTAAAGATACTAAATTCACATTGGAATCTTTAATTAATATCGTTGATTTTAATGCGACATACTCTCCATTATCATAATATGCTTCTATTCTATTCGTCATATTAGCAATAATAATTTTTTCACTGGTTGCATCTTCATACTTGTTTTTTATGTTTTTTAAATCATCATGAGTGATTCTCGGACTTAAGTATGAACCTTTAATGTACTGTGTTTTCTTGACTCCCCATAATGATACATATGGATCAATCGTACCAGAATTAATCAATTTAAATGAAGAGCTAGTGCTATCTTTGGAATCGATAATATACTCTTTCAAACTATAAGCGTCACTAACTGTACTTGCATCTCTAATGTCAGCTCCATATTGTTGAAGTCTCTTAAATGAATCCATCTTCAATAGTATATTTAAAGCAATCTTGTCTTCGATAAATAAAATGTCTAAATTATCCTTATTGACATCTTTTCTACACATAGTGATTTTTATTGAGGATTGATCTACATCATTCATTATATATGCATCAATTGTATCAAATATTTTCTTTTTTGATACTGTCATAACAATTGGATAAACGTCAGCATCCTTAAATACTTTCACTCGTGAATAATCTCTGATTTCCGTAATATAGTTATCTTTAAAAAGCATTTCTCTGCATTTATCAGCATATTTTTGAGATAAGAGTTTATTTGGCACGATGTAAACCATTGTTCCCGTCTTGTTTAACAATTTACTTGACAGCTCAATAAATAGTATGAATAGATCCCAGTTTCCACTGGCAGTAGAGTAAATCTTTGATAGTTCTTCTCTCATTGCAGGCATTTGCTTTGTCATATGCTCTGAATCGAGATAAGGTGGATTGGTAATAATAATATCAAACTTTGAGATGCCAAACATCCATTTAGAATCAAACCAGTTTGTAGATTCATACTCAAAAGGTTTCCATCTTCTAAGTTTTTCCAAAGTAGGATTACCACCTGCGCTTTGCCAAAAATCAGAAATAAAAATGCTCATATCGACCTGAATGCTAGAAAACTGTGACTGCAGTTCTAAACGTTCTTCATAAGATGCTGAAAAATATTGAGCTCGCAATGATTCCAGTTTTTCTATTAGTTCTCTTTCACCAAAACCATAATCATCATTTAATTTAATTAAAGAGTTGGCTGTTACAAACTTAAAATCCAGGTTTGGTAATGGCTTTATCCCTCTGTTAATTTCATTATCATCAACAACTTCTTCGACGATCAAAGTAAGGAAACATCTTAATTTAGCAATTTCTGTAGCTATCGGTTGAATATCAATTCCAAAAATACTGTCTTTAATCAAAGCTAGTTTTCTTATGTAATTTATATTATTCTTATTAAAACTTTCTAAAATATATTTTCTAAGTTCATCATTTGCATTCTCTAGCTGGGTTTCAATCCACTTAGTATTATCCGGGTCTATGAACTGTAAAATTGCAACCATCTTTTGCAAAATTCCAATAGGGAATGCCCCTGAGCCACACGCTGGATCTATTACTTTGACTTTTGACAAACTATTAATTAATTGATTTTTTTCTTTTTCTGTAAAATGATGTGATATGTTTTCCGAAGTACCAACTTCGGATAAAAATTCAGATAACCTGTTTATACCGATAGATGTCTTTTCTGCTAAGTAATTAACTAAACTATTGTTAACCATATTTTCAACGATTTCTCTTGGAGTATAGAAACTTCCTGTTGCTTTTCTAGCAGATTCTCCTGTTTCTGGGTTGATTTCAGCTAAAAGATTTTCGAAGATTCTACCTAACATTTCCGGATCTATTGATAACTCTATGTCATTATTAGTATTTTCATCAACAGTAAAATTGTATTGTTCTAAAAGTTCATAAAATTCTATAAACCATTGGTTAGGAATATAAATTGGTAGTAGATTCTCATTCTTTCCATAATTTTTCATATCATAATGATCATTGTTTTGAGGTTTAAACAATCCACCATTCAAGTATGGAATTATGCTATATTTACTATCTTTATATTTACCTTTTCTTCTGCTTATTTTGGTGTTTAATAGTTCAAAAAACAATGGCTCAAGAATTTGATTATAGTAGTTTTCTGTTCTAATAAAAGAACTTGACAATAATACTTCTGGTATTAGACTCACTCCATTGCTACTTCGTTTCTCTTTTAGAAACCAGCAGAATACTAATCTCCCTATAAGTTTTATTGCAAACTCTTGGTGTTCGACATTTTGACTATATTTTCCATTAATTCTTAACATACCTTGATACTGGATTAAATTGCTTCCTTTTGAAACATTTCCTCCAATTAATTTGGTATATAATTCTGCTAATTGGGCATAAAACTCCTGGTTTACAACAGCAAGAGAAAATCTACTCTTGAGGTCATCAATATCTGAAATATGACCTTTGTCAATCAAGAATTTTTTAGGGGTGTGTAATTTGCTATTTAAACCTAAAACATATGAATATCTTTTAGGATTGGATTGTTCTTTTGATACATTTCCATCAATTATTTTATATTCTGTTGTTAATAGTGAAAATCTCCACTTTCCCGAGGTATTGTTATTACTATAGAAACTTACGAGCGCACTCTGGGCTGAAAGTAAGTTCAATAATTTAAATGCTTCACTAGTTATTTTAATCCTATTTTTCACGCTACCAGAGATTTCTACCTCAATCACCATAACATCTAGTGATTCAATTTTTCCAATTAGATATGCATTTTCTATAACTTTTGACTTATATTCAAATTCCCTAATGTCTTTTTTAAACGCTGGTGATAGATTACTTATTATTTGAATAAATGTATCACGATTATATGGTTGGTTAAGATTCATTAACATGTTCCTCCAATAATAATAACAGTTCTTTCGATTCTTCAGTTCTTTCAGCGCGCTCCAGGATGTTTTGAACAAGCTTTTGAGGTATTACCTTTTCTAGTGTTTTCTGAAAATTATCAATATCTTTTAAATCAATGTCCATAATATCCTTTAGAGTACCTTCTGAAAGATCATCGAACTCCCTAATAATTTTAATTAAATCGCTAGTGTAGTTTGAAAATTGGGGTTTTATTGACTTAACTGCTTGAAGTTTTTCTATTGCTTTTTGTCTTCTACCTTTTATTTGAGGAACACTATTCTTTGCAAATAATCTATCTTTTACAATATTCATGAGAGCATTAAAATTTTGACTCACTTCATATGGTATTTCATCAATTGGTGCAGCATAATATTGAACTGCCTCTTCAACACTAATTACCTTGGGTTTATCATTTCCATTAGAAATAGCAAAAACTGAGTCAGAACCTTTCTTTCCAAATGCAATTGTACCAACATGTCCGGTATTAACTCTACGAATTCTAGAACGTCTTGGAATATCGCGAACACTAGTAATCAGGCTCTCATCTTTTTTGGCTTTCTCGTATGCTTCTAAATGTACAGTATCCCAACTCAATTGATCCTCTTCATTTATCATTTGATCAAACTGGTTCTTAAAAAATGATTCAAGGTTTTCATCAGGAGTTAAATGCTTAGTATCAGATCCGATAATCGCGTTTATTAAGTTAATCTTAAGAGTCGCAATCTGTTTAAGTTTTGTTTCTGCTTCACCAATGATTGTTGGAAAAAAGTTGTAAACAAAGATTTTATCAAATACTTTTTTGTTAATACGATTTATACGACCAACTCTTTGAATTACGCGGGTTGGATTATATGGTATATCGTAGTTTATTATTACTCCAGCTCTATGTAAATTGACACCTTCACTTAGTGCATCTGTAGTTAAGATAACATCAAAATTGTCCTCTTGTTTTTCTAAAGGGACAGCAGCATCAAAGTTTGCTTTGATTGTTTTTCTAAGTGCATTAGGGTCTGCCGAAGTATATTTAATAATTCGAGGGTTCGCCTTCAACTTATCATATAAGTAATTGACTGTATCAGCATAGGATGAAAATATAACAATTTTTCTTTTGGGGTTTTCATTCAACAAACTGCTAATTTCAGTTTCAATTGCATCTAGTTTAGGATCAACACCATCGTAAGCATCCGTTCCAAACCATTCTTCATAAATTTCAGTTAGTAATTTTGTATCACTTGATAAGTCTTTCTCAAACTCATCTTTTTGCTCAAACATATCTTTTGGTAATACTATTAAACCTTTAGTTTTTTTGAGTTTTTCAATTTCATTATCAAAATCAACAGAGATTTCGCCATCTTCCTCGGTATAATCATCTGGATTTGGAAGTTCCCCTTTTTTCATAATTGGAACTCCATCAAATTCATTCCACCATTTTTCAATGATTTGATTCGTGGTGATTATTTTCTTAAGAGTGTTTTGAAATGCAAATTTAGAACTCTCAAAACGCATCACAAGGAGTCTTTTCATATGATTTGCCAAGTTTAATTGACCAATTATAAGACCTCTTTCGTCCATATCTTCGCCAAAACGTTTCTTAAATTCTTCAGAATCAATACCGTATTTGGTTGGTTGATATCTAGCTGCAGAGTAACCTTCCATTAACTTGGAAAGCGTTCCTAGGTATATGTCGTTTAATACGCCAAGATCATAATCAATTAATTTTGGTCCTACAACTTCAGGAAATTCGATTCTTTGTTTCTTTAAATCCTCACGGTATCTTGTGATGTTTTTTAAGTCTAACCGAGATCTTCTTATAACAACATTTTCTATGAGTCGTCGTTGCTCACTTGCGATTGCGATAGTTTCTTGTTGAAGTTCCAACGAGTCCACATTATTTTTACGAATATCTCTTCTAAGTTTTACATAACGGTCGATGAGATTTCTAAACCTAAAACTTAAGTTATCCACGGATCTAATTGTCGATCTACCGGGAATTTGGAAAAGTTTTACTAATGAGAAAATATCTTTTGGGGCATTATTAAATGGTGTTGCAGTTAATAAAACAACTTTGTTATCAGAATGGCTTCTTGTAACTTGATGTAGCAATTTATAGTCATCAGTTTCTTCATTTCTAAAGCGGTGGGCTTCATCGATAATTAACAAGAGCGGCTTATTGGATGATCTAAACTGTTCATATAAAACCTTGATATTACCAGAGCTGTATACTTTTGCAGCTCTTAAGCTAAACTCTACTTTATAATCTTCCCATTGTCCTAAAAGATGTGGGGGTGCAATGATTACGGTTAAATATTGGTCAAAGTTTCTTGCTATTGCAGATGCAATTACAGATTTTCCGAGACCAACAACGTCAGCAATAATCACACCATCATATCTATTTATGCGGTCTATGCCCATTCTTATTGCATCTAATTGGTATTCTAAGTCTGAATATTGTCCTGATGTAATTTGTAATGGAGTTAAAATATCTTCTTCGAGGTTTTTACCAAATATTTCATCGAGTACTCGAATATACATTTCAAAAGGCGTAGACATCTTATATGGCCAAGTTTTATTTTTTATTGTTTCAATAAATTCATCATTATTATATTCATCCACAATTGGAATAGCATCTTGCCATTCTTTTTCGAACTTGCTTGAGTATTCTAGATACTTTTCTACTGAGTCAAATAGTTCGTTAGTTTCACCTTGACCGGCTAATCCTTTAAATGTGAAATTAGCAGACCCCATAATTACAGTTCCGGATTTAGTATTAAATAAATCATTAACCTTATTATGAACAACATAGTATTTCGAGTGATCATAGGATTTTTGTTTTTTTATTTCAAGACTACCATCTTCAATCTTTTTTATGAATAGGTCAAGTGTATCAACTATTTGTGATTCATCAAAAATATCCGAATCATTAATAAGCCCAACAATGGCTTTGATATAGTTTTCTTTGACTTTTAGCGAGGAATTAGTTGGCTTCAACTGATACATCGATACATCGACAGTTCCTTCTTTTGAAGCCTTGACAATCTCAGGAATATAATCTGAATCAAGTTCAATCCCTACAAGTAGTCTAATTTTCTTATCTAGGAGTTCTTTTGATAGCAATTCAAAGCCGTTAAAGTAAAAAAATGCAACCCCGATATCTATCCTATCTGCATTTTCAAGTGCTTTTGCTAATGCATCTTTCATCATTATTGTTTTATTATCAATTATCGGCATAAAGTCCTCCCCTAAAAGAATCGCATAAACCTTAACGTTCAATTACTAACATTATATCAATATTAGGTCAGATTGAAAAGTAAACAAAGGTTTTAGTATCATTTTTTATCAATTATCGTTTATATGAAAATAATGAAATAATACAAAAAAAGGTCCGATACAAATTTGTATCAAACCATTTCATTCAATATGTGTAATACTACCTATTTTGATACAAATTAGCACCCCATGTTTTTTTTAGCACCCTTAACATAATTTTTAGCACCCTTGTAAAAATGGCTTAACAAAGGGAATTGTTGAAAATGACT
>JAVEZW010000062.1:0-17054 GCA_034002805.1 Bacteroidales bacterium | reverse complement strand
TCAAAAAGATAGCTTATCAATATCGCAATAATTGTCCATGCAATTACTTGATCTACCAATAGATATGTTTGCGATGTTTGCATTAAAGTACCAATTCCAAACTGAGGCTGACTAAGTACCTCGCCAATAATTATTGCACGCCAGCCAAATCCCATGGCACTCGATGCGCCACTAAAAATAAAAGGTGTTATGGCAGGTAAATAAACATCCTTTATAATTTTTTGCTGCCCGATTTTATAAATACGGGCCATTTCAACCAAATCACGATCTACATTTCGAATACCATCAATAACATTGGTACAGATTATTGGAAACATGGTTAAAAATGCAATAAATACAGGAACCATATCTACTTTAAACCATATAAGTGCTAATAAAATTAACGATATTACTGGAGTAGAGCGTATGGTGATTAAGATAGGTTTTAAAAATGCATTAAAAGAACTGTTAATGCCTGCAAAAACACCCAATACTAGCCCTAAAATAAATGATAAAATAAAACCTGCAATGCCTCTTAAAACTGTAGCTCCTATAGTTAGTAGAAAGTTTTTTGTAACGATCAGTTTTAAAGTTGCCAAAACGGTTGATTCGGGTGAGGGCAATATAAACTCCGAACTATAAAAAACGGATAATAATTTCCATGCTGCAAGTAACGTTAGAACTGAGATTGCAGAAATAATCCTGTTTTTTGAGATATTTAAATTCATTTATTTGCCACGAATAAGTTGGCTGAAAAATTACGAATAAAAATCGATTTGCTGTCTATTTTATAAATTCATTAATTTTTTGAAGAATATACTGTGGTTTTGCTGGTTTTGAAATATAATCGCTGCAACCATAATTCAAAGCATTTACTTCGTCGGCAGTTAATGCAAATGCAGTTAAAGCAAGTATAGGAACAGTTCGGTTTATATTTCTGATTTGTTTTGTAGCTTCAACACCACTTATTTCCGGCATTCTAATATCCATCAGTATGATGTTTACATCCTGGTTATTCATAAACATTTTTATGGCTTCTTCACCATTTTCGGCGTGCAGGATGGTAATCTTTGTGGGTAAAAGTATACGTTCAATTAAACTAAAATTGGCATGCTCATCTTCAGCAATAAGGATTTTTTTATTGCTCCAGTTGTAAATTAAACCTTCTGTTTCGGAATTATTAGTTGTCATTAAAAAAAACAGATTAATATTTAAATGTAGATTAAAGATAATAAAAAAAGTTGAGATGATATTTTACTTACTATTATTTATGTCAATAATAAATTCATCATCTGGGATTTTACCTCCGATAATAGCTGGATTTAATGAATAAAAGATTTCCAGATAATTATAAATCTCGGGTTTTATTTTGGATGCAATTTCAACATGTAGGTTCGAACGTGGTATCGACTGTTTGGCAACTTCAATAGTTGGTAAAATTTGGTGTTTTACTATTAACGCAGCGGCCGAATCAGTATTGTTGTTTACCCAATCGGTAGAATATTTATAATGCTCCAATATTTCAATTAATTTTTCAGTATTCTCCTTAGCAAATGAGGATTTTACGAGAAATGCTGTTTGAGCAATCGGAGTTTCGGAATGCACTTTCTGCCATTCTGTGTTAAGGTCAAATAGAGCATGTACGTTTATATTTTTCTGCATAACAATACTTACCATCGGCTCCGAAATTACCGCCAAATCAGCTTTTTCAGCAGCTACTGCATTGGCCAGATCGATATGTGTTGGGAATGAATAATCAAGTTCAACGTCTTTATCAGGATCAATGCCGTTTTTAAGCATCAGGTATTTAAAGAGTACATCAGGAGTCATTCCTTTACCCATAAGATGAATGCGTTTTCCTTTTAAATTGCTCCACGTACGAATGGTGGAGTCGGTTCCGAAAAGGTAAAGTGTTCCCCAAACCGGAATAGCTGCAAGTTGGTAAGTAATTGCTTTGTTGTATAAAATAGCTCCCATGGTTGTAGGTAAGATCGCAAAGTCAACGGTGTTTTCGAGCATCAATTTTCTAATCTGCACTGGCTCGTTATAAATACTTATTTCGATGGTAGAGTTTTCGGTATTCGAAAGACTATCGATCATCTTTATCATTCCCATTGCCGATGGGCCCTTTAAAGTAGCAATAGTAATTTTATTGTTTGATGGTTTATTATTGCATCCAACCAGTGTAATAAGTAGAATATATGTAAGGAGTAATAATCTGCGCATATAATTTAATCTTTCGGCAAAACTAATACTTTTTAAACTTATAACTTAGATCTTTCAACTTTCAACTTTCAACTTTTTTCTGTTCTATATCATATTTTTTATTTCAAAAAAAGGTTCTAGTTTTGTTCCCAAATTAACAGTAAACCTGATTTACTCTTTCTGAGAAACGGAAGTTGTTCTGTTTCAAGGTTAAAGAAAAAATCTAATCCGGAGGAAATCTGATGGAAAAGAGAATTGGAACCGCACTTATTTTAATTGAGAACAAAGAATCTGTTCATAATCTGAACGATATTATCTCAAAACATTCCGAAATTATTATTGGACGGCAAGGCTTGCCTCGTAGTAATGGTCAAAGTATTATTTCTCTTGTTTTAGAAGGTACTACCGATGAAATTGGATCTTTAACCGGTCAGCTGGGTCGATTAAAAGGTTTGCAGGTAAAATCAGTAGTATTAAAAAATAAGAGATCAGATGAAAACAATTAAACTTTTTCTATTTTTATTTATTTCAGTTCAAACTATTGCACAAAATGTTGAGCTGAAAGGTGTTATTTCAGATGCACAAACCAATGAAAAATTAACCAGTGTGCATGTTCAGTTAATTGATGCGCTTGGAAATCATTTTAACTCAATAACCAATTTGCAGGGCGAATTCCAAATGAATGGACTTGCTGTAGGAAATTATACCTTAACTTCCTCTTATCTTGGTTATAAAAAACTCGAACAAAAGTTAGCAATTCAATCCAACGAATCCATAGAAATAAATCTCGAAAGAGAAAGTATTTCCCTTGGCGAAGTAGTTGTAAGCAGTGTTCGCCATGATCAAATGATAAAGGAAGTTTCTGTTCCTCTCGAGATTGTTGATCGCAAACAAATAGAAACATCATCATCAGTTACCGTTTCGGATGTATTGCAGCAGGAATCTGGCGTTGCTGTTAGCCGTGATGGAGTGTGGGCTACAGGTGTTAATATTCGTGGCTTGGGCGAGCAGCGAATTGTTATGATGGTTGATGGCAACAGAATAGAAACAGCCACCGATCTTATGGCTTCGCTTACTTTTTTCGATGTGGATGATATTGACAGAATAGAAGTGATTAAAGGAGCTTCATCATCACTTTATGGAACAGGAGCGATGGGCGGAATAGTAAATGTTATTAGTAAGAATGGCTATTTTAACTCAACGCCATACTTTAACGGAAGTTTTAATACAGGATTTGGTTCAGTAAACGAGCTGTTTACGCGAAAGCTAACATTAAATTCTGGTTCAGAACGTTGGTTTGTTCGCCTAACCGGTTCGTTGCGCGATGCTTCTGACATCAATACTCCAGAAGGAATGATTCAAAATAGTCAGTTTTCTGACGAGAGCATTTCGCTTTCAGCGGGATTGGCCTTATTTGATAATCATACGTTAAAAATTAATTATCAATTCTTCGATGCCAACGATGTAGGTATTCCTGGCGGATTAGCTTTCCCCGGACCCGCTACTGCAACTTATGCAGATGCTAAACGCGAGATGTTTTCAGCTAATTATGCTATCGAAAATATCTCAACAAACTTTAAATCGTTGAATTTTAAATATTATTATCAATTCATATCACGTGATGTTGAATTACAGCCAAACTCTCAGGTGATAACACCAACTAGAATCACTACTCCTGAGTTAACTACTCCTGTTGGGGAGCATACAACCAACGGATTTCAGATACAGTCGAACTGGAGTTTTTCATCGAATAATAACTTTATTGCCGGAATTGATGCATGGCAACGAAATGTATTTACCAGTCGCGAAAAGTATATACGTGTAGATGTGCTTAATACCTCAGGCGATACGATTGCTACCAATAATCTGGTTCGAGGCGAAACACCAATGCCTGAGTCAAGTTTTGGTACAGCAGGAGTTTATTTTCAGAACGAGCAAAAAATGATGAATAATGATTTGAAGGTTATTGTTGGTGGTCGTTTTGATGGTGTTCGAATTGCCAATGAACAGGCTTTTGATTATGATTATTTAATAACTAATGGTGTTAGAAATGATACTCCTCCAAATCAACGAATTACATTCGAAAAAAACGAAGAGTACAAAGTTTCATGGAGCGCAAATGTGGGCTTATTGTATGCTGTTGCAAAAGATATGGATTTAAGTTTCAATGCAGGTAGATCTTTTAGAGCTCCTTCGCTGGAAGAAAGCTTTAAATATATCGATTTGGGCAATATGGTCCGCCTGGGTGATCCAACTCTCGATCCTGAAAAAGGATATTCATTGGATTTGGGATACCGAATCTGGAAACCAAATTTTCATTTTAAAATTAACGGTTTTGTTAACTGGTTATCTGATATGATTGTTGAAAAACCAGGAGATTTTATTTATACGTATACCACTGGTGTAGTCGATACTATTCCTGCGCTTATAAATTCGAATGTTGATGAGGCAAGGCTTTATGGTGTGGATATAAACTTTGAGTATAATTTTTTAAGATCTTTTACTGTGTATGGTTTGGGTTCGTTTGTTCGGGGCGAAGATATAAAGAATGATAAAAGCCTGCCGTTAATTCCACCTGCTAATGGCCGTTTAGGATTGAGATACGAATTACCAAAATACGCTGGAATTGACTTAATTGCAGTAGGTTTTGCAGATCAGTATAAAGTTGCCGAAGGTGAAAAAACTACTATGGGTTATGCCCGCTTTGATATGGCCATCCATTCAGCACTTATAAATGTTAAGTTCTTTAAATTTCAGTTGTTTGGAGGTCTTGAAAATATTGGCAACCGTTCGTATAGTAGTCATCTTTCAACCAATAGAGGAACAATTGATTATGAACCTGGAAGAAATGCTTACATTAAACTGAAAGTATTATTCTAGATTGATATTGATTTGTTGTGTAAGTGGTTGTTTGTTATAGATTTACAGGTTTTGATGTAGTTAACAAAAAAATCTATTTGACTTCTGATTATAATTTTGTAACTTACCTCATTAACTTAGATTTTTAATTATGAATAAAGAGATTAGAATACTTGGCGTTTTAATTACTGATAGACAAAAAGAAGCAGGAAAAGTACAAACGGTACTTTCTAAATATGGATGTTCAATAAAAACCCGATTGGGCTTACATGAGGTTATTAATGATTTATGTAGCTCCAGTGGTTTAATTATTTTAGAGTTAACAGGTTCTACAAGCGATATGGATAAACTTGAAAAAGAACTTAAAGAAATAGGGGGGACGCAAACACAAAGGATGATTTTTCAGGATTAATTTTAGGGGATTCCTGGTTTAAAGCACGATAGTTTTCTATCGTGCTTTTTTTTTGAATTAAGGATTTTTCTGGGAGCTTAAATTAAGCAATTTATCGACCTTTTGGACCAATACTTCCGGATATAGTTTGGCCGATTCGAGATGTTCTCCACGATAAATCCAAAGTTCTTTTGGTGTTAATGCATTTTCATAAACGGTTTCAAATTGTTCAAATGGAACAGTTTTGTCTTCTGAGCCCTGAATAAATAATTTAGGCAATTTAATTTCCTTAATATCATTTTTTGCTGAATAGGGCGATGTTACATATTGTTCTACCATTGTTTTTTGTTCATCAGGAACAGAAGTCAAAGCCATATCGGTAAATGAACTGATTGTCCCATCCAGCACAAGCGCAGAAATTTTCGTCTGATTGTCTTTGGCAATTTTTGTTGCAATCTGAGTTCCCATTGATGCTCCATATATGATTACCGGATTGTTTTTTATTTCATCCAGAACGATAATTTTCTCAAATATATATTGTGCATCCACAGCAATATTCTTATGAGTTGGTACGCCGGTTGATTTGCCATAGCCTCTGAAATCAATCATAAGAATCTGATAACCAGCATTAATTAGTGGCCGAATATGATTTATATAAGTTGTAATATTGCCACTGGAACCATGATAATAAATAACAGTTGCTTTAACTTCAATCTCTGGTTTTATTAGCATTGTATTTATCGAAATAGTATCGATTTCGAAGTTAAATTCTTTGTAATTCAGTCCTTCTATATTATTCCACTGTTTTGATGGAAAATAAAAGCGATTATCAAATTGAGCCGAAGCAAAAAATAAACAGGATGTGCTGAATAGAAATGTTAATATAATTTTTTTCATTGTTGATTAAATTAGACTGGTAATAAATTTAGATTGTAAATTATTGATTTGAAGGATTGCTATTTTCTTCATCTGTTGGTTGCATAAGCTTTGGTAATCGTTTTTTATATGCAATCACAAAAATTCCTACAGAATAAATAGCTACGTTAAAAATACTCATCGAAAAAATTCCAATAGAGAATATACCTATTGAGAAAATGCCTGCCGAAAATTTTCCTGCTGCAAAAACACCCAATGCAAAATCGCCTGCTGCAAAATAGCTACAAGCGAATTCTCCAGCACTAAACATAGGTGCATAGGTGTAGTTTAAAATAAAACCTGCAATAATTAAAACTGCTGCTACTAATAAATACCATACTTTTTTCATAATTTTTATTTTTTTTGGTTAAACATATTGTCGTTTTGACAATGCAAGAATATAGCGAAAAATCAGTACTGCAATAGATTTGGGATATACGGCAAGCTTTTGTGATGGCTGATTAACTTGTGTGACGAAATACAAGGTTGAGTGATAAAAAACAAAGAAATATGGAAATTATTAATTTATTCTTTGTGCTCCCTTTGTGAAATTAACTTTGAGTCCCGAAAGCTTTCAGGATTGTGGTTTAAAATAAGTATTATTTTATCTGATTGCGAACCAAATCAACATAGTTTCTGGATACAGGGACATCGTAATCGCAGTTTTCAAGCTGAAGTATTAAACCCTGCGAGTTTCCTTTTGCATTGGTTACTTTTGCTGAGTTTACAATAAAAGCTCTGTGGCATTGAATTATTTCAGGGTTTGTTTTAAAGAATTCCATGGCTCGTTTCAAAGTGCTTCTGAATGTCTTGCGAATTATTTTACTATCTTTTAAAAAATGGATTTCAATATAATTTCCAGATGATTCAATAAAAAAGAAATCGTTTATGCCAAATTCAATATAATCTTTTTCATTTTCAGCATAAAAATGAATTACTTGGTTATTTGCTGAGGTCGTTTTAGGTTGTTCAATTTTCTTATTTAAATCAGTTGCTGTACCAAGATTTTTATTTAGCAGATATTTCTGCTTTGAAATAATAAGAACGGTAATGGGGAATAAGCTAACCATGAATGTTATAAGCTGAAAAGCAGCTAATCCTTGTAAGTTAAATTTCATGTTGTCAAATACATAGAATGTGTATAGCGCATTTCCCAACCCGATTGTGAAAATTATCCAGATTAACCAAATAAATTCTTTCCAGAGTGTCCAGTTTTTTTCTGCAAAGAATGACCGAAAAAAGTTCTCTATAACAATTAGATTTATCACCAATGCAATAAATGTAATAAATCCATATCCTGCTAAAATCAATATTTTTTGTTTGCTTTCGAACAGATTAATGCCAAATGGCTGGAAAATAATAAGAAACAATGCAATAAAAAGGCTAATAAGAATAGTAATTCTCCATTTTGATTCTGCCTTGGGGAATGGTTGTTTCAGGTAGTTTTTTAAATTCATTCTAAACCTATTTCTAAAGCACTAAAATACTTTATTTAGTTTATAAAACCATTTTCAACAATAGATTATGTTTTAAAATCTATTTTATTCTTTGATTTTGAATGTTAATAATTGTAAATTTAATACTCAAAAGTTCAGTGAGTTAAATTAAATTTTATTTTGAAATGGAAAACGAATTATGCCCCAAGGTTGCAAAATGCCCTTTGTTTAATGGTACACTGCTTAAAGTAGCTGGTGCCGACGAATCGTACAAAAATCTATATTGCCGTGCAGGAAAATCAAAATGGACGACCTGTAAACGTTATATGACATCTGAAAAGGTTGGTAAATGTGCTGATTGGATTTTACCAAACTGTTCAATGAATTTAGATCAGATAGTTACTAAAATGAAAGAGAAAGGTGAGTTACCTTCTTAAGACAAATTATTTCATTGTGTTTTTTCAAAAAAAAAGATCTATAACGAAAGCATTATAGATCTTTTATAAAAATAGATAGGTAATTTATTCCTGGTTATTCGTATATTTTACAATCATCAGATTTCGAAGATCAATAAACATATTGGTTACATCGTTCATTAATCCATTCGAATAATTGGTTAAATATTCCTGTGCTGCTTTAGGATTCTTCTTGTAAAGTTTCATTGCCTCTTCTTCAACTTTACTTTGTTCTGTAAAGATTTTTTCTTCGAAAGGATCTCTTACGGCCCAAACATCTTTTATGGCTGATTGGAATTTTAGGTTAGCCATATTATCCACAAAGTCAATTGCCCAACGTGCTGATTTTTCGTCATATTTATTTGGATTGTAAATCTGATAGGTTTCGTGTGTTGAAAGATTTCCTGCATAAATAGGTACATATGGACTAAAATATGGATTATCAAGGTAAACCCAGTAAACTCCTCCAATTTCGTTTGGTAGCCAACCACGAAGCTGCAAAACCATTCCATAATGACCTCTGTGGCGTGCAACCGGACGGCGATAAGTTATGTTTAACAGTTTTCTTAAATCGCTTCCAGGAAATGGAGTAGCCAATGGACTTTTTGCATAACCACCTTTTCCATCAGGAACCAACCAGTTTGGATCGGCTGTCATGTCGTAAATGGTGCCATCATATACTGAACGCTGAAAAGCAATAACATTACGAACTGATATTTTTTTCTCAGGTGGAATTGAAAATGGATAAATCGATAATGGCTCAACAATCTGAAAATAAGGACTTATTCCTTTATGTGTATTTCCGTTTAAGAAACGATCGGGCCATTCTCTTAAATTTGGTGCAAAAGTTTGGTGAAATAACCAAAATCTGCTTGTGGCATATTCTGCAGGAAGTGGTGCATAAATTTCTTGCCAAACGAATGGTTTTCCTGAGGCTGGATCATACCAACCTCGGTCAATAGCATCTTGCATATAATTTGCAGAAACCATAAAATTATCTTTGTCGTTGGCATTAATCTCCTTAATAATGCTAAAGTTTGGAATCATAGTTGCCTGGTCTTCGTGCAATCGCTGTGCTGCCCAAATTGCTCCTGGCTTGCCACTTTCCGGAGTCCATCCTGCACCCACACCAAATACTTCGAGAACCCATATTTCTTCTGTATCTGCAATTACAAGTGTTTCGGAACCATCACCACTCGATGGTAGAAAACCGTAAGTGGTCATTAAATCGCCAATAAACTGAACGGCTTCACGTGCATTTTTGTAACGTTGTAAAGCAAAAATCTGAGCTTGCTCAATGGTCATAATCTGTTTACCATTTTCGCGGGTACATTTGAGTTCATCTTTTTGATCTGTGGTGCTTTCTGCTATTCCTAGCTGAAACTCATTAACATGCGAATAGGCTGACTGAAAATATTTGAATGTTTTTTCCACTTGGGGAATATATCCTAAAATTATTCCATCATCATTTAAAGCGCGATCTGCATCTTGTATTCCCCAATAAACGGGAGCTTTTTCACCTGGTTTGTAGATTTTGCCATTCACAACAAAAATTCTTGAATCTGGCCCTGTATCGGTATGCGAAATGATATTAGAACCATCGGCTGATGCTTTTTTACCTACTGCAATTATGGTACATGCAATAGAGTGAATCTGACTGCTTAAAAAAAGTGCGATAAAAAGAATTGTAAACTTTCGTAACATAAGTATTGATTTAGGGTTTATTGATAATTTAAAAACTAGTTTCAAAAAATGGAACGCTGATAACGCTGATTTTTAAGATTAAAAATGATTTTATTATTAACCAGGTATTTAAAAATAATCTGCGAAAATCGTTTTGATCTGTGTCATCTGCGTTCTATTCTTTATGGTGATGACAATTACTTAAAAAATTTCAAGAATTTCTTCTTTACTTCCACCACTTCCCTGATTTACACTTTTGGGTTTTTCTGACATCCAATCCTGCAATATTTTGTAAATTTCTTTTTTTGTATTTTCAGGAAATGATTCTATTCGTGTTGTATGACAACCTTTGGGATTTACCATTCGAACTGCATTTGTGTTTTTCGATGGTTCAACTGCTGTGGCAAAATATGCATCATTCTGGCCATAAATATAAAGCATATAGTTGCCTTCGTTTTGAATCCAGTTATTGATATCTTTCATTGACTCGGAATTAAAAGATGCATTTTCTGTACCAACAGGCAGATTGAATTCAAAAGTTATATTTGTAGTGTCTTTAAGATATTTTTTAAATGGCTCAATTTCGTATCCATACATTCCAATCTCCGTAAGAGCCTGGTAATAAAATGGAAGATTGTTCCTTATATCTGAATCTTCGAAAAAAACTAATGGGTTAACAAATATATAATGTTGAAATACTTCTTCAAGAATGGCGGTTCTATCAGGAATTAATGCGCAGCTTCCGCACCATTGCCAGAAGGAGAACGAATATTCGAGTACACTCAGGTCAAAAGCTCTCTCAATACCCATAGAAAAATGGTAATTTCTGGTTTTAGCCATCTGCTTAACCATAGGTAATAGTTTTGCTCTATTCTGAAATAAAATGAGCTGGTAATCGTATATCTTTTTGCGGCATTCTGGAGTGCCAACTGTTTTCAAAAATGTATAATATCGTTCATCTTCTTTGCTAAAGTTTAATGGAGCAACATAAGGAACGCTTACATCTACATCGTTCGGATAAAATCTTCGGTGATAAATTGTTGCTTGCCCTCCTTTACTTATTCCTGTTGAAACCCATTTTTTATTGTAGATTTTTTTTAATGCTGTAATTATCTCATGTTGATCGGCTGCTCCTTGCTTAATGGTCAGGTAATCCCATGGAATACTGTCGGGTCGTGAATCTGCAAAAAAGCGATGCTCAATGGTTATTTGATTTGCATTTAAAAACTTGGTTATTTCACCAGCTTTATCGGTATAAATGCTATAGCCTTCAATTACAGCAACAGTTGGGCGATCGAATCCTACATGTCCAACCAAAACGCGTTGTGTAAATTTCTCTCCATCAGGATTATTGTGATCTACAGGTTGAGTAAAAAATAACTCGTATGATTCTGAAAACATCGGATCTGACATCATTGCAAATACCATTACACCTGGAATTTTTTCGAGTTCTTCTTTTAAATTCCTCGTAGATTGACCACTAACTGTAGAAAACAGCAGTACTAATGCAAGGGTCAGATTAAGATTTAATTGCAGAGATTTAATTATTTTTCTCATGGTTTTTGTTTTTCAAAATAATATTGAAAGATAAAATAATTTTTAATTCATTATTAATCCTTAACTACAATTTCGTAAGGTTTGTTATTCTTTTCAATTTTAATTTAAAATATATCGTACCTACGGCACTTTAAAAAATTTTGTAATAAATTTTTTTACAAAGATTTCGAACCTACGGTTCTTCTTTGTTTTTTATTAGCATCGTTAGATGCGATATCTTTGTAAAAGAATAATAAAAACAACCATTTAAGCCCCATTAGGTGGCGAAATAATTGTAAATATCATCTTTATAGTAGATTAGCAAATCAAAAAATAGTTAAGGATAACAACAAAGTTTATACTTCTTCATGTTCTGTTCTTCTGATAATCTCGTTTTGCAGGCTTTCACCCAAATCGTTAAAATAATCACTGTAACCGGCTACACGAACAATAAGATCGGTATATTTCTCAGGATGTTTTTGTGCTTCGCGCAATGTTGCAGCACTTACAACATTAAACTGAATATGATGTCCATCCATTCTGAAATAACTGCGAATTAATTGTGAAAGTTTGGAAATACTTTGATCATCTTTAAAAAACGAAGGCGAAAACTTCTGATTTAGTAATGTTCCTCCTGTTTTTATATGGTCAATTTTAGCTGCTGATTTTAAAACTGCAGTAGGGCCTTTCTTATCTGCACCTTGAAATGGACTTATGCCTTCGGATAATGGTTCAAAAGCTTTTCTGCCATCGGGTGTAGCTTTCATTACACTTCCGAAATATACATGACTTGTGGTTGGTAGCATATTGATTCTGAAAACACCACCTCTATATGTTGGTTTGCCATTTATGGCATCGTAAAACATATTAAAAACATCTACTGCATGCAAATCGGCATAATCATCATCGTTACCATATTTGGGCGTTTCGTAAATCAGATCGTGGCGAAGTTGATCGTAACCTTCAAAGTTGGCATCCATAGCTTTTAAAAGTTCATCCATGCTGATTTTCTTTTTATCGAATACATTATATTTTATGGATGTTAAATTGTCGGTTATACTTCCTAAGCCAACACCCTGAACATAACTGGTATTGTATCTTGCACCGCCAGCGTTATAATCAACTCCATTAGCAATGCAGTCGTCAATAACCAAAGAAAGGAAAGGAACTGGCATTTCTTCGGCATAGATCTTTTCAATTATCACATTTCCTTTTAGTTTGATATCAGCGAAATGATTCAGTTGCTTCTTATAAGCTTCGAGCAAGTCGTTAATGCTATTAAACTGTCTTGGATCTCCTGTTTTTATGCCTATTTGCTTTCCGGTTCTTGGATCGGTTCCATTATTTAAGGTGATTTCGAGAATTTTATTCAGGTTAAAATATCCTGTAAGAATATAGCTTTCTGTTCCGAATGCGCCTGTTTCGACACAACCACTGGCTCCGCCGTTACGTGCATCAATAATATCTTTACCTTGATTTACAAGTTCTTTAACAATGGCATCTGTATTAAAAAACGAAGGTTGACCAAATCCAGTTTTTGTAATGTTGATAGCTCGCTTTATAAAACTGTCAGGATTTACTTTACTAATCTGAACCATTGAGCTAGGCTGCAAAATGCGCATTTCTTCAATTACATCTAACAAAATGTAAGTAAGCTCATTTACAGCATCGGAGCCATCTTCGTTAACTCCACCTAAATTTATTAAAGCAAAATCGGTATATGTGTTACTTTCTAAGGCTGTAACTCCCATTTTGGGTGGCGATGGATGATTGTTGAATTTTACCCAGAACGCCTGCAATAATTCAATTGCCTGCTCTTTGCTTAGCGAACCGCTTTCAATTCCTTTTTTGTAAAATGGATATAAATGCTGATCCAATCGGCCAGGATTGAACGAATCCCATGGATTAAGCTCAGTAATTACTCCTAAATGCACAAACCAATAATGCTGTAGCATTTCTTGGAATGTTTCTGGTGCGTGAGCCGGGACTTTTCGGCAAATTCTTGTCATTTCAACAAGTTCAGTCTTACGATTACTATCTTTTTCTTTTTTGGCTAGATTCTCTAACTCATTGGCATAGCGGTTGGCAAAAAGGATAATTGCATCAGCAGCAATCTCCATAGCTTTGAGTTCTTCTATTTTATTTTTCGATTCTGAATCGTTCAACTTTTCAAATTTTTGAATCGAATCATGTATATCTTTTTTCAAGTCGAGCATTCCTTTTCTGAAGATTTTTTTTCCTGCCACTGTATGTCCGGGAGCTCGTTGTTCCTGAAACTCAGTAAAAACTCCAGCTTCGTAAGCTGCTTTCCATTCATCCGGTAATTGAGCAAATAGTTTGTCGCGTTGCGATTTCCCTTTCCAGAAAGGTATAATCTCTTTTTCGTAGACCTTTTTTGTTTCATCATCAACCCTGAACCATACTTTGGGGCGAGAATCAAGAATTTTCAGATCCTTCAAAGAATGCAAACTAACTTCAGGATATGTAGATGTTTCCTTAGGTGCAGGTCCGCGTTCACCAACAATAAGCTCGCCTTCGTTTATACAAATCTTCTTATTTTCAAGTATATATTTGAATGCCAACGCTCTTTTTACTGGAACCGATAACTGTTGAGATTCGGTTTGTTTATAAAAATTAGTCACAAGCTTAGCTCTTTCGTGCGACAACTTATTAATTGCCGTTAAGCTCTGGATTCGTAAGTTTTTTATTCTAGTGTTCATTCTACTATTTATTTATGTTTGTTTAATTGTCACTCTGAGCTTGTCGAAGAGTGATGTCATGCTTCGACAGGCTCAGCATGACCACTTTAAATTAATTTTTAATATAACAATGTTCAATAAATTATCCTCCAATACTAACAGTAAAACCAATCGTTTCAAACTCCTTTTTTAATTTCTTCATTTCATCATCCGAAAGGGCAGGAATATCACCCATTTTATACTCTTTATTAAAACGTTTGTACTTGCTTTTCGATATCGTATGAAAAGGCAATATATCAATATGATGGGTGTTTTTTAATGTTGCGATTAACTCCTTGATATCACTTAAGTTCTCTTTGGTGTTTGTTATTCCAGGTATTACAGGGAATCGGAGAATTACATTTTTGTGATTTTCGTCCAGCCATTGCAGATTTTTTATTATGCTATCAACGGGAACTCCAGTGTATTTTTTATGTAATTCATTATCGAGAATCTTTATATCAAACAAAAAGGAATCGATTACAGTGGCAATTTTCTGAATTGTCATTTCCGATGCAAAACCTGTTGTATCAAGGCAGATATGGATGTTGTTTTCCTTACATTTCAGTGCTATTTCATAAAGAAAATCAGCTTGCATTAATGGTTCACCACCCGAAAAGGTTACTCCACCATCAGATTCTTCGAAGAAGATTTTATCTCCTAGTATAGTTTTAAATAATTCATCACTTGTTATCTGATAACCAATAGTTTCATCTTTTTTAAATTCCTTTCCATCAAGTTTGTTTATTCTGACGTAGGATTCTTGCTCAATGACCTGACTTTCGGGATTATGGCACCACCAACAATTCAAGGGGCAGCCTTTAAAAAAGACAGTTTGACGAATTCCGGGTCCGTCGTGCACTGCAAAATGCTTTATATCGAAGATTGTACCTTGCATTATAAAATATGTTTATTTTCGAATGTCGATTAACGAATGATGATCTAAGATGTTTTTAACATCATAAATCGTTAATCTTTGATCTTAAATCTTAAATCAAATTTTTTATATTGAGAATTAAAGAGTTGGTAAAAATAATACTCCTAAAGCAATAACAGAATAGATTGAATAAATAGGGAAATCAACAAATCCAGCACTCGAAGAGTCCTTTGCCGAAGTTATGGTACAAATTTGTTGAATAGAAATAACTCATTATTGGATCTATGAAAATACAAATATATGAATCAAGCTCTTATAAACCAATGATTTTAGTCAGATTTTGTTTTTTATTTCAGACTAAGGCAATAGTTGGCAATCTTAATTAAGTCTTCTTTTTTGTGAAAATCAAACTGGTTTTCATCAAAATAAACCTTTAGTTGCTCCTTTTTATCTTTATAAATCTTTAAAAAACTTTTCTGGGTGGCCGGATAATTTTTAGTTCCAACTTTGATTTTGTAATTTTTTGTAATTGAAATTTCTTTATCACCCTTATCTCTGAGATTAACAAGGTAACTTCTATCATCATGCAAATTGGCAAAATTAAAATCAAGAAGTTTTGTGCCAACGGCATTAGGTGATGTGGCTCCATAAGCTCCTTTTTGATTAAAGAATTCTTCCAAATTTGCTGTTCTTTCAATAAATATTTTTACCTCTTTATCATAAATCAGTTCCATAATTTTCCCTTGTTCGAAAAAGAATCGAAAATTACAGATCATAATCATTTTTACCTCATCGGGGCTTAATGAAAAGTATTTATTGTCCTCAATATAATACATATCATTTGATACAACATTATAATTCAGAAGAGCATCAGTTTTACTATTATCCTCAAAAACAACCTTTCCGAGCTGGAAAGAATTAAAAAAGAACTGAGCGTTTTGTGCAAAGCTGCTGCTTGTATCACAGCTGGTTGTTTGTGCCTCAAGACTATACGATAAGGATAGGATTATAAATGAAACAAGAATATTTTTCATAAGTTGTAAGTTTATGTTCATTTCAAAAGTAGAATTTAATTTTATTTTTTCAAAACACGATTGGGGGTTTCGTGTGTTTTTAATTAATGATTTCATAAGTGATTTACGAATATGCTTTATAATAGTATAACAGGTTATATCAATTTAAAATCATTATAAAATAAGACATTATATTAAAATAAGTAAGTAATATTTGATTTTAACTTACAGATTGTAAGTTATTGGGTGGTGCTTTTTTCATACATTTGTAAAAATTCTTGAAATTAGTATGATAACAAAAGAACTTCTCGATCCAAAAAGTATTGTCGTAGTAGGTGGTTCAGATAATATACAAAAAACAGGAGGTAAGGCTTTAAAAAATCTTATCGATGGAAAATACAAAGGCGATTTGTATGTTGTTAACCCTAAGGAAGATAATGTTCAGGGTATTACATGTTTTAAAGAAGCATTAGAGCTTCCGCAGGTTGATCTGGCTATTATCGCTATAGCAGCTAAATATTGTGTTGAAACAGTGAGAATACTGGCAGAACAAAAAAACACAAAGGCATTCATCATTTTTTCGGCAGGTTTTAGCGAAGAAAGTGCCGAAGGTGCTAAATTGGAGAAAGAAATTGTAAGTATTGCAAATAAAAACAAGGCTAGTTTAATAGGTCCTAATTGTATTGGATTCTTAAATCAGAACTATAATGGGGTGTTTACATTGCCTCTGCCTCCATTAGACGGGCAAGGGGTTGATTTTATCTCTGGATCAGGTGCTACTGCTGTATTTATTATGGAAGCCAGTATTATAAAAGGATTAAAATTTTCAAGTGTATATTCTGTTGGTAACAGTGCCCAAATGGGAGTTGAGGATATTCTTAAATACATGGATGAGAATTTTGACCCCAAAACCAGTTCTAAAGTAAAACTCTTATATGTTGAAAGTATCAATAAACCTGAATTATTG
>JAVEZW010000061.1:0-17291 GCA_034002805.1 Bacteroidales bacterium | reverse complement strand
TTACTACAACCGATCCATCAGCTTGTTTTGCTAATTTACCTGTTTCAATGGTGATAACACGTCCATCACCTAAATCGATTGTTTTTTCTACTAAATTGTACATATATTTTCAATTAAAATTAAAATGGCATTACTGCCCTTATTATTATAAAAAAAGGCAATCTGAAAATTGCCCTTTCTAGTATTATTTACGGATATTAAGATCTTTAATCAACGTACGATATTTCTCAACATCTTTGTCTTTTAAATAATCGAGTAATCTTCTGCGACGACCAACTAGCTTAAGAAGAGCTCTTTGTGTACTAAAATCCTTCTTGTTAATTTTTAAATGTTCGGTTAAATGACCTATACGATGAGTATATATAGCAATTTGTCCTTCGGTTGAACCTGTATTGGTTTCAGATTTTCCATACACTTTAAAAATTTCCTGCTTTTTCTCTACTGTTAAATAGCTCATACTTTTTTATTTATTAATTAATCTACTCTTGCATAATAAAGATTTGCAAAAGTATCTATTTTTTTTTAATCAGCAATATAAATTAATAAAAAAAATGAATCTAATACTTCTTCTTTTACTATTCTTTATTATCATTAAAGCAGTGGATTTGCTAAATATCAAATGTATTGACTATTTATTTTTAGTGTGAAAATTGAATAATCCTTATAGAATCTTTAACAAAAAATAATACTTAATAAATGATAAGACTAAAAAGGATGAGCCATAAAAGCTCAAAACAACTACAATACTATCTAAAAGCTTAACTTCTAAGTATTTCTTAATAAAGAGGAATAATAAAAACCAGGAGGCAAGATTAAATAGATTGATTGAATTCAATAACTTAAACAAAAAATCAGAGATTTCCTCATGATTAGCCAAGCTTGCCAAGGATAATGGACTAAAATAATCTACATCACTCATTGTATAATTGGTTTTTATAAAAGTAAACCATATAAGCTCTAATAAATCAGGAATTAATAATATAAACTGTGCTAATAAAACGATGTAAAAAATTCCCCAAAACTGAGTGTTTAATTTTTTAATAAATCTTATGGCATAATAAATTAAAGCACTTATTATTAGCAGTTTAATAATTTTATAAAAGGGCGAAATAAAATAAGAAATCATCCATAGCTTTCGGTATAATTTAACACTATCCATATTTCCACCTGTAAAATATTGCGGATCAGTTATAATTATATCGTGTATATAATATAATAGTAATGAATTAATTAAGGCATATAATAAGAAATAACTAAGAATAGTTTTTCTTTCTGTTAAAATCTCAAATCTATTTTCCATTTTGTATAAATTGTTCTTCGAGTGATTTCCCGAATTCTAAATCTTGTTTTGCTTGCTTATATATTGGATTTAATTGCAGAATATTATAATTCGACCAAAATGCTGGGTTATATTTAAAATCTTGATTATACAGATCAACATCAGCGGGGCTTGAAAATCTCTTTTTTACTTTCTCGTATTCATCTGATCTTTTGGTTACGATATTATTGATAAGCAGTGTAGATTTCATATATTGTTTTCCTTTGCCTGTATTTTCATCTGCATACTTTGCATTAGCCAACGTCATTTTCTCATATAAATAAGGATAATATTTGCCTTCATATTCTTTATAATATACTGTACATGAAACAATACAATTATCTTCAAAATTGACATACTTTAATTTATCAAAATTCTTTACGATCTGAAGCTTGAACTCATATTTTATTATAGCGTAACTATCTTCCCTCACTGAAATCCAATGATTTTCGATTGTAACGAAATTACCATCATATTCACCATAGTATTTTTTATCAAAGAATCTGATTTCAAATACTCTTATAGAATCTATCATTGAAATATTTTCAAGTACAAAATCATAGCTATTGATAAAGTTGTTAGTTAAAATATCTTTTGTTACGTAAGTTTTGTTATGAGAATAAATTATATCTGAAACTAAAATTGAGTATAATTGGTTTCGTTCACCATTTATTTTATTAAAAAGCTTAGATTTCCAATCATACTCAATATAACTATCGCTCTTTCTAAGTTCATTTACTCTAACAAGATTTCCTTCTGTACTATTAATACCTGGCCTTTGTATATCAATGGCTGCCTCAATTAAGCGTGTATAATTATTATCTCTTAAGGTTAACTCGCGATAAAATCCATTTAACAAGTTAGTACGTTTAGGATAATTCTTTTTGATATTCTTTGTAACATTTTTTATGATATCTTTAAGCTCATCCTCGGGAAACACAATAACTGAATGTAATTCGTATATCTGTTCATCAAGGCATATAATCAGGCTATCAGTTTTAGAAATCTGGTTAATAGCACATTCAAATGACTTAAATCCAATAGCTGAAACACTTAACGTATCCTTTCCATAAAAATCAGGAACATGAAAACTAAACTCACCCATTTCATTTGAAGAAACTCCAATAGGAAATCCCTTTACTGCAATATTTGCAAACAATACCGGTTCCAATTGATTTTTATTTAAAACTTTCCCGCTTATTGTTATTACCTGACCATAACAATAGTTAAAACCAAGCAAGATAAATACCAGAATAATTTTTTTCATTTTGTTAGTTTATTAATAATTTAAAACCTTTTAAGCCTTACTAATCATCTGATTACCTATCTGGCAGTTTAAACAATTTTTAGTATTGCAGTAATTATTCTTTAGCTGGATTAACGCCTGCGATGTTAGCGCGTTATTGGATATCACTCCTAAATCTCTCCAGCCTTGAGTTATACTATTTTTTTCGCTTTTTATTTTCTCAAGAAAATCCAAAGCCCTCTGTTTTATCGTTTCGCTTCCTGTTTCTTTTCCATAAACGAATAAAAAAGGAATTATTGTATTAATTATCAAAACATCGGCAGAACTCTCTCCAACGCTTTTTGCTTTCGGAACCGATTCTTTATTAAACTGATAATGAGTTTTCCAGTAATCTGAAGTTTCAACAAGGAAAAACTCTTTTATCTCATCAATTTTTGCAGATTCAATAATCTTTGAGAAAAGCGCTGTTGATTTAAATACAAGCATGGCAAACTGGGCAATTCGGATGGTCGGGAAATTTCCCGGACGCGAACGCAAGAACTTCCACAAATGTTTTTCAATTGGTTTGAGATTAAACTTCGCTTTAAGAAATTGATATTCTTTTTGAAGTGACCTGTAATACTCATCACCATTAGTATCGTTTAAAAAGCCAGCTTGTCCGAAAAGCAAGGCTTCAATTTGCAGTAAGCTGTTTTTATGCTTTGCTATATAACTTAATGGCAAAGACTTTGCAAGCAACTCAAAAGGCTCACTATTCAGTTTAAATCCAAAATTATGAGCCATCTGAACATAAAATGCTGTTTCCCAGTTATTATTATACTGCTGCAATAAATCATCAATACGCTTTGATTTTTCTTCTAATCGCTCAATTGCAAGCTTATCAATCCATTGATTAATAATAATCGAATCTACTTTCAAAATATCTTTTTCGCATGCAATCCACAGTTTACTCTGGAGCAAATTTTCATAGTTGTTGAGCAATCGTTTATCAAACCTAAGTTCCATGGTTGGTATAAGCTGTCCGTCGGTTCTAAAAACTTCTCTATCATGATTAAATACTACCTGTAAGATAACATTATCAAAAGCTTTGTTTGTATGATGATTGTGGCCATACCAATCAGATGAATTAATATGAATCTCGACATTTCCACACCAGATGGTGTCATCAATTTTTATTTTGGCATTGAAAAAATCGGGACCCGAATCGAAGTTATGAGTACCGTGGTTTATAATTTCAATCTTATGACCGTTTGATGTTTTTAAATTTCTGGAATTATAAAGCTTGTATTTCCAGATATAATGGAGGAATTCTTCTTTCATTCGATATAACAGGTAAATTTCTCACCCTAAAAATAATAAAAGAATTGCTAACCCAACTCTTCCTATTGTAAATTTCAATTCATTTTTCAACTTTTTTGCCCCTAGCCCTAAAGGGTGAAAGTTGAAAAATCAGACTGTTCCCTTTAGGGACAAAGGGCAAAAACAGCTTGATTTTTCACTAATAAAATAAAAAAAATAATGGAACGCTGATGACACTGATTATTATGACCTGCCCTTCCGGCAGGCGAGTTTACGCTGATATATTAAATTAAATACCCGATAATTTAAGAAGTAGATCCATTTGCAGCTGCATCTCCTTGGCTTTTTCGGCGGCTACTTTATTGAAATTTTCTGTATTGTCAGCAAATATGATTGCACGAGAAGAGTTTACAAGTAATCCACATGATTTATTCATTCCGTATTTTGCTACTTGCTCCAAATCGCCACCCTGAGCTCCTACACCAGGTACAAGCAAAAAATGATCGGGAACAATTTCTCTGATTTTTTTAAATGATTCTGCTTTGGTTGCTCCTACCACATACATCATATTTTCTTTTGTTCCCCACTGTTTCGATTTGTACAAAACAGTTTCAAAAAGTTTATTATCAGAATTTTTCAACTCTAAGGTTTGAAAATCAAAAGCACCTTCGTTTGAGGTTAGTGCAAGCAAAATAGCCCATTTCCCTTCTGATTCTAAAAAAGGACTAACAGAATCTTTTCCCATGTAAGGAGCAACAGTAATGGCGTCGCATTTCATTGAATGGAAAAATGCCTGAGCGTACATTTTCGATGTATTTCCAATATCACCGCGTTTAGCATCAGCAATTACAAAAAGATCTGGATAATAGGTTTTGATATAATTAACCGTTTTCTCGAGATCAATCCAACCCTGAACACCATTTGACTCATAAAAGGCCGTATTTAATTTAAAAGCTACTGCATATTTGGCTGTTGCATCAATAATTCGTTTATTAAATTCGAAAATCGGGTTTTCAGCTTTTTTAAGGAATGGAGGTATTTTGTTTAAATCGGTATCAAGTCCAACACAAAGGAAAGATCTCTTTTTGGTAATTTCTTGTACAAGCTGATTGTAGTTCATGTTGCTTTTTATTTAATAAAAGAACGCTGATGACGCAGATTATTATGATTTAAAAAGACCAAACATTATACGATTTTAACTAATCCTTAATAACAATTTTATCTTTTTACTTTTATCTTGTATCTTAAATCTTATTAAACTCCCGCTTCTTTGAGTCTTTCCATATTTTCTGCCATCTGTAACTGATCCAGAAATTCCTGAATTGCACCATTCATAATGGTTGGCAAATTGTAAACAGTAAAATTTATACGATGATCGGTAACACGACCCTGTGGATAGTTATACGTTCTGATTTTAGCTGATCTGTCGCCAGTCGAAACCATTGTTTTTCGTTTCGAAGCAATCTCATCAATGTATTTTTGATACTCTAAATTATATAATCTTGTTCGAAGCTCGCTTAAGGCTTTATCAAAGTTTTTTATCTGTGATTTTTCATCCTGACAAGTAACCACTATTCCTGATGGAATATGTGTTAATCGAATAGCTGAATAGGTTGTATTAACTGATTGTCCTCCAGGTCCTGATGAGCAGTAAGTATCCTTACGAACATCTTCCATTCTAAGATCAATATCAAACTCTTCGGCTTCGGGCAATACAGCTACTGTTGCAGCCGAAGTATGCACTCTACCTTGCGTTTCGGTTTGTGGTACTCGCTGTACACGATGAACACCTGATTCGTATTTTAATATACCATAAACACCATCGCCAGACACTTTCATCACGATCTCCTTATAACCACCAACAGTACCTTCGCTGATATTGGTTACTTCTACTTTCCATCTTCGATCTTCGCAATATTTGGTGTACATACGGAAAAGATCACCCGCAAAAATACTTGCTTCGTCACCGCCGGTTCCTGCTCTGATCTCAACAATAGCATTTTTTGCATCCTGAGGATCTTTCGGGAGCAACAATAGTTTAATCTGATCCTCAAGTGGTTCTATCTTTTCTTCCAGCTCCGTTAGTTCTGCCTTTGCCATCTCACGCATATCTTCATCTTTTTCGGTTGCAATAATTTCTTTTGCAGAATCTACATTGCTTAAGATATTTTTATATTCGTTGTATGCCTCAATCAGTGGCTCAAGATCACGATATTCCTTATTCAGCTTAATATACTTTTTCATATCACTGATAATCGCCGGATCAGTAATTAATTGACCTACCTCTTCGAACCGAAGCTTGATACCTTGTAATTTATCTAATATAATGTTGTTACTCATAATAATTTATGCTATAAAATCGCCGCAAAATTAACAATTAAATTGATTCGGAAGTAAATTTAGTAATACTGAAATTCGCCAAACTCACTAATTATTGATAGCTGCTTCTTTTCAGAGCTTTTACAATAACCTATGATTTGTGCATCAATACCAAATTGTTTTGAGATACTAATAATTTCGTTGGCATATTGTTTCGAGGTATATATTTCCATTCGGTGCCCCATATTGAAAACCTTGTACATTTCGTCCCAGGGAGTCCCCGATTCATTCTTTATAATGTTAAACAATTCGGGTACTGCAAACATATTATCTTTTACAACATGCAGATTATCGACGAAATTAAGAACTTTTGTTTGAGCTCCACCAGAGCAGTGTACCAAACCATGAATATTTTTTCTATGAATATCAAATATTTTTTTCATTACAGGAGCATAGGTTCGGGTTGGAGAAAGCACCAACTTACCTGCATCAATACCAAGTTTTTCGATAGTATCTGTCAGGTTATATTTACCAGAGTAAACAAATTCAATCGGAATATGAGGGTCAAAACTCTCGGGATATTTTCGGGCAAGATATTTCGAAAAAACATCGTGACGAGCTGAAGTAAGTCCGTTACTTCCCATACCTCCATTATATTGTGGCTCGTAATTAGCCTGCCCTGATGATGAGAGTCCGATAATAATATCTCCATCCTGAATAGTAGAATTATCAATAATATCAGTCTTAAGCATACGAACAGCAACTGTAGAATCAACAATAATTGTACGAACTAAATCACCAACATCAGCAGTTTCGCCACCAGTAGAATAAATTGATATTCCAAGATTACGTAATTCGGTCAACAACTCTTCAGTACCGTTAATTATGGCAGATATTACTTCGCCAGGAATAAGATTTTTGTTACGGCCAATGGTTGATGATAACAAAATGTTTTCTGTTGCACCCACACACAACAAATCATCAAGATTCATAACTATGGCATCCTGCGCAATACCTTTCCACACAGACAAATCGCCTGTTTCTTTCCAATACATATATGCTAATGATGATTTTGTACCAGCTCCATCAGCATGCATAATATTGCAATACTTTTCATCGCTACCCAATATGTCGGGAATTATTTTGCAGAAAGCTTTAGGATACAACCCCTTATCGATGTTTTTTATTGCATTATGTACATCTTCTTTCGAAGCAGAAACTCCTCTTTTGATATATCTTGAGTCTTGGGTCATTTTGTTACGGAAATATTAAAAATGCAAAGTTACTAAATTGTTAGGATGAATAAAAAAAAATTGCAGTTATGCCAAATAAAAAATCCCGCCGAAGCGGGATTAATGTACTATTTAGTTGGTTTATAATCGGTAGATAATACCTGAAATTCGGTTCGACGATTAATCTGATAAGCTACTTCTTTTTGCTCTTCTGTTGGTAATGAATCTATATAAGGCTGAGTAATTTCAGTCCCTTCTTTTAAGAATGGATATTGAGAAGCTAACTTAGCATCAACAATTTTAGGCATGGTTGCTGCATATCCTTTTGCTCTAAGTCGTGCAGGCTCAATTCCCTTTTCAATTAAGAAATCAACAACTGATTGTGCTCTCTTCTGAGATAATTCAATATTAACCTCAATGCTTCCGCGAGCATCAGTATGAGATCTTAACTCGATAGTAACTGTTGGGTTATCGTTAAGCGTTTCAACCAATTTATCAAGAGCAACCATTGATTCAGGACGTAAATCCCACTTTGCAAAATCGTAGAAAATATTTGGCAATTCGATTGGTTCGGCAATAGATGATAATTTAATATCTGCTTTAAATTCTTTACTTTCAACTAAACCTCTTGTTGTTTCTTTGGCTTTGCCAGTTAAGAAACCTCTTTTCGATGCAACGAACACATAATCGGTATTTGGACGCAACATAAACTTAAACTTACCATCGGCCGATGTTTCGGAAGCTAATGTCATACCATCGCTACCAACCATTTTAACTGTGGCATTTGCAAGTGGCTGATCGGTTTTTTCGTTACGAACTTCGCCTTCGATATTAAATTTAAGTGGAGGTAAAACGAACGAATAAATCTCGTCGTTTCCATCACGTGATGTACTAAAGTAGCCGCGTTCATTCTCTTTTTCGATCACAATGGCAAAATCATCGTAGGTTGAGTTAATTGGATAACGCATATTTTCTACTTGCCACCTGTTATTAATGTATGATGCACGGAAGATATCCAATCCACCCATTCCTAAATGATAATCAGAAGAAAAATACAACGTTCCATCGTTATGAATAAACGGAAACATTTCATTTCCGGGCGAATTAATCTCAGCACCCATATTTTCTGGTGCTCCCCAATCAGCAGAAGGGTTATCGCGAGTAACTTTCCAAATATCTTTTCCGCCTAACCCACCGGGCATATCAGAAACAAAATATAAGGTAAGCTCATTTTCAGAAAGTGTTGGATGCGAAACAGTAGTACTATCGTCGGTTACCTTCCATGGTTCGGCCTTGCCCCATTCTTCAGCTTTTCGAACAGAATGAAAGATTTTGCAACCCATCGTTTCTTTTTTCACCTTTTCGCATCGACTAAAAAATAGCGTATTAAAGTCTTTGCTTAATGACGCACCACCTTCTTCGTACTCAGTGTTGATAGCCTCACCAAGAGGAACAGGAGTACTCCATTTACCTTGTTTATCCTGAACAGATCGATAAATATCAGAGAAATTCTGACCTGTACCACCATGTTTTTCTTTACCTGCAGACTCTTCGCGTGATGAGGTAAAGAAAACTTCAGTATATTCGGCATTTGCATATGCTGGATAATACTCACTTTCTTTGGTGTTAAAGAATTTCATGTTTGCAACTTTATAACCACTTGGGTTTTCTTTCCATTTAGAAGCTAACTCACATGATTTCACACCATTTTCGCCCCGTGGATCATCGGGCACAAGCTTTTTGTATTCGTTATAATTTTCGATGGCAAGATCAAATTTTTCATTAGTTTTTAAAGCATCAGCATAATAAAGGTAAATTAAGGGATTTCCGTACTTCTTCTGAACTACTCTTTTATACCAAACTTCGGCTTTTTCGGGTTGAGATGTAAGTCTATAGCACTCAGCGATCTTAAATGTTATATCTAACTTTATATTTGCATCAACCTCATCACCATATGCGTCTCTTAAAAGATCGATAGCAGCAAAATATTGTCCTGTAGAGTAGTACTCTATTGCTTTACGTGATTTTGTTGTTTGGCCAACTGCAGAGAAAAATATCAGCATGCAAAAAATGCTTAAAACAACCGAAGCCTTTTTTATCATAGTTTTTTCGAATTACTTGATTGTAAAATGTAAAAGTAAGATTTTTTAAATAAAATAAAAATATAGCATCAACAGAGTTATCAGCTATTTATTAATACGCATTTGGTTTGATTTTATTATTTATGCGCTTAAAAAACAAAGGAAGACCAAATTGATCTTCCCTCTAATCATTATTTATTACTATCTTTTGTTGTCTATCAACGAGTAAAAAGCATTTCGCGGTATTTTGGAAATGGCCATATCGAATCATCAACAATCAATTCAAGCTTATCAACATGATATCGTATCTTATCAAAATAATCGGCAATACTTCTTGAGTAAACCTCTGCTTTTTCTACAATATTCTCTATTTCGTTAGCTTTCTTTCGTGATTCAATCATTTTCTCTACTTCATCCTTAATAATTGTCATGTGCTCCGAAATAGTAGAAATGGTTTGAAGCTGGGATTTCGCCATCTGTTTAAATATCTCTTCGGGGTACAATTCCTTTAACCCTAACACATTCTGAATAAGCACGTTCTGATATTTTATTACAGTTGGCAACACATGATTTCTAACCAAATCGCCCAACACACGTGCCTCGATTTGAACACGTTTAATATAAATTTCGAGACGGATGTCATATCTTGCCTCAAGTTCGCGTTCTGAAAGCACCTGCGAATTTGTAAATAACAATGACGTATTTTTTGTCATAAATGCTTTTAAGGCCTCAGGGATATTATTGATATTTGATAACCCTCTTTGTTTTGCTTCATTTATCCAATCCTGACCATAACCATTTCCTTCGAACCTGATTTTTTTAGATTCGATGATATACTTTTTCAACACTTGAAAAATAGCCTCATCTTTCTTCACATTTTTGCCCATAAGAAAATCCACATCCTTTTTAAACTGAATTAGCTGTGTACCAACTACGGTGTTTAGCGAGATCATAGGTGCTGCAACATTTGCTGACGATCCAACTGCTCTAAACTCGAATCTGTTACCGGTAAAGGCAAATGGTGATGTTCTATTGCGATCAGTATTATCCATCAGGATCTCAGGAATCTTTCCAATATCGAGTTTTAATTCTGTTTTTTCGTCGGGAGTCATTTTTTTACTTGTAACTCGCTTCTCCAACTGATCAAGTATTGATGTTAGTTGCGATCCGATAAATACAGACATAATAGCTGGAGGAGCTTCGTGTGCGCCTAACCGGTATTCATTTCCGGCTGTTGCTATGCTTGCCCTTAGTAAATCAGCATGATCATGAACGGCTTTTACTGTATTTATTAAGAATGTAAGGAACTGCAGATTACTCTTTGGAGTTTTGCCTGGTGATAATAAATTTCTACCGGTATCAGTAAGCATCGACCAGTTATTATGTTTACCCGAACCATTGATTCCTTTAAACGGTTTTTCGTGGAACAAAACCTTAAAGTTATGTTTCTTGGCCACTTTATCCATTACGGTCATAAGCATCTGATTATGATCCACAGCCAGATTAGCTTCTTCGTATCGCGGAGCACACTCAAACTGGTTCGGAGCCACTTCGTTATGCCTTGTTTTTATTGGAATACCCAACTTATAAGATTCTATTTCAAATTCGCGCATAAAAAAAGTCACTCTATCAGAAATAGAACCAAAGTAATGATCACTTAACTGCTGATCTTTTGCCGAAGCATGACCTATAAGTGTTCTGCCGGTTAGATATAAATCAGGACGAGCATTATACAGTGCATTATCAATTAAAAAATACTCCTGCTCCCAACCCAGTGTAACATTTACTTTATTTACGTCTTTATCAAAAAGCTGACAAACATCGACAGCAGCTTTATCAATAAAATTTAATGATTTTAATAAAGGTGTTTTATAATCAAGGGCCTCACCGGTATAGGAAACAAAAATTGTAGGGATACAAAGTGTGTTGCCGTAAACAAAAGCAGGTGACGATGGATCCCAGGCAGTATAACCACGAGCCTCAAAAGTATTTCTAAGTCCGCCGCTCGGAAAGCTAGAAGCATCGGGCTCTTGTTGAACAAGCATTTCGCCCTGAAAATTCTCTAACACACCCCCATTATCAGCTGGCTCAAAAAAAGCATCATGCTTTTCAGCAGTTGTTCCGCTTAGCGGATGAAACCAATGTGTATAATGAGTTGCTCCCCGATCAATAGCCCACGATTTCATTCCTGATGCTACCTGGTTTGCCACTTTTCGATCAATACGAACACCCTGATTAATCGCTTGCACAACACTTTCGTAGGCTTCGCGCGAAAGGTATTCTTGCATTTTGTTTTTATCGAAAACATTCACTCCAAAATATTCGGATGTTTTCACGGCCGGAAGTTCAACAAAAACAGGTTTCCTGTTAAGAACCTCCTCTAAAGCTTTTAATCGAATTGCAGGCATAATGATAAAGAGTTAAAAGTAATAAGTTATAAGTTAAAAATTGAAAATCAATTTCAATCATTCTGGTACAAATATATATTTATTTTACAACACCCCTATTTTTTACGCTCCATTTTCACATTTTTACTTCTTTTTTGTTTTATACCCCCTATTTTTTTATTTACAACAAGATTTTTTAAGTATTTTTTGCAAATATCATAAAAAATCAAATGATTTTTGAAAATTTTTTTATCTATGTAACTATTTCTTTAAAAACACCTATAATTGGGCTAAAGCCCAGTCATAGCGTATAAATAAACCCCAGGCTTAAGCCTGGGGTTACTAATTAATATATAAATGGACTTTAGTCCAATATGAGGATCAGATTGTATTTTACTTACTCATCTCTGAAAAGTATTTGTAGAAATAAGGTATTGTGTTTATTCCATTATAGAATTGTTCTAATGGAAAATTCTCGTTAGGTGAATGAATTGCATCTGCCTCAAGTCCAAATCCCATAAGGATTGATTTAATACCCAATATTTTTTCGAAATCTGAAACAATTGGAATACTTCCTCCACTGCGCACTGGAATTGGGGCTTTTTTATAAACTTCCAGGTATGCTTTTTCGGCAGCTTTGTATGCTGGTAGATCAATCGGGCAAACATAGGCCTGTCCACCATGTAAGTATTCAACATTAACTTTTACGTAATCGGGAGCAATACTTTCGAAGTGTTTTTTAAACATTTTAGAAATCTTCACATGATCCTGATTTGGCACTAGACGTGATGATATTTTAGCAAATGCTTTTGAAGGAAGAACGGTTTTAGCACCTTCGCCAGTATAACCTCCCCAGATACCACAAACATCGAAAGTTGGACGAATACCGGTACGCTCCATGGTAACATAGCCTTTTTCGCCAAAAACTTCTTTAATACCAAGCGCTTTTTTATAATTAGTAAGATTAAACGGAGCTTCAGCCATTTTTTTGCGTTCCTTAGGAGTAACCTTTAACACATCATCGTAAAAACCAGGGATGGTGATATGTCCATTATCATCAACCATTTTAGTTATCATTTTAGCCAGCACATTTATTGGATTAGCCACTGCGCCACCAAATATACCAGAGTGCAAATCGCGGTTTGGTCCGGTAACTTCAACCTGCCAATACGACAAACCACGCAAACCAGTAGTTATCGATGGTTTATCAGGTGCAATCATGCTGGTATCTGAAATCAGAATAATATCAGCCTTTAAAAGAGGTTTATTTTTCTTTAACCAGGCAGGTAAACTCGCTGAACCAATTTCCTCCTCGCCTTCGATCATAAACTTAACATTACATGGTAACGAGTTGGTTTTTACCATTGCCTCGAATGCTTTAATATGCATAAAACCCTGACCTTTATCGTCATCGGCACCACGAGCCCAAATTTTACCATCTTTTACTACAGGCTCAAAAGGCTTCGTGTTCCATTTTTCGATTGGATCAACAGGCATAACGTCGTAGTGAGAATAAACAAGAACTGTCGGTTTGGTTTTATCGATAATTTTCTCGGCGTAAACCACAGGATTACCTTCGGTTGGCATAACCTCGGCTTTATCAACACCTGCTGCAATAAGCGCTTTTTTAATATGCTCAGCAGTTTTCACCATATCGGGCTTATGTTCTTTGAGAGAACTAATTGAAGGAATGCTAATTAACTCGAAAAGTTCTTTTAAATATCGATCTTTATTTTTATCGATGTACTGTTTTACTTTTTCCATTATGTTGATTTTTTGATTAATTAATCGTTAACAAGCACACAATTTATAAATTATTTTTTATTTGTTTGCTTTTTTCCTTCATGTATTGCTTAGCAACTTCATCCAACTCATTATACCAGTCTTTACCAAACTTACGAATAAGCGCATCTTTTAAGAATTTGTAAACCACCACATTTTTTTTACAACCCAATTCACGGGCAGGTTCGCAAACACTCCATTTATGGTAATTAACTGCCTCGATATTATCGTAGAGATTTTTTAAACGAACAGGATATAAATGACAAGACATTGGTTTTCGGAACGTAACCTTCTTATCAAAATACGCTTTCTCGATACCACATTTTGCAATACCATCCTCGAAAATCACATATACACATTCTTCGCCATTGAGCAATGGAGTAACCAGATCACCATCGCGATCGACAACAGCAAAGCCTTGTTTTTCGATTGATTCGATTGATTCTTTGCGCAAGTAATCCTTAAATTCAGGGTATGATTTCTCGATTAGCTCCTTTTCGCCCGGTTCGAGCGGAGCGCCAGATTCGCCATCAACACAGCATTGACCCTGGCATTTTTCGAGATCACAAATAAATTTTTCTTCGAGTAATTCCAAACTAACTACCCTATCACCTATTTGAAGCATTATAAATTATTTTATTAGCTATTTAACTAAAACTTTCCCAGTCATTTCTGCTGGAATTTCAATTCCCATCATACTTAAAATGGTAGACGCCACATCGGCGAGAATTCCATTTTCTGCTTTTTTATATCTATCTGATACCAGGATAAATGGCACAGGGTTTAATGAGTGAGCAGTATTTTCTGATCCGTCATCATTTACAGCATAATCGGCATTTCCATGATCGGCAATAATAATTGCTTCGTATCCATTGGCCTTTGCAGTTTCAACAACCTCACGAACACAGCTATCAACTGTTTCAATAGCTTTAATGATAGCCGAATAAACACCTGTATGACCCACCATATCGCCGTTAGCAAAGTTTAAACACACAAAATCTGCCTCTTTCTTTTTCAGCTCGGCTACAATAGCATCTTTAACAAGCGGTGCACTCATTTCGGGCTGTAAGTCGTAGGTTGCCACTTTGGGCGAAGGAATCATGATTCGTTTTTCATCTTTAAATTCTACTTCACGGCCACCAGAGAAAAAGAAAGTAACATGCGCATATTTTTCGGTTTCGGCAATTCGTATCTGCTTTTTACCATTATTTGAAAGAATCTCACCTATCGTATTTTCAAGATTATCTTTATCGTAAACAATATGTACGTTTTTGAAAGTCTCGTCGTAGCGAGTCATCGTAACATAATGCAAAGGCATTGTTTTCATACCAAACTCAGGCATATCTTTTTGTGTAAGCACGATGGTAGTTTCACGCAGGCGGTCGGTTCTAAAGTTAAAACAGATTACTACATCGTTGGGCTTGATTGTACCAACAGGCTCGCCTTTCTCATCAACTCTAACAAGAGGTTTAATAAACTCATCGGTAACGCCCTCATCATATGATTCCTGAATCGATTTTACTATATCTTTGGTTTGCTTTCCTTTTCCATGAACCATTAAATCGTACGATTCCTTAACACGTTCCCAACGTTTATCGCGATCCATACCATAATAACGACCAACCAAAGAGGCAATAACACCATTTGATTTAACAAGATGATTCTGGAGTTGTTGTACAAATCCCAATCCTGAGCGAGGATCAACATCTCTACCATCAGTTAGAGCATGAATATAAACTTTATCTAACCCATAATCTTTTGTTATGTCACAAAGTTTATACAAATGCTTATCGAGCGAATGCACTCCACCATCAGAAACGAGTCCTATAAAGTGAATAGCTACTTTTTTATCTTTTGCATAATTAAAAGCATCAACCAGGGTTTGATTTTTAGCAATAGTATTATCTTCAATAGCTTTATTTATACGAACCAGATCCTGATAAACAACACGACCGGCACCAATGTTAAGATGTCCAACTTCAGAATTTCCCATCTGTCCATCGGGCAAGCCTACATTTTCGCCACAAGTTAATAACTGCGAGTGAGGATATTCTTTATATAAACTATCAATATAGGGTGTTTTTGCATTGTAAATAACATCTGATTTCGATTGGTTTCCTATGCCCCATCCATCGAGGATTAACAGAATCACCTTTTTATTTTTTTCCATCTTTTTTCCTAATATATAATCAATAGTTTAAACACCTTAAAATTAAATTTGTTGTACAAAATTATTCAAAATAAAGACTTTGGTAACAATTATCAGAAAATAAAAAAGAGAACAGTTTATTAAACTATTCTCTTTTCACTAACCCTAAAAATTTTACCTAAAAAAATTTACCCTTTTTTCAGGCTGCAAAAATATACATTCAAAAATTATACCAACAATTTTTTTGATATTATTTTATATGATATAAAACATATCTTTTAAACACCTATTGGATATTCGATTTCATAACATTTACAACCCAAAAAAGTCAGATTTTTTATTCTCAAGATTTCAGTTTTTTTATTTCGTATAAAAACACATCTTTGTAAATCAGACTAAAAAAAACAAACTATGGCAACCCTAATAACCGTTTTCAAAAAACTACCCAAAACTTTCTGGATAGCTAATACCATGGAACTTTTCGAACGTTGGGCCTGGTACGGATTTTATATGTTACTGGCAAACTATCTTACCAAATCTACTGATATTGGCGCTTTGGGATTGAGTCAGGAAGAAAAAGGATTGATTATGGGCGTTGGAACTGCTATTCTGTATTTTCTTCCAATTATTACTGGAGCTATTGCAGATCGATACGGGTTTAAGCGAATCCTGTTTATTGCATTCTTAATTTATTTTACCGGATTTCTGGCAATGCCTTATTGCAGATCATTCGGATCGTTTTTTGCAATCTTTTTATATGTAGCAATCGGAGGAGCTTTATTTAAACCAATAATTACCGCCACCGTTTCAAAAACCACCGATAATGAAACTGCCTCAATAGGATTTGGACTTTTTTACATGATGGTAAACATTGGTGCTTTTGTTGGACCTTTGTTTGCACTTCAGTTTTCGAAAATATCGTACGAAGCAGTATTTTATTTAAGTGCAATATTTATTGCTGTAAACATACCTATCTTATACTTTTATAAAGAACCTGGTAGAGTAAAATCAGATTTACCCTTTTTGCAGTCACTAAAAAATATATTCAGAAACATTGGAATAGCACTGAGCGATTATAAATTCATTATGTTTCTTATTATTGTTGCCGGATTTTGGTCGATGTATTATCAATTGTTTTACACCTTACCAGTATTTATTGATCAATGGGTTGATACCAGATCGCTGTATAATGTAATAAATGATATTTGGCCTTGGCTTGCAAGCAAAATTGGATCGGCCGACGGAACTATAAAAGCCGAATACATTACCAATATTGATGCCATGTATATTATTATGTTTCAGATTGTGGTTTCAACCATTATCATGAAATGGCGTCCATTAACCTCCATGATGACTGGATTTTTGGTTTGTGCTATTGGTATGGCTTTAACGATATCAACCAACAATCCGTTTTTTATTATTGCATCGATATTTATTTTTGGATTAGGCGAAATGGCCGGATCGCCAAAAGTTACCGA
>JAVEZW010000060.1:0-17365 GCA_034002805.1 Bacteroidales bacterium | reverse complement strand
CTGAAGAAGATAAAATTGCATTTTACCAGAACTTTACGCTTGATTTTCCTGTAAAAGAGATTTCGTCTAAAACTGTAAAATCGATGGTTAATGGCGTACCTGCAGCTTTCTTTATAAAAAACGACACCATATATAATGTAATTCCTGGCTCACTACCCTCTCATGTTTTATTTAAAAAACATATTAAAAGAAATGAACTGTAATACTTAAATCAGGTACAATGAAAAAAACATTTTTGCCCAAATGCTCCCGATTAGTATCGGTTTAACGCTCACCATTATAACTTTAATGGCCATTCTATCTACTTCGCTTGGCAGTTGTAACATTGAGCATTGTACTGACCCTGATTATCCTTTATTTTGCTCTTCTGCCGACAAATGTTGCCCAGGCGATCATCCTTATACCGATGGACATGGAAGTTGCTACGCAACGCTCGATGGATGCAGAACCTCCGGATATTCGTGCGAACATTGCTGGGAAGAATAGAAACAAAAAGATCCGATTTAAATCGGATCTTTTATTTTAGAAATGTTTAAACCCTATTATTTCTCTAACATCCTTTATTGTTTTGGATGCACTCACTCTTGCTTTTTCGGCACCCATCCTTGCAACTTTTCTTAAATATTCATCGTTTGATGAAATTTCGATAATTTTTTCTCTGATAGGACTTGTAAAATTAATAATATCTTCGGCAAGCTGCTTTTTAAGATCTCCATAGCGGATTTCGCAGTTATTATATTTTTCCAGAAAAAAGGTATAAGTATCTGGTTTTGAAACTACTTTAAGAATAGCAAAAATATTTTTTATTGGTTCTGCCATCTCCTGATTTTTAGCTGTTGGTCCACTATCGGTAACAGCTCTCATAACCTTTTTCTGAATTTCCTGTGGATCATCAAACAAAAATATTCCATTACCTTCGGATTTGCCCATTTTACCAGTTCCATCCAGGCCTGGAATCTTAATAAGCTGTTCGCCGAAATTGTAAGCACTTGGCTCATTAAAATAATCTACTCCATATAGCTGATTAAATCTACGGGCAAATTTACGAGTCATTTCGAGATGTTGCTCCTGATCTTTTCCAACCGGAACCTTATGTGCATTATGTAATAGAATATCAGATGCCATTAAAACCGCATAGGTTAGCAAACCAGCATTAATGTTTTCTGATTGCTGACGTGCTTTTTCTTTAAATGTTGTTGTACGCTCAAGTTCGCCAAGATATGCATTCATATTCATTAATAAATACAACTCAGCAACCTCGGGCACATCGCTCTGAATATATATTGTGGCAGCCTCAGGATCGAGTCCTGCAGCAAGATACTCTGACAAAACCTGTCGTACATTACCCTGCAAATCAGCTGGCTTGGGATGTGTTGTTAACGAATGGTAATCGGCTATAAAAAAGAAACAATTATTTTCGTGTTGCATCTTTACAAAGTTTTGTAATGCCCCAAAATAATTGCCCAGATGTAAATTCCCCGTTGGCCTGATTCCACTTAATACCGTTTCCATATCTTGATAATTTTAAGAGCTACAAAAGTAAAAAATGTTAAGTAAAAATGGTTATTTATCAGTTTTATTTACCGGGATTTTAACTTAACGCAACTTAATAAGAGCAAAAACGCTTTAAATATTAAATGAAATTTTAATTTTGCACCAGTAAATTTTTATCGAAAATGGGGTTTTTAAAATTTTTATTGATCTTTTTTACAGTTACCTATATTTTAGGAATTATTGGACGACTGTTATTGCGTCGTTTTGTTAAGAAAGCTCAGCATCAATTCGAGCAGCAACAAGAGCATCAACGAAATCAGTATAAAAACGAAGGTGATGTTACCATTCAGAAAAAAGGCAATTCTGAAAAAATAATTAATCCATCAGAAGGTGAATATATTGATTATGAAGAGATAAAATAAAAAAACCGCTTTTAATGAGCGGTTTTTTTATCTTTTGTTTAGACCTATTAGGTAAATATAACTTGAGATCCTTCGCCACCGGCCATATTATAAAAATCGCCAATGGTAATAATATCGATAACATGATCGCTTAAATCTTCTTTTTTAAGTTTAAACATATCAACAGCTAATTTGCAGGCGTAAATTTCGCCACCACCAGCTGTAATCATATCGAGAAATTCATCGACTCTAGGGATATCGAGTTTTTCCATCTGACTTTTCATCATGGCCGATACACCTGCTTCAACTCCTGGCAATAAGCCAAGTACAGTTGGAAACGGAAGTCCTCCAGGCATGCGCATCGCAGGATTACCTACTGTGCTGGTTTTTAATTTCATCATATATTTTTTTGTAATAGCATCGAGTCCAAAGAATGTAAAGAATAATTTAGCTTCCATTCCTTCCATTACAGCTCCATTTGCCATTACTAAAGCAGCATACACATCTTCAATTGTTCCTTTAGCGCATATTATAGCTACTTTTTTTACTTTGGTATCTTTTTTTTCTGTCATATCCTTATATTTTTTTAATTATACACAGCTTGTTGGTTTCTTAATACCTGCAATTTTTGAGGCTAGTTTTAATGGTCCACCTGGGAATAATGTATAAAATCCTTTTATATCAACTATTCCGGATCCACCAACTTTACGGATAGTTAATCCTGATTCGTTTTGACGAATAAATTTAAGAACTGCAAAATGCTTATCGGTAAGCTCGATATTTTCTTCTTTTGCTAATTCTTTTGCTATTTCTTCGTTCCATTTTGAAGAATCTACAAGATAACCATCGTCAGTAACTTCTAAGGTAACTCCTGCATACGTTTTTTGTGCCATAGTTTTAAAATTTATTAATGAATACTTTTATTTATTTTAGATTGAATTGACATATTTTTTAATAGGGTGAGCATAAAACCAATACTTTGTTTCACCTCGGGGCTATTGATTTCTTTCATTATTCCCCAAAGAGAATATTGCTTAGGTTGCTCTGCATTTGTTTTATGATATGCTACAACAGCGCTATCGAACAGTTGAGCCATTTCTTTAATAAATTCGAAATAGCCTTTCTGCTCAAATTCATGTAATTTATTGGCAAATTCAATTCCTGCATCAGTAATCATAGGACCAACATCTTTTGCCAAGTCATTCATGCTCTCTAAAAGATCAATCATTTGAGAAATATTATTGATATTTCTAACAAACTTAAAAGCAAGTGATTTTATATCATCAACATTCAGCTCAATCCCTTGTTTGTCCAACTCTTCAATAGTACTGGTAAAGGCATCTTTACCAATAATTGACAGATCACTAACCAGATCTTCGATAGCTTCGCTTTTAAGCCTTTGATCATTTACATATTGCAGCAACAGATCTAACTTTTGGTTTATCTGATCTATTTGTTCCTGCATATTATTTGTTTTTACTTCCATTTTTCGATTCTTTTATTATTTACTTTTTCTTTCCGGCCATCGACATTTCTGATTCAACAGGAAGTTCTTTTCCTTTAAGCAGAATATGCCAGTAAATCCAACGGAAAATTAATTTACCATAATGATTCATTTTGGTGTTTTGCAGCAACCCGAATGGACCAATCCCTGGTAAAGGATAATTTCCGGCCAATGGTTCAGTTTCGTAATTAAAATCGATAATAGATCCTTTTCCAAAACCTGTTTCGATATAACAATTTGCATGGCCATCAAAATGAGCTCTCATTTCACGGCCTTTTATTGAACACATAAGGTTTTTAAAAACCACTTCAGATGCAAAATGAACTACAGATCCAGCTTTAGATGTTGGTATATTTGATGCATCGCCTAACACAAAAACATTCTCGTATTTTTCTGATCTCAAAGTATGTTTATCGGTTGGGACGTAGTTTAAATCATCACCCATTCCGCTTCTTTTTATCAAATCATCCCCTTTGTTTACTGGAACAATGGTTAACACGTCGAATGGAATTTCTTTGCCATCATATGATCTAATCACCTTCTCTTTGTTATCAACACTTTCCAAATAAAAATCAGGAATTACTGTAATATTTTTTTCTTTTAAAAGTTCACCAAGCATTTTAGTAGCTCTGGGCTTTGTAAATGCACCAGAAAGTGGAGTAACATAAGTAATATCAACTTTATCGCGAATACCCACTTTAGTAAAATACTCATCGGCTAAAAACACAAATTCAAGAGGAGCAACCGGACATTTAAATGGAAGCTCTGCAATATTCATAACCAATCGGCCACCTTTCCATGTTTCAAAGAACTCTTTTAAAGCCACTGCGCCCTCGATAGTATAAAAATCAAAAATTTCTTTGTACCACAATTCGTCTTTTAAGCCAGGAGTTTCTTCAGGACTTGTTCTGGTTCCTGTGGAAATAATTAAAAAATCATAATTTAATTTTTGGCCTCCTTCAAGTAAAACCTGATTGTTTTCGGGATCAATTCGATCGATACCATTAAAAATGAGTTTTACTCCCGATGGAATAAAATCAGCTTTTGATTTAATAACATCCTGCTCTTTATAAATACCAAATGGTATAAATAAAAACCCTGGTTGATAATAATGTGTTTTGTTTTTATCAACAATTGTTATTTCCCATTCATCACGACTAAGCTCTTTCCTAAGTTTATTAGCCATTATGGTTCCGCCTGTTCCGGCACCTAAAATCACAATCTTTTTCATTTTTGATATATTTTATAGTATTTTTATATAGTTTACTGTTACAAAAATAACAGATGTATATATATTCATATCATTATATATCATGATATATATCATAAATGATATATATCATTTACTGAAACATTTTGGTACCTATGGAATTATCTGTAAAAGTTAATAATTGCAAGGATTGCATCTATCGGTCGTGGGCATTTAAAAACCTTTCGGATGATGATCTGCGGTTAATTAACAACAAAAAAAATGAGCGTCTTTATCGTAAAGGTGAAAAGATTTGTTCTGAGAATGAACCTATTTCATCATTTATGTACTTACAAAATGGATTAGTTAAATTATATAAAACAGAATCCAACGATCGCGAACACATTATAAGTATTGCCCGACCGAAAGACTTCATAGGGTTATTAAGCATTTTTTCCAATAAAACACAGGTGTATTCAATCACAGCAATTGAAGATTCAGTAGTCTGTTTTGTTGATTTGGAGATTATTAAAAACATGATCAAAACAAATGGGGTTTTTGCGATCGATTTTTTCGAAAAAATTAGCGCGGTTGCCGATTCGGTTATAAAGACAAGGATCGATATTAACACCCGTCAATTACGAGGACGAATTGCCTATATTTTATTGTTATTCGCAAAACAAATTTATAACTCTCCAAAATTTAGCCTCCCAATTAGCAGAAAGGAAGTTGCAGAACTTATAGATATGAGTACTGAGAACGTAATTAGAGTCTTATCTGAGTTTAGAAAAGACAAAATAATCCAGATCGAAGGAAAAGAAATTGAGATACTCGATTTAAAAAGGTTGGAAAAGATCTACGATTTAGGTTAATGATGGTTTTTAAGATCTTTTATTTTCTGTGAAAGCTTGGAGGCAAAAATAAAGTCGTTCAGCTCCTTATTATCAGTATCAAATATCTCCTCCTTAGTTCCTTCCCACCAGATAGACCCATTTGAAATAAAAATAACTTTATCACCAATTTCCATTACTGAGTTCATATCATGAGTATTTACAATGGTAGTCATATTGTACTCAATTGTAATTTCTTTAATCAGATTATCAATAACAAGTGCGGTTTTGGGATCTAAGCCTGAGTTAGGTTCATCACAAAACAAATATTTAGGATTAAGAGCTATTGCACGAGCAATGGCGACTCTCTTTTTCATTCCTCCACTAATTTCGGCAGGATATAACTCGTTCGCATTAATAATATTTACTCTTTTTAAACATTCGTTTGCCCGTTCTCTCTTTTCAGCAAAACTCATTTCGGTAAACATATCTAACGGAAACATTACATTCTCTTCAACAGTAGAAGAGTCGAACAATGCGCTGCCCTGAAACAACATACCTATTTCCTTTCGCATCAGCTTTTTTTCCTTAAAGCTAAGATGATTAAAAACAGTTCCATCAAAAACAACTTCACCTTCGTCAATATCATGCAATCCTACAATCGACTTTAGCAAAACCGTTTTGCCCGATCCACTCTGACCAATAATTAAATTAGCCTTGCCCTTATCAAAAACCACATTTATATCGTTTAAAACTTTTGAATGGTCAAAAGATTTGGATAAGTTTCTAACTTCTATCATGAAAGTAACAATTGGGTTAGAATAACATTAAAAAGTAAAATAAAGATACTACTATGCACTACTGCTTTGGTACTCGATTGGCCAACTTCGAGTGAGCCTCCACTCGAGTAATATCCGTGATATGCTGAAATGGATGTAATTAAAAAAGCAAAAATTGCCATTTTAATCAATGCATAAACAATATAATATGGTATAAATGCATATTGTATTCCGTAGATATAATCCTGCGAAGTCATTACTCCGGTTGAAACACCTGCAATCCAGCCTCCAAAAATCCCAACAAACATACTCATTATACAAAGAAAAGGACTAAACAGAACTGTTGCAGTAATCTTGGGTAGTATAAGATAGTTGGCCGAATTAACTCCCATAATTTCGAGGGCATCAATTTGTTCAGTAACTCTCATTGTTCCAATCTCAGAGGCAATATTTGAACCGATTTTGCCTGCCAGAATTAGCGCAACAATTGTTGATGAAAACTCTAATAATAAAGTGTCTCTGGCGGTTAATCCAATTAAATACTTCGGATATATTGGATTTTCAGTATTATAGGCCGTCTGAATAGTTATTACAGCGCCCATAAATACTGAAATTATTACGACTATCCAAACTGAATTAATTCCTAGTTTATCTATTTCCTTAATCGTTTCTTTATAATAGATTTTTAATTTCTCAGGCTTCGAAAAAACCCTGGTTAACAAAACCAGATATTTCCCAATATGCGATAGTAAATTCATTTCAGTTTATTTTATCCCTTGCAAATATACAAATATTGTTTTTAATCAAAGGGGCGATCCAGATAAACAGAATTTTCAGTTTTTGCTTAATAAATAGGATGTGTTTTGTTAATTTTGGGCACAAACCAAAAAAATCAGAAATGGATAATAACAACTACTGTGTAATTATGGCCGGTGGAGTTGGTAGCCGGTTTTGGCCAATAAGCAGAGCTCAGAAACCAAAACAGTTTTTAGATATTTTAGGCACTGGCAGAACATTGCTCCAGATGACATTTGATCGTTTTAAGCAGATTATCCCTGTTGAAAATATTTTTATTGTAACCAGCGTTTCATACAAAAGCATTATTCTAGAACAAATTCCTGAACTAAGCGAAAATCAGATTTTACTTGAGCCTTCGCGCAGAAACACAGCCCCATGTATTGCTTATGCAAACTATAAAATACTTAAAATTAACCCTGATGCTAATATTGTTACAGCTCCATCTGATCATTTGATTTTAAGAGAAAAAGAATTTTCAAAAGTTATATTGCAGGGTCTTAGTTTTGTTGCGGATAAAGATGCATTACTAACTTTAGGTATTAAGCCAAGCCGCCCAGAAACAGGTTATGGGTATATTCAGTTCGATCAAAAAAACAGTGAGCAAAAGAACTCTAATATATTTAAAGTAAAAACTTTCACCGAGAAACCAAATAAAGAACTAGCGCAGGTTTTTCTTGATAGTGGTGAGTTTTATTGGAATTCAGGCATATTTATCTGGTCGTTAAAATCAATTATGACTGCATTTAATAATTTTTTACCAGAAATAAGCTCTCTTTTTAAAGAAGGATTTAATTATTACAATTCACCGGATGAAGAATCGTTTATTTCAAAAGCATATTTTGAGTGCAGCAATATTTCTATTGATTATGGAATAATGGAAAAAGCTGAGAATGTTTTTGTTTATTGCAGCAACTTCGGTTGGGCTGATTTGGGCACTTGGGGTTCCCTTAATGATCACCTGGCTCACGACAAAGATCAGAACTCGATTCGTGGTAATAATGTCTTTTCGTATGATTTAAAAAAGTGCATCGTAAACATGCCAGACGATAAACTTGCCGTAATTCAAGGATTAGAAGATTTTATTATTGTTGAATCTGACGGTATTTTACTTATATGTAAAAAAGACGATGAACAGGAAATAAAACAATATGTGAATGATATTAAGATGAAAAAAGGAGATTTGTACTTATAAAAAGAGCGCCTTAAGGCGCTCTTTTCTTTATATTCTATATTCTTTTTCTAAAATTCCCACAAATCGTGTTCAATTTCGAATAGCTTTTGTTTAATTTTTTCAGCTTCCATCAGGTTGTTTATCCCTTGCATGTATTGTACAATCTCTCTGTTATCATAAACGTTTGATTCTCTTACAATATAACTTGTAAATCTTCTTTGCCAAAAGATATCATCAAAGCTTATACGCTGTGCGTCGTTGTTTCGATTAAAAATTTCCTGCTTTGCGAATAAAGGTCGAGCCTCATCAAAATATATCCAAAAAGTTTTTGATTTTCTTGTTTGTTCTGTTTCCTGATCAACCCATGTTCTGATTGGGCAAATTCCAAGAATACGTACACGCATCATCGAATGTTGTTTATCAAAATACCATTGTTCTTTTAGCTCGTACTTAGTTACCTCTTCATATTTAATTTCACCTGCGATAGGCTGCTGAACCATTTCTCCGGTATTAGGATCTGGAACATATTGTGTATCAGGAAGTGCATCAAATTTCTGATAAACTTCGTCCCTGGTCATAATTTGCTTAAATTCATCATCAGCATATACAGTTAATCCTTCATTATTAATAGCATAGATTAATAAGCTGATTAAGCTTTTTCTGTCATCAACATCAACCAATGGATAATACAGATGATGATTCATTTTCTCTCTGCAATCGATTACCTGCCATATTTTTTGTGACCACATAATATCTGCTTCGCGCAATATAGGGAATGGTACAGGCTTTTTCCCAGGAATATTCTCTTTAACATAAATGTTGTCATTTACATTTTGGGCGAATGATTGTTGTTTACCGAAAAAAGTACTCAGTAAACAAGCCACAATCATAACAACAAAAAACCTTTTCATATATATTTCTTTTTAGTTAAATTATTTCAAATACTATTGATGCCAGTGGTCTAACGCTTCCATCAGGACCTACTGCTTTCACATCTTCAATATTTACCCGTTGTCCTCTTCTAATATCCTTTAATAAATCAAATTGAGCTTGTGTAAATATATTTCCTTTTGTAGGTTGATTCTTATAATATCCACCTTTGTCAGTTGTTGATACTGTGAATTCAATAATCTTAAATTCGAGATCAAAATCGAACTGCTCCATATCAGCAACTACGCCTTTCTGTGCAAGAAAAATATTTCTTTCGATTTTACCACCTTTTTTACCAGCAACTTTAACCACGGGATCAGGAAGTGCCTTAACCCTGAAAGTAACTGCTCCCATTGATCTTCTGGCTCCATCAATCTCAGCAATAACTGATATAATACTATTTCCAGGTCTTACGGGATTTACGATATATTCTCCATCGCCAACTCTTTTTAATTTTGCATTTGTTATAGATGGATCAATTTTATCACCAGAAATACCAGGAACGGATATACTAACTGGATTGTCAACGCCTACATAAAACACGTTCATTTTTGTCGGAGAAATAACAAGACTTGGTTTATTAACAGTATAGGAACTTCTAAAAGATTTTTTAATATAATTACCATTAGGACCCATTACTTTGATAATTCCTCCCCAATCTCTTTTTCCCAGTCCTGAACCCATAACATTGTACTTTCCTTTTCCATTTACAATATCAAGTGAATCGTAATTTCCCAACATTCTGTAATCATAAGAACCATCTTCTAACAGAACAGAATCATAACGACCAACATATACTATTGGAGGTGAAGTGGTATCAAGGGCAGCCAGAAAAACATCAGCCTTATATGGATTTCCTTCCAAAATGTAACTTGAATTTGGTATTATGGTTGCCTCCAGTTTATTAACCTTTAAAGATCCTGCATCAATCTGTTCTAAAAGATACTGAACCATCTCTGATTCAGAATTTCTAACATCAACTTGTAGTTTTGTTAATAATGGCATTACAGCAGCCAAAGGCATTGACTCAAAATATTTTACCTCCCAGCTTCTTTCTGTACCATCTTTTGCTGGTGGAGGATTTTCTGTTCCAAGGTTGCTCTCCAATGAATGTCGAACTCTGATATTATCCTCGCCAACTAATGATAAAAGAAACTCCTTGTATGTTTTTATTTTTTCTCTAAGTTCATAAGCCTTACCATCCTTATTACTACCCATAAGAACCATTGAAGCATTATCAAACTTATCTTTACCAACTAATTTTTCATTTTCAATATCGCCACTTTCTGTAATGGCAGTTTTGCTTTCACCAGCATCTAATCCTTGTCCATTAGCAATCACAATATCTTTTTTTACTTGCTGAATAAATTCATAAAGCTCATCAGATTGCTTTTTTACCTCATCAGCCTTTTCCTTCCAAGGTCTAACTTTTGTTTCATTCAAAGCATATTGCTCATTAAATGTAGCATAAAGCTCCAAATTTTTTGTTGAATAGTTGGAGGATGTTTTTTTAAGACCTTCATCAACTGCACCAAAGGCTTCTAATACTTCAGCAGATACATTTAATGCTAACATAGCTGTTAACACTAAGTACATCATACCGATCATTTTTTGCCTGGGCGTTTCTTTACCGTGACCCATATTTGTTTAATTTATTTAAACTTAAATATGATTAACTAATATTCATTGCTGAAAGCATATTGCCATATACACTGTTCAATGCCGAAAGATTTTTATTCAGCTTTGCCATCTCATTTTTATAATTTGTGGTTTCTTCGGCAGAACTTTTCAGATTAGTAAAAATTGACTCCATATTACCAGTAAGCAATTGTGAGTTTTTAACCTGTTCGTTTGTGTTTTTCAATTGCAGTTCGTAAACTGAATTAAGGGCTGATAGATTTTTGTTAATCAACTCAAGTTTTTCATTATACGTTTGATTTCCACCTGCAATTGATTTTAAATTTGATTGAATCTTGTCTTCAAGCTCTTTGTAATTTTCAATAAATCCCTGGCTGGTGCTATTGAATTGTTCCACAATACTTTTACCTGAATTATTGATTATCTCAGCTGAGTTTTTGTACGAACCTATAAGATTATCTACAGATCCTGTTAATTTCTGGGCTGAGTTATTATAAGATTCTGCCATGGTTGAAACCGACTCTGATGCTGACTGCAGATTATCTACAAAAAGATTGGTAGCCTTCGCTGCATCTGCAACATGCATTATATTTTGTGTGGTTTGATTAAGATTTTTTAATCCTTTTCCTAATTTTTCGAATAACTCAGGAGTAATTTCTGCATTCTCGAGCATTTCATCAAGTTTACCAAATCCAGAACCACCACGACCTCCTGTTTCTCGGCCACGACTAGTTGTTTCTTTAAATTCAGAATCCTCAGTTATACCTGCTAACTCTGGATATACAAGAGTCCAGTCAACATCTTCGTGAATTGGCTCAAACGCTGAAAAGAAAAAGATTATTGTTTCAGTACCCATACCCACAATAAGCATTAGAGAAGCTAAGGGCCAATGCATTAACTTAAATAATGCACCTAAGATAACTATTGCAGCACCCCAGCCATAAAGTTTAGCCATAAACTTTTTCCAGGTTGTGGTCTGGGTTAATTCTGACATGTTAATCATAACCTAAACTTTTTAAGTTTAAAAAAAATATTAATTATTTGTTCCTAGATATGATCTAACACATCTGAAACCAATGTATGATTTAGCGGAATCTTGAAATTCGTAAGTTCTAGTTCCGTTTTGTAGAAAATATCCAATATCTTTCCATGATCCACCTCTGATAACTTTACGTTTCATTGAAACAGGATCAGTTGGTAATGCTTCGTATTTATAATCTGGGTTTAAATCATGCATAAAAGTATAAGCTGATTCATCAAATGCATTTGCTGTCCACTCTGCAACATTACCTGCCATGTCGAACAATCCGTACTCATTTGGAGAATAGCTACCAACCGCTACCGGAATAAGTCCTCCATCATCAACATAATTACCTCTTAATGGTTTAAAGTTGGCTAAGAAACAACCTTCTTTATTCCTGGTGTACATACCACCCCAAGGATACATAGATAAGTCAAGGTTTCCTCTTGAAGCATATTCCCATTCAGCTTCGTTTGGTAATCTGTAATCCTGAACAAAACCATCACCTGCTTTGATTAAAAAGTCATTTAGATATTGTGTTCTCCAAACAGTAAATGCTCTGGCTTGTTTCCAGGTTACACCAACTACAGGGTAATTATCGTAGGATGGATGCCAGAAATACATATTAGTATAAGGCTCGTTGAAAGAATAGGTAAAATCGCTGATCCAGCAAAGTGTATCGGGATAAACATTTAATACATCTCGGATTACAAATGCTGATCTGTCTTCAACATCCATTACTTCGCCTAAAGCGTTTACAGCTGTTCCTGAGTATTCTTTTGTGTCGAAATTATATCTGTTCGATTTTTTTGCAGCCTGTTGCATATCAACTCGATAATACTCGAACATTAATTTTCGTGTATCAAACTCTTTTCTTCTGTAGAATCTTTCGTGTTCTGCTAAATATAATTCATTAAGAATTTCTACCTGCTCTTCGTTTTGAAAATCAATTTCTGTCTCCCAGTTAATAATTGGCGGATCAATTGGATTTCCAAACTGATCTTCGGCAATAATAAACTCTTCGATCTGTTCACCAAGTTTTCTTCTCATAATAGAATCTCGAACATAGTAAACGAATTGTCTGTATTCATTATTTGTGATTTCTGTTTCGTCCATCCAGAAGGCATCAACCGAAACGGTTTTGGAGTAGGAGGTCATAGCCCACGCAACATCTTGATCACTGGGACCCATGTTAAAGCTCCCAATCGGAACGAATGCCATACCATATGGTTGAGACTCGAACCATCCCTTTCTGCCTTGAACTCCGGTTAATTCGCCCTGATTGTATTGACTACAACCAGTAATAGCCGCCAAAAGAATAACTAGAACAAGTAACTTTTTCATAGTATTTTAAAAATTTATTTTGCAAAATAACAATAATTCTTCAATTTGTCTTTATAATAACTTATAAAAATCTAATACTTTTATAACGCTCGGGTGTTTTTTCCTTTTTTACATCAAAACTAAAACCCATCATAATTTCATGAGAACCATTGTTATAACTCATAATATCTGATGTTACGAAGTCGTAAGAATACCCTACCTTAACCCAATTAAATAATTCAACACCTAAAACACCCACGATGGCATTATCGGTTCTCCAAGAAACGCCTCCCCATATCTTTTTATTGTATTGAAGCAATGCATTTATACTTAATTGAGTATAAGCACCATCGGATTGAACCAATACAGAGGGCTTAAATTCGATTAAGGGATTTTGTAAAGCCATATTATAACCCGCATTAACATAATAATGTCTTTGTAATGAGGGATTTCCTTGTTCAAGATCAAACTTTGCTTCATTTAAATGCGTACTAGCGATACCTAAATACAGATCATTTGTTTTATAGAACAGTCCAAATCCAAGATCTACCATAGCCATTCCTTCTTGATTTTTAGGTATTGCAGGATCATCTTGTCCATCAGCATCAGGATATTTCCATTCTCCTGATATACTTGTATTTACAATACCTCCTTTAATACCAATACCTAAAACTCCTTTGCCAATATTAACCTTATAAGCAAGTGAAATATTTACTTCAGTATCGTTATTGAAACCTATAATATCATTTTTTATTGATATACCAGCACCCAAGGGTAATTTAAACAATGAGAAAGCAGCATCCATATTAAATACACTCACCTGAGGAGATCCCTTATCCATAAACCCAACCCATTGTTGTCTTGTAAGAGCAAAGAAATTAATTTTATCATCACTTCCTGCATATCCAGGGTTAATAGAAAGCTGAGTAAACATGTATTGGCTGAACTGAGGATCTTGCTGTGCTTTTAAATACATAGACACCATTAATAAAATGGTGAGTAAAAATATTCTTTTGTTCATATTTATACTATGATTCCTCAATGAATTATTGGTTATGCAAGGTAAAATAACTAAAAAATAAATTTCTATCCAAGTTTTACTAACAATAAAATGTTAATAAGCTGGGTAAAGATATAACTTTATACTTATTAAAATTAATAAAGTTTCTTTTGAAGAAATAATTTTCTTTCGCTTTTTTCTTAATAAGCTATTCAGAATTCATTTTCTGAAAAGCATTTAACCAACGATCCGGGAGCTCGCCTGAGGTTGCTTTTTGATAGTCTTCGTAAGTGCAGGATATGATTTTGGGCTGATTAGAACCTTTAAAAGTTGGAATTTCCATCCACCAGCGATCAGTTTTTTCGCTCTTGTAAAAGATTAATTCATTATGTGCATTATCAATTGTTACGATGAACTTTTTAAAGTGGGTTTTGCTTTTTGCCGGATCTTCATCTATTCGCTGATAATACCCTTCGATAAAATACCATATTAATTGTGCAATTAATTTCGAAGTTTGTTTGTTCTGATCCAGTTGATAATTATAATTGTACACACCAAGGGTTGAAACGTTATTAGATGTACCCGAATATCTTGCAATCTGGCAAATTTCTTCGCCATAAAATCCATTTGGAGAACCCTCGGTCTGTGCTGGAGCATCTGATAATCTGACTGATGAAACATCAATCCCAATTAAATGGGCATCTCTTAAAACCGGCTCAGATTCTTTTATATTTGATCGAATATATCCTAGCCGATAAGCTGAAAAATTTTTCTCGGTAATAAATTGCAGTGTTTTAGGATTTACAAAATAGGTCTGAAATCCAATATTCGTAAATGTTGATACTGATTCGTTTTCATTAACTAAAATCTTCCATAAAACAGAGGGGATGTTGGATTCTTTGTTCTCATTGATCGCAATTTTCGAATCAACTATTGCAATATTGGTAAAAATACCTAATTTAACATTTGCAAGGTATTGTGCAAACAATACATCTTCGGAGTTACCTACTATTATAGGTGTTAAATTATTTGTTATTAAATCGATTATTACATCGCGTAATCCAATTATGGTGTCGTTTTTAGCTTTCCCTGTCTTGAGATTTCCCAGATCATAAAGCTTGGTTTTTTTATTTGCACCCAGACTATATAGTTCGTTTCTTATATTGAGGAAAGGATCTTGCAAATCTGGTGAAGCAGAACCATCTGGAACACCTATAAAAGCAATACTATAATCTGATATATTTTCAATCGGATCTTTTTTTGTATGTACCTTAACGTATGAAATTAATTGAGCAGAAGTATGAATAAATCCTCTTTCTGTAATCCCCGTATCAATTGGGTTAAAATAATCGTTCAGGTTCATTGGTCAAACTATTTTGCTTTTCCTTTTTTAGTTGCTTTTTTAACTGTCTTCTTCTTTTCTGTTGATTTTTTTACGGGTGCTTTTTTAAAAGTCGCTTTCTTTTTACTTTTTGGAGATTCTGATTTGCCAGATTTCTCAATGATTGATTTACATTCTGCGTAAGTTAGTTTTTCGGCAACATTCTCTTTAGGAATTTTGTAATTTTGATTTTTATATGCAATATATGCTCCCCAGCGACCATTTAAAACCTGCAGTTCTGGTTCTTCGGTAAATACCTTGATGATTTTTAATTTTTCTTTAAGTCTTTTTTCCTCAATAAGTTCAATTGCACGATCAGTTTCAATAGTGTATGGATCATCCTGCTTCTTTAAGGAATAAAACATTGAATTATGTCGAATATAAGGACCAAACCTACCAATGGCAACAACCATTTCCTTCTCTTCGTAAAATCCAATTTTGCGTGGAAGTTTAAATAGTTCTAGAGCTTCCTGTAATGTTATAGTTTCGATATGCTGACCTCTCTGAAGTGACGCAAATTTGGGTTTTTCTTCGTCTTCCTTCAAGCCTATCTGCGCCATAGGGCCATACGGACCCAACTTGACCGAAACGGGCTTACCTGTTTCGGGATCGTTACCAATAACTCGTTCACCAATTGTTCTTGCGGAGGTTTCGAGCGTTTTTTCAACTTTCTTATGAAATGGTTTATAAAATTTATCGATCATTTTGGCCCAGGCAATCTTGCCATTGGCAATTTCATCAAATTCCTCTTCTACTGATGCTGTAAAGTTATAACTAACCACTTCGTCAAAATGATTAATTAAAAAATCATTAACAACTATACCTATATCATTAGGAAAGAGTTTAGATTTTTCGGCACCAGAGATTTCTTTTTTTATTTCGCTGGTAATCTTATTATTCAGCAGTCCAATTATTACATAATCTCGTTCAGTGCCGGGTCTGTCTTCTTTAACCACATAACCTCTATTTTGTATAGTAGAAATAGTAGGAGCATATGTTGATGGACGCCCAATACCAAGCTCTTCGAGTTTTTTAACTAAACTTGCTTCGGTATATCTGGGAGGATTATGAGTAAATCGTTGTATAGCATTAATCACTTTGTATTTTAATGATTCATCAACAGCAACCTGTGGTAAAAGGCCAAGTTCCTCATCGGTTTCATCATCAGTTGACTCCATATAAACTTTAAGAAAACCATCAAACTTAAGTACTTCACCAGCTGAAATAAATTTTCTGGAATCGTTAGAAATCTCGATAGAAATAGTTGTTTTTTCTAATATTGCATCAGCCATCTGCGAAGCAAGAGTTCTTTTCCAGATTAATTCGTATAGTTTTCTTTCGGTATCGTTACCAGTAACAGTTGATTTATCCATAAAGGTGGGTCTTATGGCTTCGTGAGCCTCCTGTGCACCTTTTGTTTTGGTCTTAAAATTTCGTGTTTGTACATACTTATCTCCAAATTCGGACTTAATAACACTTCGGGCTGCATTAATAGCAAGTGTAGATAAGTTAACCGAATCGGTTCTCATATAGGTTATTTTACCAGCTTCATAAAGTCTTTGGGCAATGGTCATTGTTTGGGCAACAGAAAACCCGAGCTTTCGGCTGGCCTCCTGCTGAAGCGTTGAGGTTGTAAATGGTGGTGCAGGAGATTTTTTTCCAGGTTTTTTAACTACATCTAAAACAGTAAACTCAGCACCTTTGCATTGCTCCAGAAATTTTTCTGTATCTTTTTGAAGCTTTATTTTATCTGATAGTTCGGCCTTTAAATCTTCACCCTTTTTAGTTTTAAAAATTGCAGATACTTTAAAGGATGATTCACTTTTAAAAGCCATTACCTCACGTTCTCTTTCAACTAATAATCGAACAGCTACAGACTGAACTCTACCTGCAGAGAGCGATGGTT
>JAVEZW010000059.1:0-17468 GCA_034002805.1 Bacteroidales bacterium | reverse complement strand
TGCGCTCGTAATCTGCTTTTTTTGCTTTTTTACGAGGCACATAACCAATTTCGTGTTTTGTTTTTTCGTAGTTCTGTTTAGGATCAAACTGGGCAGGATCATCTGATATAGCTTTTTTCATATCGGTGTAAACTAATTAAGTTTTTAAAGCCTTTTTAAAAAATTATTGAGCGTTAAATTAGTAAAAAAATCAGGAGAATTGAAACCTAATCTATAAACAAAATATAAACAGCTAATATTGAGGAATTAATTAAAACGAATCGTTTTTTCAGGACTTAAGCGCGAAATGATGTAAGAAGGAACTATGAGCATAAAAACGGTAATTATCAGAGAACCAATATTTAACGCAACAATATGCCATAGTTTTAGGTTTATGGGAACAGCTTCGAGGTAATAATTTGCCGGATCGAGTTTTATGATTTGGAATTGTGCTTGTAAAACACAAATTAAAATACCTATTACATTCCCCCAAAGCAATCCTTTTGAGATTAAAAAAGACGATTGATATAAAAAGATCTTACGAATTGACCAGTTTGTTGTTCCAATTGCCTTTAAAATACCAATCATATTGGTTTTTTCGAGAATCAAAATTAATAATCCCGATACCATATTAAAACCGGCGACCAGCGTTATAATGATTAATATTGTCCAAACATTCATATCAGTTAAGTTCAACCAATCGAAAATCTGGGGATATTTTTCTTTAATGCTCTGCACACGCAACTTAGTTCCATCGGGCGAAAAGCTAAATCCAACCAAATCTTTTACTGATTGATTCATTGCTTCGAGTTTCGAAAAATCATTAATTGTTAACTCTATTCCACTTACCTGATCGGCTGACCAGCCGTTAATACTCTGAATATGAGCAATATCAATCAAGGCTATTTGCTCATCAAACTCAGCCAAATTGGTTTGATAAATACCTGAAACAGTAAAAACTCTTACTCTGGGTGGCTGTTGAATAAAATAGGTTTGTAATTTATCTCCGGTGTTTAATTTTAACTTGTCGGCAAGGTGTTTTGAAATCAAGATACGATCTGTTTTAGCTGTATCAGTCACTCTGAAAGTTTCGCCCGAAAATAAATACTTATTAAAAAATGTCCAATCGAAATCAGAACCAACACCTTTTAATACAACACCTTGAATATCTGTTTTTGTTTTGATAATACTTGCCTTAGTACCAAAAGCCTGAACATGCTTAACTCCCTCGAGATCAATTAAATCACTATAATAACTAGTGTTTTTGCTTATAGGAACTGTTTCGTAACTTACATTAGTATCATAGTTAACAATCTGAATATGTGAGCCAAATCCAATAACTTTATTGCTTATTTCAGATTTAAATCCGGTAACAATAGCAACAGAAAGAATCATTACTGCCAATCCTAATGCAATACCAATAATAGCAATAGTTACAATCGGTTGCGAAATTCCTTTCCCTACCGACTTATCAAAAAAAATGCGCTTTGCTATAAAAAGCTCTGTATTCAATGCTTTTAAATTATGATTGAATACAAATGTAACAAAAATAGTTTTAGGAGGTTGTTTACGATTATGATTTAACCTCCTTTAGAATCAAAAAATCACCAAATAACTTTAGTACGATATAAAAATTTAAATATTATTTTGATTTATAATTTAAAACCTATTTAAAATACGTTGATATTCATTTAAGTTGTTTTTAAAAGGCTCCAGAGGAGCCAGATCTTTGTAAAGGAAAGAATTCAAAAACAGAAAGCACCAACCACAATTTTTTTTTAGTAATAAATCAGCTATATGGTTCGCAAAGACAATAATCATTGAAATTATTTAATATTTTGTACTTGTTCCATTGCGCGTCAAGAGAGCTTCAACCCATTGATCGTCATAGTACTGACGCGCTGATTGCCATAACTGAATATTTCTATAAAGATTATGCTCCGCTGGAGCATAAAAAAATAAGCGGTAACAATTTACCGCTTATAGTTTTAACTCTTTTAGTATTTCTACATTCCTTTACCCATTAAAAATATTTCAATTTCTTTTTGGTCATTCATTCCTGCCCAATCAGATGGTATGTATTTTGTTTTATCGAATTTACATTCATATACAGCAAAGGCCCAGGTTACTTGTCCTCCCATTGACCGCACTGTAAAATCCGGATTAAATTTCCACAACATTTTCTCTGCCAATTTAACGACAACATCCATTAATCCTGCTTCAGCAGCCCAATAAATTGGCGTTTTATTAGTAACAATAACCTGACAATATAAATCTGCTCCTGCTGGAAGGCCGCGTGGTCTTACAAAAGTAGTTCCTTCAACTCCAATATTTATATCAGCACCCTGCTCTATAAGATAAAGTGCCACATCCCCTTTACGATTTGCCAAAGCTAGATTCAACGGAGTATAATTCTCGCCACCTGTTAAATTTTGAATATTCATTAATGACATTCCTTTTGCCCTGGTATTAATATCAGCTCCTTTTTCAACTATCATCTTCATTAGTTCCAGATCACCAACCTCTGCAGCCTGACAAATAGGATATATGGTAGCTAATTTTTGTTCCCCCGAATGATAATCAATTGCTATTTTTGGATCAGCTCCATTTTCTAAAAGTATTTTAGCAATTGAAATCTTTTTATAGTACAATGCTCTTCCAAGAGCTGTATAACCGTAGGTTGTGTTGGCATCATTTACATCAAGTCCTTTTGCAAGTAATAACTTTAGTATATCTTCTGCTCTACCTACGCGAGATTCATCTAAATTTTTAAACCAATCAGGTAATACAAAACCCATTCCCTCGAGAGTTGCATGTGTCCCTTTAAATCCATTTATTCGTACTTCGGGCTCCGCAGCTGATGAAGCAACGGTATAAATCAGATTTCCATTTTCTGCATCTTTCATATCAGTCTTTGCTCCTGCTTCTAGCAAAAGCTTAACACATTCTACGCAATTTGAGTTTCCTGCAGCATAAGAAAGTGGGGTAACCACAGTTGCTGCTGTTGGAGGAGGTAGTTTTGCAATTTCATCTTCGTATGCTTTTATAATTATTTTATTTGCTTTTTTGCCTTTAGCTTTTTCGGCATCGACCATTGAACGCAAAACAGCAGCAGGATCATAAGCAGGAGCTTCGGTTCCTTTATTCACATTGGCTCCATTTTGCAGAAGAATTTTAACAACATCTACCGAATAATAAACTACAGCACCATACAAGGCAGTGCTATTTCCAAGGCTTGGATCAGCACCCTTTTCGAGAAGGTAAGTTACAATTTCGGGCCAAAATACGGATGATGCAATGGGCGCATTACCGGCGGCATCTAATTGATTAATATTGGCTCCAGCTTCAACAGCAGCTTTTACAGCATCCAGATTGCCCTTTTTGCAGGCTTCAATTAAATCTTCGTATGGTCCGGCCATAGCAAATTGTGAAAGGATTATGAGTAAAACGCTCATAAAAAGTTTAGTTTTTTTCATAGATCTAAATATTGGTTGAACAAAATAGTTAAGAAAAATATTGATTTTTAAGTATTTGCAAACCCTTAAACCAAATTTAAGAATTTCAACCCTAATTTTCAACTATTTAAACCACAATTTGAGAAAGTTATTAGAGGAATATAATACCTGAGCATCTTCTAATTAGATAAAAATTTATTTAACTGTGCCAGTGCTTCGGGCATATTTTTACGGGCAAAACCAATTCTGAAAAAATTGCCCTCAAAATCATAAACGCTGGCAGGAAGAAGCATTACACCATTTTTTTCAAACAGATCGAGACAAAAATCATCGACTTTAATTTCTGAAATAAGCTTAGGGAAAGCAATTGGGCCTGCAACAGGTCTTTTCCATTCAAACTCATTTTTATGCTGATTAAAAAATTCATCCAACACACTCAAGTTTTGATTAATTATTTCGAAATTTCTATGGAGCAGTTGATCTTTAGCTCTTAAGGCCATAATGGCAAGTATTTCGCTGGGTGCGCTATTGCAAATGGTTGTATAATCTTTATAAACGGCTACTTTCTTAAGTATCTCTTCGTTTTTTGTCGCGATCCAACCTATCCGGGAACCTGCCAATGCAAAGCTTTTCGACATGCCAAAAAGCGAAACAGCATTATCATAAAGGTCGCATGCCGAAGAAATTCGGGTTTTCGGATCATGTTCTAAGAAACGGTACATCTCATCAGAAAAAACAATGATATTTTTTTTCTTTGCAATTTCTATGATCTCTCTCAAATCACTTTCTGATATGGTTGCTCCTGTTGGGTTATGCGGAAAGTTTATTACAATAAGTTTTGTATTATCTCTAACTAAACCTTTTAAATCGTTGATATCGAAAGACCAGCCCTGGTTGTATTTCGGAATCCATTTAGATATTTCGCATTGGTGGGAGTTTGCAATTTCGTAAAGCGATTGATATCCGGGAAATGTAACCACTAGATGATCACCTTTTTGGAGCAAACTACTCATGGTTATATAAATTCCTTCTTCGGGAGCCAAAACAATCACCTGATTGGGATTGATAGAACTGTATAACTTGGAAATTTCGTGGCGCAAAAGCGGATGACCAAGAGATTCGGTATAACTCAGCTTAAGATCATTCCATAAAGCGAGAGTTTCATTATCTGTGAGACCTAATATTTCTTTAAGCGATAGCGGTTCGCAATCGGAACAAGACAATAAATAAGAAGCTGTAAACTCGTATTTAGCAAAATACCGCTCAAGTTTAAATGGATTGATTTTCATAGTAGTAAAATAGGCTAATTTAAAAAAATATTTAAAACCTGAAAATTAAATCTTTGCATTTTGATGATGTGTAAACTTTAATTTCTTAAACATTCTTATTACTTTTAGATGAACTTTAAGATGAACTTATGGCTTTAAGCTGGAACGAAATAAAAGACAGGGCAGTTAATTTCTCAAAAGAATGGGCCGATACCAAGAATGAAGAAGCCGATGCAAAACCATTTTTAGTTGAGTTTTTTAATGTTTTTGGTATTAGCAGCAAACGTGTTTCGACATTCGAGCACAGAGTAAAAAAACTCGATGATAAAGACGGTTATATCGATCTGCTTTGGAAAGGAACGATCCTAATAGAAATGAAAAGCCGTGGTAAAAACCTCGATAAAGCCTTTGAACAAGCCAAAGAATATACTTACGGTTTAAAACAACACGAATTACCCAAATACATTTTGGTTTCCGACTTTGAAAACTTCCGGTTTTACGATCTCGAAGAAAATAACACCATTGAGTTTAAACTAACCGAGCTAGTTCATAATGTGCAACATTTTGGATATTTGTTGGGTTACCAGAAGAAAGTGTACAAAGAGCAAGACCCAGCAAACATAAAGGCGGCTGAGTTAATGGGTAAGCTGCACGATCGGTTGAAAGAAATTGGTTACACAGGACACCCATTGGAAGTATACTTGGTTCGTATTCTGTTTTGCTTGTTTTCTGAAGATACAACGATTTTTAACAAACAGCAGTTTCAGGATTATATTGAACAACGCACCAACGATGATGGTAGCGACCTTGCGGCCAAATTACAGGAACTTTTTCAGGTACTAAATACACCCAACGATAAGCGTTTTAAAAACCTCGACGAACAACTGGCCGATTTTCCCTATGTTAACGGTAAATTGTTCGAAGAAATATTGCCTATGGCAAGTTTCGACACTAAAATGCGCCAAGCTCTATTGGATTGTTGCAGCATTGACTGGAGCCGAATTTCGCCGGCTATTTTCGGTTCTATGTTCCAAAGTGTAATGAACCCAACCGAACGCAGAAACCTCGGAGCACATTATACCAGCGAAACCAATATTTTAAAACTTATTAAACCCCTTTTCTTAGATGATCTTTGGAAAGAATTTGAAATCATTAAAGGGAACAAAAACAAACTGCCCGAATTCCATAAAAAACTAAGCACACTCAAATTTCTCGATCCTGCTTGTGGTTGTGGTAACTTTTTGGTAATAACCTACCGCGAATTGCGATTGCTCGAAATAGAAATTTTAAGAGCACTTTACAAAACAGGACAACGATTTATTAATGTTAGCGATTTAATTTGGCTCAATGTTGATCAGTTTTATGGAATTGAGTACGAAGAATTTCCGGCGCGAATAGCCGAGGTAGCTATGTGGTTAATCGACCACCAAATGAATATGCTCATAAGCAACGAGTTTGGACAATATTTTGTACGGTTGCCTTTAAAAAAATCGGCAAAAATTGTACATGGAAATGCGCTACAAATAGATTGGAGCAATCTGATAAGAAGGCAAACCATTGATATTACAGCAAATAATACTGTTGTTAATTTAAACGAACCCGAAACTCAATATACAACTGTTAATATCAAAACAAATAATCTTACCATTATTGATGAAAGGCCTTACACAGATGAAAGAATTCAAATAAATAATACATTCAGTTATATTTTAGGTAATCCACCATTTATCGGTTCTAAAATCATGACCCAATTTCAGAGAGATGAAGTTGCAAAAGAATTTGGAAATATTGCTGGTTCAGGTGTGTTAGATTATGTAACAGCCTGGTATGTAAAAGCAGCTAAACTTATTCAAAACACAAAAACAAAAGTTGCTTTTGTTTCAACCAATTCCATTTCGCAAGGAGAACAGGTTGGTATTTTATGGAATGTTTTACTGAATTTATATGGAATAAAAATTCATTTTGCACACCGAACCTTTAAATGGAGTAACGAAGCGAAAGGAAATGCAGCCGTATATTGTGTAATAATTGGTTTTGCAAATTTTGATACAATAAATAAAATCATCTTTGAATATGAAGATATTAAGGGCGAAGCCCACGAATTAAAAGCAAAAAATATAAACCCATATTTGGTTGATGCAAAAGATATATTGATAAGCAAAAGGTCAAATTCAATTTGTGATGTTCCAAGAATAAAATTTGGTAATCAGCCTATTGATGGAGGCTGGCTGATATTAGATGAGCAAGAAAGAAATGATGCCATAAAAAATGAACCTTTTATTGAGAAATTTATCAGACGTTATTATGGCAGTGAAGAATTTATTAATGGTAGGATTAGGTATTGTTTATGGATTGAAGATTTCAATCCAAATGAAATAAAGACATCAAAATTTTTAATGACAAGAATTGGGAATGTCAGAAAATTCCGGCTTGAAAGCGACAGAAAAGACACACAAAAATTAGCTGATTATCCTACACAGTTTGCATTTAAATCGCACGAAGATAGCGAATATATTATTATTCCTAGTGTTTCCTCTGAAAGAAGGAAATATATTCCTATTGGATTTATGCCAAAAAATGTAATTGCCAGTAATCTTTGTTTAATTATACCAAATGCAAAAATTTACCATTTTGGTATTTTGACATCTTTTATGCATATGGCTTGGGTAAAAAGTATTTGCGGACGATTAAAAAGTGATTACAGATATTCAAATGGAATTGTTTACAACAACTTCCCTTGGCCTGAAAACCCAACAGATAAGCAAAAAACATCAATAGAAGAAAGTGCTCAAAAAATATTAAATCTTAGAGCTGAGTTTTCAAATAGCAAAATGGCTGATTTGTATGAACCAGATGGAATGCCACCCGCGTTGGTTAAAGCGCACAACGAACTCGATAAAGCTGTAGATTTGGCGTATCGCTCCCAACCTTTTACAACCGAAGCAAAACGCATGGAGTTTTTATTCGAACTATACGAAAAATATACTGCAAATCTGTTTGCCAAAGAAAAACCAAAAAAAAGAAGTAATAACAATCTAATCTGAAACTAATAATATTTTAGCCGTAAATAAGTTAAAATTAAATTTTAAGCAATCCGCGAAAACCTCTCACAGCATAATAGGATTCGGCACCATTGTGATACGTAAAAACATGGTTGTACCGGCGATCACAAAAGAGCGCTCCACCAAGTTTTCGGATTTCGGTAGGTGTTTTTATCCAACTCGATGTTTTGGTATCGAAATTTCCGAGTTTTTGCAACTCCCTATATTGTTCTTCGGTTAAAAGATCAATACCCATCGAGGCAGCCATTTCTACAGCATTATTTTCAGGTTTATGCTCTTTTCTTAATTCGAGCGCTTCGCGGTCGTAACAAACACTTCTGCGGCCTTTTGGACTTTCAGCAGAACAATCAACAAAAACATATTCCCCCGATTGTTTATCATAACTCATTACATCGGGTTCGCCACCAGTGCGTTCCATTTCATGCAGCGACCAAAGCTTTTCCTTTTCTGCCTCTAGCTTTGCCTCAATTTTATCCCATTCAAGTCCCAAATGGTGATTCAAATTTTTCTCAAAACGGGCTTTTAAAGTTCTGATTAATTCGTTGCGTTGTTCATTCGAAAGCTCTTTGGCGTTTTTCATTGTGTAAATGATTTAATTTGAGTTGTTTGCAATTCAAACCATTGGGTTTTAATGGTCGGCATAATTTTATACATCACACAACAATAAAACATGCAAAACCAGGTTTTGTTTAAGATGAATGTAGTACTTATACATTAGCTATCTCGTAATTCAAATCTAATGCCCAACACACAAATTCTCAACCATTCGTCTTGATCCTTTAATGCCCCCATTCTTCCCCCTGGTAAAATAAAAAATCCCCGACAACTAGTGTTATCGAGGATTCTGAGTTTTTGTGGTACCCGGGGCGGGACTTGAACCCGCACAGCCATAATGGCCACAGGATTTTAAGTCCTGCGTGTCTACCAATTCCACCACCTGGGCATTTTCAATGGTATTTTTTTTTGTATAAGAACCTGTAATTATTCCAAAAAAAAAGAGCGAGAAACGAGACTCGAACTCGCGACCCCGACCTTGGCAAGGTCGTGCTCTACCAACTGAGCTATTCTCGCAATTTGCGACTGCAAATATATCTAAAAAATTTGTTTCTCAAAAAAAAATCTACAAAAAACCAACTTTAATTTTGCTGATTTTTATTACAACCCTATATGTCGCTTAATATCATTTAGTTTATTAAGCGCTTCCATAGGTGTAAGATTGTTTATATCGAGTTTTTTTATCTCATCGCGGATCTGTTTTAATACCGGATCGTCTAACTGAAAAATAGTTGTCTGAAATCCTTCACGGTGTTGTGCAATCTCGCCGACAGGCTTAGCTAGCGAATCTTTTTCACCAGATTTTTCGAGATCCTTAAGAATTTCATTAGCTCTGTTTACCACGCTTTTAGGCATTCCGGCCATTGCGGCTACATGAATACCAAAACTGTGCTCGCTACCGCCTCTTTTAAGTTTTCGGAGAAAAATTACTTTGTCGTTCAGTTCTTTTATCGAAACATTATAATTCTTTATTCTGCTAAATGATTTTTCCATTTCATTAAGCTCATGATAATGTGTCGCAAACAATGTTTTTGCTTTTGCTGTTGGATGTTCGTGAATATACTCAGCCATAGCCCAGGCTATAGAGATCCCATCGTAAGTACTTGTACCACGACCAATTTCATCAAGCAAAATTAAACTTCGGTGCGATAGGTTATTTAATATACTTGCCGCTTCGTGCATCTCAACCATAAATGTTGATTCGCCCAACGATATATTATCAGAAGCTCCAACTCGTGTAAAAATCTTGTCAACTAATCCAATTTTGGCATCAGAGGCTGATACAAAACTCCCTATCTGTGCCATTAGAACTATTAGTGCTGTTTGTCGCAACAAGGCCGACTTACCCGACATATTGGGACCGGTAATCATAATGATTTGTTGTTGATCATTATCAAGCAGAATATCATTTGCAATATATGGCTCATCAACAGGCAACATCTGCTCGATTACAGGATGGCGGCCATCTTTGATCTCGATAATATCTGAGTTATTTATTTCGGGTCGTCGGTAATTATTATTCATAGCTATAACAGCAAACGAAAGCAAACAATCGAGTCGGGCAATTAACGAGGCATTAAGCTGAATAGCAGGAATATAATCAGTTAAACTTGCTACCAGATCCAAAAACAGTTTGTTCTCCAATTCAAGAGCCTTTTCTTCGGCTCCCAGAATCTTTGTTTCATATTCTTTGAGTTCTTCGGTAATATATCTTTCGGCACTAACTAGCGTTTGCTTTCTGATCCATTCTGACGGAACCTTATCTTTATGCGTATTTCTTACTTCAATGTAATATCCAAAAACATTGTTAAAACTGATTTTAAGAGATGTTATACCGGTTCTTTCTATTTCGCGATGCTGAATCTGAGCAAGAAAATCCTTGCCCGAATAAGCCAATTTTCGATATTCATCCAACTCGGCCGATACACCTGGTGCAATATAATTTCCTTTGCTAAGCAAAACTGATGGCTCGGACTGTAATTCTTTTTCAATTCTGTCGCGTATGGCAAAGCAAGGATTTAATTGATCGCCTATTTTGATTAAAGCTGGATTTCCTGAACCAAGACAAGCTTCTTTAATAGGTTGAATTGATGATAACGCTATTTTTAACTGCACTACTTCGCGGGGATTGACTCTTCCGGTTGCTACTTTGGAGATAATACGCTCAAGATCACCAATATTTTTAATATGCTCGCTGATTAACTCTTTAAAATCGTTATTACCTAATAGATATTCAACTACATCGAGCCTTTCTTTAATCGGTTTTTCTTCCTTAAGAGGTAATGCCACCCAACGTTTAAGCATTCTGGCTCCCATAGGAGTAATCGTTCTATCAATAACATCAATTAGCGTTTTTGCACCTTCGTTTATCGAATAAAAAAGCTCCAGATTACGAATAGTGAATTTATCGAGCCACACATAATGCTCTTCTTCGATTCTCGAAAGAGCTAATATATGTTGGGTTTTATCGTGATGTGTTAATTCGAGATACTGCAAAATAGCCCCGGCAGCAATAATTCCATATCGTAGATTATGAACTCCAAAACCCTTTAATGATGAGGTTTGAAATTTTTTTAGCAGTTTTTCTGTTGTGTTTTCTTCGGTAAAAACCCATTCATCGAGCTTATATAGATTAATTTTCTCACCAAAATGTTCTCTACCCAACTGATACTTACTTCTTTCGCATAATACTTCTTTGGGCTGAAAGCTGCTTAATAATTTGTCAACATATTCGAAACTCCCTTCGGATGTAAGAAACTCACCAGTCGAGATATCTAAAAATGCAACTCCGGCAATATTTTTTTCGAGATGAACACACGCCAGAAAATTATTTTCGCGGTGTTCAAGCACATTATCATTTAACGACACACCTGGCGTAACAAGCTCCGTAACACCTCTTTTAACAATTGTCTTTGTTTTTTTTGGATCTTCGAGCTGCTCACAAATAGCAACTCGCTGACCTGCACGTACAAGCTTCGGAAGATATGTATCGATAGCGTGATAAGGAACACCGGCCAATTCTACAAACGAAGCCGATCCGTTAGCTCTCCTTGTTAATGTAATACCCAGAATTTCGGATGCTTTAATCGCGTCCTCGCCAAACGTTTCATAAAAATCACCTACCCGAAATAAAAGGATTGCGTCAGGATGCTGCCTTTTAATTTCATAGTATTGCTTCATCAAGGGTGTTTCAGCGTATTTCTGCTCTATCGACAATTTTTTTATTTTTTATTAGGTGTATCAAACAAAAATAAAGCTTATCAGTCATTTTTTATAATGATTATGAGTTGATTTTTTAACAAACAGATAATCTATAAAACAAAAAAATAGTCCTTGGGGTAAACAAGGACTATAATGCATTCATTTTTTAGGTAAAATCTTAGGGTAAGATTTTGTTGTGCGTAAAAATAACATTTTTTTGAAATAATAAAAACTCTTTAAATATTATTTGATTATTTATACCAATAACGATGAAATCATTTCTTAAAATTTAGCAAAACTATGATAAAAACTATTTTTCAATGCTGAAAATAGTTTTACTTTAGCAATTCAATAAATTAAATTTACTATGAAAAAAATACTAATCCTCGGAGCGGGTTTATCATCATCAAGCTTGATAAAATACCTTCTTGATCATTCAGAAAAATACGATTGGAAGATTAAAGTTGGCGATATGTCAATAGAAACAGCCAAACGAAAAATCGAAAACCATAAAAACGGCGAAGCATTTGCCTTTGATATTTTTAATGAAACTCAGCGTGATGCAGAGATCAAACAAACTGATGTGGTAATCTCTATGTTGCCCGCACGATTCCATTACCTGGCAGCCGAAAAATGTGTTGAGTATGGAAAAGATATGGTAACCGCTTCTTATGTTTCGAAAGAAATAAAAGCAATGCATGATAAAGCGATTGCTAAAAATATTCTTCTCTTAAATGAAATTGGTGTTGATCCGGGGATTGATCATATGTCAGCTATGAAAGTTATTGATGAAATTAAAGCCAAAGGTGGCGAATTGATTTCATTCAAATCTAACACAGGCGGATTGGTTGCTCCTGAATATGATACTAATCCATGGAATTACAAATTTACCTGGAATCCGAGAAATGTTGTTGTTGCAGGACAATCTGTTGCTCAGTTTATTGATCATGGACAATTAAAATACATTCCCTATCAAAAATTATTTACCCGAACCGAGAAAATGTCAGTATTGGATATGGGTGAATTTGAGATGTATTTAAATCGTGATTCATTAAGTTATAGAGAAGTATATGGCTTAAAAAATATTCCAACATTATTACGAGGAACATTGCGTCGTCCGGGTTATTGCGCTGGCTGGAATGTTTTTGTTCAGCTTGGAGCCACCGACGATACTTATGTTGTTGAAAACTCTGCCAACATGACTTACAGAGATTTTACAAATAGTTTTTTACCTCATGATGAAAAAGATACTGTTGAGCAAAAATTAGCAAAATATGTAGGTATTGATATGCAATCGGAAACCATGAAACGATTAGAATGGTTGGGGATTTTTGAAAATAAAAAGATTGATTTACCAAATGCTACTCCTGCTCAGATATTGCAAAAACTACTTGAAGAAAAATGGGCTTTAGGTCCTGATGATAAAGATATGATTGTAATGCAGCATCAGTTTGAGTATAAACTTAAAGGTAAAACGAAACGAATTACTTCATCATTGGTTGTAAAAGGAAAAGATACTGTTCATACAGCTATGGCAATTACTGTAGGTATTCCAATGGCAATAGCAACCAAGCTTCTTTTAACAGGTGTAATAACCAAAAAAGGGGTTGTCATTCCAATTGTTAAAGATGTTTACGAACCAGTATTAAAGGAGTTGGAAGAATTCGGAATTAACTTTATCGAAGAAGAACAGGATTTAGATTAACTAATGATATTTTATTATAAGAAACCGCCTTAGATTAATCTTGGGCGGTTTTTTGCTTTGTTTTAACTATTACATAATTCTGGAGCATTATTTTTGCTTAATATAACGTGAGTTCATTTTAATCCTAAATTACTTTCATATTTTTTGATTTTTTATGCTCCAGCGGAGCAAAATCTTTATAGTAAAATAATAATGCAAAAATCAGCGCGGCAGTAATATGTTGTTCAATGGGCTTATGTTTTTTTGACGCGCAATGATTCAAAGACAAAATAGATAATTACAATCTTATCTTTGTTTTGCGCACCACATGGCTGATTTACATATAAAGAACAAAGTGATTGGTGCGCATTTCCTCTTTAACTTTATCTTCTATAAAGATTTAGCTCCGATGGAGCTTTTTCTAATAAATTCTATCTGACTATTAAAGTATTTTTAATAGTTTAGTATTAAACACAAGCTTATATTTAATTTCTTATATCGAACTCACGTTAATTTAACAATATTAAAGATGTACAAATTCTTTAATAATTAGGCATTAAACCTTGCCATGATACCAAACACCTATCTTTTAAACATGTAATAAAAGTCTAGTTTGGTTTTAAATGTTTTTACTGAAGAAACTTGAAATAACCCTATTGCTTCATCTCCAAAACTACCTTGTGGTGTTGATGGTGATGGTTTATATGCTCCTCCATCATTGCTAAATTGTTTAATAATATTTTTATGAAAATCATACGATTTTTTATTTAGCGAATAAACATTAAACTGAGTGGTATCCCGAAAATCAGATGAGAAATTAAAATGCCACCCTTCTGTGGAGGTTTCATTATATAGTGGGTATAAATTGGCGTTATTATTTTCACATTTTAAAATTGAAAATACCGCTATATTATAATGTAATGCATTTGGTCTATTCTGAGCCGTAAACAGATAATACATTTCATTATTATCTGTTGGTTGCATTTTAACGAGTGGAACTACTTTGTCCTCCTTACCCGGGTCTCCAGGACTAATATTGAAAACTATGGTATCTATATCTGGAACCGGTATCATATCTGCTTCTGCCTGAAAAACCTTATCATCAACCTCTATTTTTAAATAATATTTTCTCCCTGAAACCCCCTGAAAATTTTTTGTAGTATAATAACCTATCAGGCTATCTGGTTTTTCAAATGAATAGGTATAGAAAGCATATGGTGATGGAATCAACGTATCAATATTACCAGCATTATCTGAAATAATTATTGTGGCATTTTTTACTATTTCAGCATGACTGGCATAACTTGTATCAGCTATGCTTGGTGTATATAAAGAATTTGACGTTCTGGTTAATCGAACAAAATATGGCCCTGGCTGGTCAGTAATAAGAGCTTCGATTACCAACTTTTTTTCATGTTGGTTTAAGCCCAAATCTATCTCTTCAGTACACGAATAAATTACTATCTGACATAAACAAGCGGCTAATAAAATCAATAAATATCTTTTCATACCCATGAAGTTAAAATTTGAATTTGTAAGTTATATAAGGAGTTACTCCAAATACATACATTTTATAAAATGAAACGCCCTCCAAGGTTGGCTTAGTGTACATTGAAAAAGTATTTTTCCTACCATAAACATTATAAATACCCAGTTCCCACTCACTTTTATATTTTCGATTCTGACTCCTTTTTGTTAAATATTTTATCCCAATATCTAATCGATGATAAGCAGACAATTCATATCCATTTCTTTCTGTGTAGTAATTGAAAGTTGCTCCATTATAATAGAATGTACCTTCAGGTACTGTTATATATCCACCTGAATTATACTTAAAAACTGTATTTAGTATAAGTCTTGGTTTTAGATTATAGTTTAAAACAACTGATAAATTATGAGGCTTTTCATGTCGGGGATAATAAGATTCATCATTATTTATTCCTTCAATATTGTATTTTACAGATGAATAGGTATATGATATCCATCCATTGAATTTATTGCTGTTTTTTTGTAGTAAGAATTCTATTCCATACGCATTGGCTTTACCTGATTTTATTTGTGTGGAAACATTTTCATTCATAAGCAAATCAGCGTTATCAATATAATCAATTATATTATCTAACTCTTTGTAATATGCTTCAATTGAAAAATCTATATTCCTTATCTTGCTTAATTTCTGATAATATCCTAACGAAAAAGAATTTGATTTAACGGGTTTAATATTAATATCTATAGGAACCCACATATCTGTAGGGAGGCTTATGGATGTATTACTTAGCTGATGTAATGACTGATTAGCCCGAGTATATGAAAATTTAAATGACAATTCTGGATTTACTTTGTATTGTATATTTAACCTGGGTTCTAAAAAGTAATACATTTTTTCAAACTCACTTGATTTAAAGAAAGTAGAATCTTCTCTTGTACCATCCTCATTAAAAGTAAACGCATACCCGTTACCCAATACTCCATAAGCTGAAACTCTTAATCCATAATTCACATTGAATTTATCATTAATATCCCAATTGTCACTTATATAAATGGTTGCTTGTATACTATTTTCAATTGGTAATGAATTGCCCTTACTTTCTGTAATCGTATCCAAAATAGTTAAATCACCAGGATTTATTTTAAAATACTCTATGGCTAATCCAAGGGATAAGTGATGATCGGTGGAATAATAATAATCTATATCGTGCTTTAAGTTAACATTTTGAATTTTAGACGACCACCTCTGACCAAAGCTAATATTCTCAAAATTGTTTTTATAATTATAATTTGAGTAAATGAGTGAAGTATTCATGAATACTTGTGAATTGGCTTGATGGCTCCATCTTATTGTACCAGTCGAATTCCCCCATTGGAGTGTGGACCTATCATCTATGTTACTTGAATAAAAATAATCTAATCCATTATATCCCGATATGAATAATCGATTTTTAGAATTCAAATTGAAATTTAGCTTTGCATTAAGATCATAGAAATAGACATCGTTTCCACTTTTAAAATTATTTAGAGACGGTATGTAAAATAAGTCGCCAACTTCATCTAAAAGATTTGCCATCCAGCCTGCATATGAATACCTACCTGAGATTATGAAAGAGGATTTTTCTTTCTGAATTGGTCCTTCAATTATTAAGTTGCTTGCTAATATCCCAACCTCTCCTTGGACCTTATATTGTTGATTGTTACCTTCTCGTAATCTTATATCAACAACCGAAGATACTCGTCCTCCATATTTCGCCTGAAAGTCACCTTTGTAAACAGAAACATCTTTTATCATTTCTGAGTTTATAGTCGAAAAGAAACCTAATGCATGTGATGGATTATATAAAGGAGCTTCATCAAGGAGAATAAGATTTTGATCAAAAGAACCTCCTCTCACGTTAAATCCAACTGTACCTTCGTTGGTAGTTTGTATACCAGGTAACAATTGAATGGTTTTTAAAATATCTGAAACACCAGCAACAGAAGGAACATTTTTTATTTTTACCAAATCTAGTTTATGGTAACTCGTTTTATTTAAATTAATTATTTCATTGCTATTTGCAGTAATAACCACTTCATCCAAGATCAGCTCTTTTTGTCTAATTGAAAAATTAATTTCTTTATTCTCTGTTAACAAAACCTCCTGCTCAATAGAATTGTAACCTATAAATGATATTAATAATCTATGATTACCCTTGGGTAGTTTTAATGAATAAAAACCATAATTATTCGAAGTAATACCAATTTTTAGTTCTGAACAATAAATGGTTGCACCTATTAAAAACTCACCTGTCTCAGAGTCAGTAATTTTTCCATAAATAGTTAAGGGGTTTTGTCCAAAGGATTGCAAAAAGAAAAAGTTACATAAAAATGTAACTAACAGTAAATGACGCATATTATTAAATAATTTATAACTTAATGTAAAGATAGTTCTCTAAATTTTTAATGCCAAAATTATGTTTGCTTTTTTGAATGGATAACTTAAATCAAAAATATATAAAAACTTAAATATCGGGTTTATCTGGGATCACTTCATAATTCTGTGGGATGGTAAAAAATTACGCATAAATTTTAGCTACTCTGTATAAAAAGAAAGAAGTATCGTTTACACCTCTTAATGATGATCTAAAAGCCTTAAGTTTAGCATTGAATGATTCAGCAGAAGCATTAGTGCTCCTATTATCAAAGAAATTTAGAATATTAATGTAATGAGAATAAATTGTTGCAGAAATTGTATTAAATGATTTAAATCCTGCATCAGTTACTTCATTATACC